>JBOGTO010000646.1:0-4268 GCA_050695155.1 Ktedonobacteraceae bacterium
GTCGCCATGCTTCATCCAGCGACTTATGAGAAGCACGGCATTCTTTGTGCCTGGCATCTTCACTATTTCGGCGTCATGCGCAAGGTACCCGCCGCGTTCTTCTCGATCATTTCTCGCTCGAAGAGCATGGGGTGATGTTCTACTCTTAGCCAGGGTTTGATGAAGTCGTCGTAGTGTTTGCTGGCCGGGTGGCCGGATTGGCCGGGGTGATGGATGGAAAGCGAGGCTTTGGGGTCGGCCAGGTTGACGATTTGACGATAGGATGGCACCGTCACGATGACTTCGGGCTGGTTGACCAGCGAGGAACCCATGTTGACGGTGTCGATGTCGCCGCCGAAGGGGATGGGGCCGCGATTGAAGATTTTGTTGAGCGGCTTGACCAGGCCCAAAGGGTGGTTGTAGCTCATTTTGTGGATCGCGCCGTAACGCCAGTGTGCCACATCGTCGCCAAGCTTAGCGCGTAGTTCCTCGATGGCGGCGTGAAAGGCACTATTGAGGGCAGCATCCCAGGTTTTGGGGCCATTGGCAACGACGGTGCCGGCGAACCAGTTGTCGTCGCGTTCGTTGAGCAGGCGGATCAGCATGGGTTTGTTGCGACTAAGATAACCGTTCTGCGGGTTGAGTACGGTTGTGCCTATGCCGAGATAGCCCTGCAATACGTCCTCTTCGTCGCCCAGCATTGCTCCGAAAGTGATGCGTTCGAGCTTGAGGAGAAAGGCGCTGTAGATGGCGGCGGCGGCGCTACCCGGCGCAAGGATGTAGTTCCAGGTGCGCAGCGTTTCCAGAGCCGCTTTCTCGACGGGCGTGGTGGCCGCGACTTTAAGCATGTGTGGCACTAGTTCGAGGGCGGGCAGCGAGTACTGGTCGGATTGGATAGTTGCCATGTCAGAGAGTGAGAGCTTTTGCTTGCTCGTCAGCAGGTCGCGGATGCGCCAGGCGCGGTAGCCGTTCAGCCATTCGTTGGTGATGTAGTAGGGGTAGCTGTCATCGACGACGCGGTTGTTGGCAGTGACGATGAAGTGCTGCTCTGGATTGTAGGTTTGCGGCAATTCCTCGAAAGGAATGTAGCCGACCCATTCGTATTCGCCGGTCCAGCCGGGCATGGGGAGCAGTCCCTGGCCTTTAGCGCGGATGGGGATAGCGCCGGCCATAACATAGCCAATATTGCCATCGACATCGGCATAGACGACGTTCTGCGGCGGCAAGTCCCAATCGCGCAAGCCCTGGCGAAACTCCTCCCAGTTGGTGGCGCGGTTCATCTGCTGTATTGCGGAAATGATGTTGTGTTTTTCCTGACCAGTCCAGCGCAGAGCCAATGGGAGTCCTTGCGCCTGGTGTCCATTGTTGCTCGCGGTATCGCGTGTAGAGGGAGCAAAGGTGGTCAGGATAGGACCATGACGAGTCACGCGCACCTCTTCGATAGCGGGCGTTTTTGAACCTTTAACGCGAATCTCCTCACGGATAACCTGCGCCTCTTCCCATTTGCCCATGTATTCGTACTGGTTGGGATGTTCTGGATGAAACTTTTCGATGAAGAGATCTTCGATATCGGAGATGGCATTGGTCAGTCCCCACGCGACGTGCTGGTTATGACCGATGACGATGCCCGGCGCGCCTGGGAAGCTGGCTCCAACCACATCGAAATCTCCCGCTACCAGGTGGCATTCGTACCAGATGGAGGGCGCGAGTTGTCCCAGGTGCGGGTCGTTGCAGAGGATGGGGAACCCGGTGGTAGTCATAGTGCCGTCAACGGTCCAGTTGTTGCTACCGCCCAACATGCCAAAGCCGCTTAACATTTTGAGCTGCTGGTATTGTTCCGTCATGCCCATGTTGACGCCCTGATAGGCTACGCCCGGCGGCACAATCAAGGGGTGACGTGGGTCGTAGCCTGCCTCCAGTGTGGCGGCGCGTTCCGGCCCCAATTTGGCGACGAGGCGCGCGCGGACGATTTCCGTTTCCCAGTTGCCGCCCAGGTTCCAGCCCATCATCTTGGACCACTGGATGGTGTCGGTAATGAGCCAGGGGCCGGGTTTGTAACGCAGGATGGTAAATTCGACGGGCAGGTTGTGCTGGTTCTGCTCGATGTAGGCGTTCACGCCACGCGCATAGGCGTCGAGGATGCGGCGGCTATGCGTGGGCAAGTGGTTGACAGCGGCGGCGGCGGAACGGTGCATTCCCAGGCGGCGCGCGAAACGGTCAGCATCGAGCGCGAGTTCGCCGAAAACCTCGGAGAGCCTGCCCGACCCGATGCGCCGGTTGAGGTCCATCTGCCACAGGCGCTCGCGGGCATGGGCAAATCCCTGCGCGTAGAACAGGTCATCCTCGTTGCGCGCGTAAATATGCGGCACACCATAGCGATCAGTAATGATTTCGACTGCTTCGTGCAGACCCTGTAACTTTACTTCGCCTTTATACCTGGGCAGAGGGCGGTGCATCATGTAATAATATGCTCCACCTGCTAACCCGGCTACGCTTGCGGCCACTGCAACTGTCTTTTGCCACCTGAACGCCATCGTTCGCTCTCCTTTTGTTTCTATAGATACCCTCATGGGAACGTTTGCGACATGTCAATACTCGACTGTATACAAGTATAGCCACTTGAAGGGAGCAAGCGCAAGTGTAACCTGCCGGTGTATTTTCTTAAATAGGATGAGTGTACCTATGCTATACTATGCTCATCCGCACGAATCTACGTATTTGGAGGGTAGTCATGAACGAGGCATATGGGGAGGCATTTTCGCAGCTTGAAGAAGCTACTATTGCTCAATTGCAGGAGGCGATGGGTAGCGGGCAGGTGACGGCAGAGCAGCTAGTTGAGTTGTATCTTGAGCGAATCGAGACGATTGACCGGAGCGGGCCGACGCTGAAATCGGTTATTGAGATCAATCCAGAATGTCTTGAAATCGCGCGCGCGCTTGACCGCGAACGGGCTGCTAGCGGTACGAGAGGGCCACTGCATGGTATTCCTGTACTTATCAAAGACAATATCGCTACTGATGATCGTATGCAAACGACAGCGGGATCGCTGGCGCTGGTGGGGTCGAGGGTACCGCGAGATGCATTTGTGGCGCGTAAGCTGCGCGAGGCGGGCGCGGTCATCCTGGGCAAAACGAATCTCAGCGAGTGGGCAAACTTTCGCGGAGATGCCTCATCAAGCGGTTGGAGCGGGCGCGGCGGGCAGACGCGCAACCCGTATGCGCTGGATCGCTCGCCCTGCGGCTCCAGTTCAGGCTCTGGCGCAGCGATTGCGGCGAACCTGGCGGCGGCATCACTGGGAACGGAGACGGATGGCTCGATTCTGTGTCCTTCTGCCATTAACGGGCTGGTGGGCATCAAGCCTACCGTTGGTCTGACCAGCCGCGCGGGGGTCGTACCCATAGCGCACAGCCAGGATACGGTTGGGCCAATGACGCGCACGGTAGCTGATGCCGCGATCATGCTGGGAGCCATTGCGGGTGTTGACGAACACGACGCAGCCACCGCATCCAGCAAGGGGCAGTATCATAGCGACTATACGAAATTTCTGGACGCTGGCGGATTGCGAGGGGCGCGTATTGGCGTTGCGCGCGAGCAGTATTTCGGTTATAGCGCGAAAGCTGACGCGGTTGTCAATGCGGCTATCGAGCGGATGCGCGAACTGGGAGCTGAAATCATCGATAACGCGGATATTCCGAGCGCGAAGCAGATGAGAAGTTCAGAGTCAGAGATGACAGTATTGCTCTACGAATTTAAGGCCGACTTGAACGCTTATCTTGCCGGACTGGTTGAGTCGCCGGTGCGTTCGCTGGCGGACGTTATTGCTTTCAACGACGCGCACGCTGAGCAGGAGCTACTCTATTTCGGACATGAACTGATGGTCAAAGCGCAGGAAACTCCTTCACTGGAGGACCAGACCTACCTGGACGCGCTGGCGGAGAACCGGCGATTGGCGCGCGAGGAAGGTATTGATGCGGTGATGAACGAGCATAATTTGGACGCGCTGGTGATGCCTACGACGGGGCCGACATGGTGCATAGATCACATCAATGGCGATCATCACACCGGCGGCAGCGCGCAACCGTCAGCCCTGGCGGGCTATCCGGCCATCACCGTTCCGGCAGGTTTTACGTTTGAACTGCCCATCGGCATCACCTTTATGGGACGCGCTTATAGCGAACCAACGCTCATCAAGCTGGCCTACGCCTTTGAGCAGGCAACACACGCCCGTCACGCGCCGCGCTATTTGCCGGCAATATAAAAAGATATATAAAAATGAGGGCGAGATTGCC
>JBOGTO010000647.1:0-14661 GCA_050695155.1 Ktedonobacteraceae bacterium
TCGAACCACCATGGACGAAGCGGCTCATCAAATGACGCAGCAAGCCAATACATTCGACATCATCAAGTACATGGGGCGCTATAAATAGCAGAGCCAATCAAAAAGGGCGATCCGCGCGGATCGCCCTTTTATTATCCGACCTTCCTAGTGGTGTCGGCTGTTGTCCAGAGTTTGGACGAGTTGACAACGGCATGGGTAAATTGCTCACCACAGGAGCGGCAGAACAGTCCGCTATCGTTATGGGCATTGCCGCCGATGGCGGTCAACTGCACCTCGGCTGGCTTGCCACACCACTCGCAACGACTGCCACGCGGGGCAGAATCAACAGCAACAGGTTGGCGGAATTCATTTTTTGACATCAGGTATCCTCCTGGTTCGTGTTCATGGCTAAACAAGAACAACATCACGAACATGTAAGGGGAAACCCGTATCCAGTGGTCAACGACTCTGGAGAGTCCACGGCGATACGGCAAATCCAGGAAACGCGCAACATCGCCCAGGAGCGGCATCGCTCCCTTTGCTCGACATACGGAGAAGTGTATTGCTACATGCCTGCAATCAGGCAATCAGTCGATGCACCTACACTATAGCACATTTTCGCGCAATATGCCAGTGGATTTTGTCGGGCTTCACTCGCCCGCCTTTTCGCCTCCAGGCGCAGACGCCGCTTCCTCCACAGCAGGGAAACGCGATGTGAGGCGGGTACCCATGATCCAACCAATCGTGCCCAAACCTACCGTCAGCCCAAGCCAGATCAGCAACACCGTATTCAGTGATACATTATGCAGCGCAAGCACCGCCGCGAGGATAATACCCAGCGATAAACCCGTAGTCACGCCAATCAGACACCCCGGATGCGCCAGGTTGCGTCCGCGTAATCGTTTCATCATAGAACAGACACTCTCTTCAGCAGAATACTTCCCTACGATGATAGCGCGAGTCAGTCATCGCGTCAAGCAAGCATCCATGCATACAGAGAGATGTAGGGATTGGAAAAGTCGAGTGAAGGAAGTATGACATGGGGGAGGCACAAAGGCGACCGCAAGGGTCGCCTCTACTATAAACAGACATGGCAAGCCGTCTCGTCGTTATAGTAGAGGCGACCCTTGCGGTCGCCTTGCTTCTCTCCCGACTTTTCCATCGCCCTGCACGATAATGCAACAACCCTGGATACCCTCCCAAAACCTGTAACAAATCGACGTATAAGCACGTGTGAAGGAGAGAAGCTACCAGTTCTATGCAGAGCCTTGCTCTCATATCGTTCAGTATCAATTGTTACATTCGTGAATTTCTTGAAACTTTTCATTTCAACTGTGAGCGGTGCAAGCGCGGCTACCCGCCCGAGATATAGTACTGGTTAGCCAGTTAAATACTACAATAGTGCTAGAAAACTAGACAGGGCAAAGAAAGATGACTATACTAAAGTAACAGTAGTAACTAAGTATTGACTCATTAGCATCAAGCGTGAAAGCGAATATTTTCAAGATCGCGCTTATTATTATCAAGTAGAAGAGGTATCTAACGCCCGGCTTGCGTGTAGGCAGCTTATAAACGCTTCAGTGTAGAAGAAAAGAGAATGGAACTGTGCATAGTAGGAATACGTTCATTGTCATGCGTGGCTTCCCAGGTACCGGGAAAAGCACTATTGCCCGCCTGCTTGCGACTTCTTTACACGCGCCACTGATCGATAGGGACATTATCCGCCAGGTTGCCGTTGATCTGTTCGGAAATGTAACTCCGGTTGGACAGTTCTCCTACGAGCTGATGTTCGCGCTGACCCGCGAGCAACTAGGCCTGGGGTTAAGCGTTGTCGTAGATACACCCCTCACTTACCGCAGAACCTACGATGCCTGTCTTGAACTGGCCCGCACATACCAGAAAAAGATGCTGGTTGTTCACTGCCAATGCCCGCCGGAAGTACAAAAACGCCGTTTGGAGGGCCGCAAAGGGCAGGTCTCCAGCTTTCAGATAACATCGTGGGAAGAATGGGAGCGTTGGAAAGCGCGTTACGAAGATTTTGAAGATCATGGCTGTATCATTGATACCTCCCATCCCATGGACGAGTCTCTGGCAAAGGTCATGCGCTGTATTCACGAACTGCATGGTCTACCGACATACCAGGAAGAATTATCGGATAATCCCCGACTTTAACATCATCCATTTGCATGATTATAAACCCATCGGTATAATGTAAATGCTACTGCTGAGTACTGTGGTGACTCGTGAAGTAGTAGCAAACACCAGACAAACAATTACACCGGTGGTACTTCACCGGCTTGAAAGGAAGTATTTCGCGTGGCAAAGACAGTAGCTGATATCGAAAAGAAAATCGACCTGCTCGATGAAACCGAAGAAGTTCGCGCAGGGCGTGGCTGGAAATTCTGGGTAATCGCTCCACTTGTCCTGGCAACGGTAGCCTGTGGCGCGTTCCTGGTAGTGCGGCGCAGGTTCAGTAGCTCCAAAATCTAACAATATTTGTTGGAGCAAAGCAGCCTGCCTGAGTTATTACAATTCAGGCAGGCTGCTTTATTTACCATAACGATTTTCGCAGATCAGCTTCAAGCGCTCCGTTCAACGCAATTTGCGTACCGTGCATGTCCTGCGCGGTTTTGGTAAGCGTTTTCTCGATATTCTGAATGACATCGGTTGAACAAACGCTGCCCGGCTGTTGCCCTGTAGCGATGCAGATGCCTGCCGTCAGGTAATTGGCCGAACCGAGGATATGTTGACTGACGGGCGAACTGGTATCAGCCAGGCTATTAGCAATATCGGACCACTGCATACCCGCCAGGTCCTGAGGCGAATAACCCGAAGCCAGGCCAATGGCAACGAACTTGTTGGCAATGTCAACAAATGGAATGCTTTGCGCAGTCGTGGCATCCGTATAGGGTGGCGCATCATAGGTAAGGAACAGTTTCTGCTGCTCGGCAGTCGGAGTTTGCAGGGTCGGGTACACGCCGCTGCTATCCTTCACATTGCCCTGCTCTTCTACCGGCACAAAGTCAATATACTGGCTCGTATAAAGTGGCCCTTTGTACAGTTTAGAGTAAAAACTAAACGTGGGCGTATTCGGGAAGACATCTACGCTGGATGAAGTAATCTGGTACAACTGGCTAAATGTGCCAAAGCGACTGAGTGCCACTACCATAGCCCAGCGCTGCGCCGCGCAGTAGGGACACCATTCCGATCCCATGTACAAAAACGCTGGTTTGCCTGTTGGCCCGGTTAAGGGCGGAGGCGACCCCTGTACAGCCTTGAGTGGATTCTGCAATTTTCCCGTACCCACAACCGACAGGATATTCGGGTCTACCTTTGTAACAGCATTGAGTACCTGCGAACTGGTAGGCGTGGGAGCCGGTGCGCTGGATTGCTGTCTTGAGACAAACACAAAAGCCACGATAATGACCGCAATTAGAGCAAGCACAATGCCTATCATATAGGATTGATTCCAGCCGCGCCTGCGCCTTGTTGGCTTTCTGCGACTGGCAGCCGGGGTTGACTGGACGCGATTCTGAGCGCCCTGCAACCGTTGCGATCGCTGTTGTCGTTGTTTATCACGGCGCTGCGCCGCCGATTGTTGTTGTTTATTTGCCACAACTATCTCCTCAAACTCGGTTTATCACTTGTCGCACCCTATCATACCAAATTTTGACCCGATTGTAACCCTCATGTGTACCATTCGCCTGCCAAAAGCCTCTCAAATATCTCACAACATTTTGCTTGACAAAGCAGCGGCCAATAGAGTACAATCATCTCGCCGGTGTAGAAGCATCCGGCGAATACGCCTCGTTCGTCTAGTGGCCCAGGACGCCGCCCTTTCAAGGCGGAGATCACGAGTTCGAATCTCGTACGAGGTACTATTTTCAGAAAAGCCTGGTTCGCCGTAATTTATTTTTGGCGCGCCAGGCTTTTCTCTTTTGTGCTTTAATCATATAGAGGGATTATTGGTTCGATCACAACCATTCAGTCATAAGGAAAATAGACATGATCAGTGTAGAAGAAGCTCTCGAACGCATCCTGGCCGGGATTGCGCCTCTCAGCGTCTCACAGGTTCCCCTGGCAGAGTCGCTCGGCCTTGTGCTTACAGAGGATATTATCGCGCAAGAGGATATGCCACCGTTCGCTAACTCCGCTATGGATGGCTTCGCGCTGCTGAGCCAGGATAGCAGGCCACACGATGGGCAACCGCCGCGCCTGCGCGTAACTGGTACGGTGGCTGCCGGCTATGTTGCAGAACATTCGGTCATTAATGGCACGACTATGCGCATCATGACAGGCGCGCCAGTGCCGCCGGGAGCCGATACGGTAATCCAGGTGGAGCTCACGCGCAGCGACAGCCCGCAAAGCGAGTGGGTAGAGATATTGCAGGCCGTCGAGCCGGGCAACAATATTCGCCCGGCTGGCGAGGATATGCGGCGCGGACAACCCGTGCTGGCGCGTGGAACAGAGATCGGGCCGTGGGAAATCGGCATCCTGGCAACGCTGGGCAGAGCCACTGTGCCAGCCATCCGCCGCCCGCACGTCGCTATCCTGGGAACAGGCGACGAGGTGATTGATGTAGATCAACCCCTACAGCCGGGCAAAATCCGCAACAGCAATAGTTACCTGCTCGAGGCCGCCGTGCGCCGCGCGGGGGCTATCGCGCACCGCCTGGGAGTAGCGCGGGACACAGTAGAGAGTCTGCGTGAGAGATTCAGCGAGGCCATACAATCCGACCTCATTCTCACCTCCGGCGGCGTCTCTGTGGGCGATTTTGACCTGGTGAAAAACATCATGTCGGAGCAGGGAGCCATCAACTTCTGGCGCATCAATATGCGCCCCGGCAAACCCGTCGCCTTTGGATATATCGGCCAGACACCTTTGTTAGGCTTGCCCGGCAACCCGGTTTCAGCCGCTGTCACCTTCGAACTCTTCGGTCGGCCCGTCATTCGCAAAATGCTGGGACACACGCGCCTGCTGCGCCCACAGATCGAGGTCGTCGTCGAAGATGGCGTCAGCGACGTAGCCATGCGCCGCCACTATGTCCGCGCCCATGTCGCCTGGCAAGATGGCCGCTTCGTAGCCCGCACCACCGGCAACCAGGGTTCCAACATCATGACCTCGCTCCTCAACGCCAACGCCCTCGTCATCGCACCCGAAGGCGGCGTACAGGTGCATCCCGGTGATACCGCTCAGGCGATGATGCTGAATTGGCCCGAAGTATAGGAAAACTTCCAATTATCCGTAGGGACGGTCAGCGAAGCCTGTCGCCGCCCTGGGAACGCATACGGTAGCGCAACTGGTCGCGCGAGAGGCCCAGTAGCGTGGCGGCCTGCCCCTGGTTGCCATGACAGTGTGCAAGAGCCTCTTGCACGAAACGGCGTTCGATTTCGCCCAGGAACAACGGAAGATCGATGCCACCGGGGGGCAAGTGGATATTTTTTTGTACTTCGTTAAGCTGCTGAGTCACGCTGTCGCTCGAAATATGTAATTCACCGGGCAGATCAACGGGGCGAATCACCTGGCCGTCACAGACAATTTGACCGCGCTGGATCACGCTGCGCAATTCGCGCGCGTTGCCCGGCCAGGCGTAGCGCGCCAGCAGCGCCATTGCCTCGTCGCTAATGCGCAGCGGCTCTACCTCATCAAGCGAAAACTGGCGCAAAAAGTGCGCGACCAGGGGTTCTATATCTTCCGGGCGTTCGCGCAGGGACGGCAGGCGCAGCGTAATCACCTGCAAACGATAGTAGAGATCATCACGAAAAGCTCGCCGCGCAACTGCGGCGGCAAGATCAACATTGGTGGCTGAAATCACGCGCAGGTTGACATGTACCTCTCTGGTGCTGCCTACGCGCCTGAAACTGCGCGTTTCCAGGAAACGCAGCAATTTGGCCTGTAACGGGAGCGGCATCGAGCCAATTTCATCGAGAAAAAGCGTGCCGCCATCGGCGCGTAATAGGTATCCTTCACGCGCAACCCTGGCATCGGTAAACGCGCCCGCCTCCACACCAAAGAGTTCCGTTTCCAACAAAGTATCAGGCAACGCGGCGCAATTAATATCGACAAAAGGATAGGCTGAACGACGGCTCAGCGCGTGAATGGCATGTGCCACTACGTCTTTACCCGTTCCGCTCTCGCCCTGCAACAATACAGTCGTATCCGCGTAGGCAGCCACCTGGGCCACCTGCGCGGCGATTTCGCGCATAGCCGGGCTGCGGCCAATCACCATACCAATGCTGGAAAGTGGATCGTCATCGTCAGCCAGCACATCCGCCGCCGACTCATAACGAGATGAAGTATTTCGCCTCAACACACATACGCCTCCCACTATTTGAATGTCTTTCACAAAAATGCGCCCGGTAAGGGCCTTTCAGAGGCGTCCTGTAGGGACAAGGGGCGGAGACATGCCCATTCCCGCATTCGGTCGTCAACATTCATCAGATTATTGAATAGCCTACCCCGCCTTCGCGTAGACGCGATTGACCGGCTCATACTGGTTCATCGGTTGCGGCTGCACATCGGGCGGAGCTACGACCCATCCATTACCCAGCACAAAAGTTGCTCCGTTGCCTCCATTGCCCCACTGCGATTGTGTCTCGATAGGATGGGGAGGAGAGAAGCGACCTTGCGGGTCTGGTGAGGGCTGTACTGCGTCAAAGGCGGGCGATGCAGCATATCCTGGCGTCATCATGCCATTGCTCAGGCCAACCTGCGCGTGTTCGCGCGCAGCGGGCGACATCTCGTTTACATCTCCATATCCGTAAGCAGATGACGAGAGCGTGATGACGCCGAGAGCCACCAGTTCTCCGGCGGCCTGGCAAACCTGGTCGCGCGACATGCCCAACTCCTGGATCGCTGTCTGGAGCGTCGTTTGCCCGTCCGCGCGCGTAAAGAGCCGCCACTGATCGGGTGTAAACGTCATCTGGGGGTTCTGCTCGCGGTAGGTGGAAAGGTCTACCGGAGTCAATACCATCTGAGGCTGCATGTAGGCTGTATTTATCTGCATAGGAGCTACTGGCGTAATCACAGGTTGCGGCGGCAAAAGCGTTCCCAGCGTTGATTTGGTCAGCGTATCAGTATTACGTTCCGTATCCAGCATAGGCCCGGGTGACGAAAAGAGCGATGTCGAAAAGGATGCATCGTCGAAGAAAGCAGGTTCTTCGCCATGCATAGTCGGTATATCGGCAATGCTGCTTTTTTTCACACTGGTTGTACTAATAGGAGTATGCTGTTGAGCAACACCAGAGGTAGGAGCAGCGCCAACAGTGACCGGCTGAGCAGGCGCTTCTGAGGGTTGCTCAGGGAGTAGCGACGAAATCGAGAGAGCAATTAACAAGCGATCACTCGGAGGCTGCTGATTTTCCTCAAAATAGACTTCGCCATCCGTCCAGGCAATAAGCGCTTCAATCACATGCGCGGCCTCCGTAAAAGCCCAGCGATACAGGCTTTCCTGATTGACATGCCCCTGGTCGATCAAGCTAAGCGCCGCGCCTACCTCGCGGTAGTGTTCAACGCCCAGAGCCTTGACGACTTCCTGGTAGGCTTCCCGCGAAATAACCCCGGCCTGCAACAGCCGCTCTCCCAGCGAAATATCCGGTCGGATAGGACCGATACACAACAATTGCCCGTGTCGAAACGAGAGTTCTACGCTACGCTCTCCCTGCTTCACAACGAGCAAGCCAGTTTTCTTATACGACTCAATTCTCTGCAAAATAATCGAAAGGTCAAACTGATCTAACGAACCTATGAATGACACTAAAACACCGCCCGTCCAAAAACGGCTCACGACACCGGAATAGTATCCGCCAGCACAATTGCAAAACGGCGTCACATTCCTGCGCGAGAGTCTACTACGAAACGTTGCGATAGCTTTACGATGATGCCTGGAAGCACAAAACAGGTACTTCCATCCCCGACTTTATGGCCGGTTCATCGTAAAAGCGGAGACACACACCCCATGCATCTCCGCCATGCTTCGATCCTCATATGTTTGTTTGTTACAATCCACATCCGAACCTGCAATACAGGGCCGAATGCCAGAGGAACCAGAAATCAAAAGGGCCACACAACCCTTCTGGCGGAGGGAGGGAGATTCGAACTCCCGAGGCTTTCGCCTAACTGTTTTCAAGACAGTCGCAATAGACCACTCTGCCATCCCTCCGACAAGACTATACCACATGCAGAGCCATTTTGAAAAGGGTATGGCCGAAAAATCTCATTCCCCTACGCTTTAACATCCTTGCCTTTCAAAAAGAAGGCAATCGCCACCATCAAAACTATGCTGATCGCCACCAGCGCGCCCCAGCACAGCAGCAAATGCGCAGTAGCACCCGGCAGCGCAGTAGCAGGGTCAAGTGTGGCAAAATGCGTACCCTGAAACGAGAAGCTGTCTACCCCCAGCTTATCGCCGTGCAGGCCAAGCGACGAGCCTAGCCCGGCCATCGCCCAGCGCGCCGCGAACAACGCCCCCACTCCCTGTAAGAAAGGTGTATTCAGGTTGAATATGATGCCGGAAAAGATCACCTGGGGAATGATTACCAGAGGGACATAGCTCATGGCGCGGTCCGCATTTCGCGCCAGTGCCGAGATCGCCAGCCCCAACATCAGGCCGGCCAGAGAGGTGAGAGCCATCGTTATGTAGACCTCTAACAGGACTGGTAAGAATATGCCCTGATGAAACGGCGCTTTCAGGTTCACAAAGTAGACCAGGATGGCGCTTTGCAGCAGGCAGAAAACGCCCAGCACCGCGATCTTTGAGAACATATAGGGCGCGATGCCCAGATTTACCATGCGCTCGCGCCGGTAAATTGGCACCTCTTTCACGATAGAGTGGACGCCATTGAGGCAGCCGAACAGAACAGCCGCAAAAGCCATGATGAAGAGCAGCGTTTCCGCGTTGGCCCCCGAGTTAAAAGCAATGGCATTCTCCAATGCCTGCTGCGGAGTTAAGCCCTGCTTCTGCACAAAAGCCTGTCCCTGCGGTGTTTTGAGCAGGTCAACAACTTTCTGGCAATCAGTCGATACAATAGGTCCTGTATTATTCGCCGGATTAGCATGTAACGGACATGAAGTAATGCTGGTTGAGGCGAATACATTGGGCGTAGCAAGGTAGAACAGGATCAGGCCAATGATGGGAGCTTGCAGCAACAACGTCAGCAGGGTATTCATATCATGCGTAAGCAATTTTATATAGCGCCGGGTGAGCAGCCAGAATTGCCTGCGCGGGCGACCGCGCCTGGGTCGTCGCTCCTGTTCCATTGCTTCAAACAACGCTTCGCGCCCGGCAACTACCCTGTCGAGCGGCTCTTTCACATAACGTTGGTAGTATGGAGAACGCTTAAAGTTATCTGCTGCATCGGCTGGGATTTTTTTGTCATCGGGAGTAGGTTCCAGCGCGTTGTAAATCTCCGCGAAATCGCGCGTGCCGAAGTAGGTCAGCGCCTCGGTAGGCGGTCCATAAAAAGCCAGGCGACCACCTTGCGCCAGGAAGCACACATAATCACAGAAAGTAATGTCGTTGGTGGCATGTGTCACCAGCACAATAGTATGCCCCTTATCGGCCAGCTTGCGCAAAAGCTGCATCATCCTGCGATCAAGGCCCGGATCGAGGCCGGAAGTTGGTTCATCCAGGAAGAAGATGCTGGGATTCGCCAGCAGTTCCAGGGCAATCGACACTCGTTTGCGTTCGCCGCCCGAAAGATGCTTGACCAGATAGCCGCGCCGGTGCCGTATCTCCACCTCGTCAAGTACCTCGTCGATACGATCCCGAATCTGCGACCGCGTAAAGTCTTTCGGCAAGCGCATCTTAGCCGTGTAGTACAACGCCTGCGCAACGGTCAAATCGGGGTGAATAATGTCATCCTGCGGCACATAGCCAATTTGCGTATTGAATGATGCCAGATTGCGATAATAATCCTGGCCGTTATAAAGTACTCTGCCCCTGCCGGCAGGCTGCAAGCCGCTCAGCGCATTCAACAGGGTAGATTTACCAGCACCGGAGCTGCCCACTATCGCCACAAAGCTGCGAGCAGGTATGTCGAGTGAGATGTCGTGCAGCAGCACATGAAACCTGCGCCCACTGGTTTTGAGGCGTACCGCATCCACCCGAATACTATAGCTCTCATCCTGCTGGATAAGCTGCTTCCCCGTGTAGACCAGGCTGAACGGCCCGATACGGATGACATCCTCTGGATTGAGTTCCTTCGCCCTTACCTGTTGCGCATTGACAAAAACATGATTGGTACTCCCCACATCAACAATACGATAGCCGCCGCTACGCACCCGTTCCAGCCGCGCATGATAGCCAGAAACCAGCGGATGATTCAGTACCACCATATTGTTCGGAAAACGCCCGATAGTAATCACTGGAGCTTCCAATGGAATCGGCGAAAGCTGTGGCACCGGACCCACTACCGGCAAACTACTCGTTTTACTCATTTGTGGCGCATCTTGCGCGTAAGTCGTTTGCTCCACCGGTGCCTGATTCTGCCTGAACCGCTGGTTGGGATTCATCATAAGTTCCATGTCCGTTCTATGAAAGCTACAGGCAAAATATTCACTACACCGCACTGTTCGCTATAAGTTCTGCTTCACAGTATCTAACACGTAACATGGACTCAAAAGGTTGACACACTTGCGGTCGTCCTAGCACCTACACAACTCGCCCTTCCTCCACATCGATATACGGCGGATATTCCCTGTGTACCATCGTGAAATGCCCCTGGCATCTCTTCAAAGTCATTTCTACCCTTCGATGATCCGCTACCCGCTTACGCGCTTTCTTCATGGCATCCACATCGTCCACGGCATAGATAATAAACAACTCAATTAGCCCAGGTTTCCCGCGATCTACTTGCAGCGTATACAGATAGTGCCTCATGTTTGTTCCCTTCTGGCCGATACAGTAAAATAGATACATCTTTTTAGATATTTCTTTTTAAGTGTATCTTAATTGCTGTCTCCCGTCAAGTAGGACACTCCTATATACTTGAGGAAATTGTTCGAGGGAGCTTGTATGTTACGTCTTCGTATCAAGGAAATAGCGGAGGAAAGGGGCATCAGCCAGTCCAAACTTTCTCGTATGTCTGATGTGCATATCACCACGATAAGAAGACTATATAATAACCCCTACGGAGGAGTGAACATCCTCACCTTAGAGAAGATAGCCCAGGCGTTAGAGGTTGAAATGTCTGACCTTACCGAGAAAGTGCCAGGTGAAAAGTAGGGGATAAATTCCGTAGGGGCGGGGGTTGTGTGGATGCGGGGAGGGGACGCTTGCGTCGCCCTGGGGGACAATATCAACGATGGTTGTATTTATCCCAATGATGATTGCGATGATAACGCGGTTGTAGCAATTTCGACAGAGGGCGACGCAAGCGTCCCCTCCCCGCATCCACACAACCCCCGCCCCTACATTTAGAAAAAATATCATTTTGAGTCAATCAAGAGATTTGCCAGGGACCGTACATCCTCTTCGTTATCGATTAGTATGGCAAGCGCATCCGCAAGGCTCCGGCGCACGTTCAAGTCTGCCCAGCTGTATGCCAGCAAGCCCGGTAACTGCGGCAGCATTTGCATTTACATGCTGCTATGGTATACTCCTGAAAATGTCATGAATATGGAAGGGAGTGACTAAACGTATATGAACGCTAAACGGCCTTATAAGCATATCCTCAAAAATCTTCTTCACGAGCAGGCGGCAGAGATTATTCCCCTGCTTTTGCCGGGGTTTCAGGTGGAGCGAGCGTTAGATGTCGAGATGCCCGAACTCAAAACAACCCCTATTGATGGACCACCCGGTGATTTTGACCAAGGAATTGCGGGACTCGCCTTACCTGGAGCTACAGTGACGGGTGCCTATCAAACCGAATGGATAGAACATTCAGGCACTTTTGAACGTGCCTATCTCGTTCACAACAACGAGACCGATAAGCCATGCTATCTGGTTTTTGAGTTGCAGTTAGAGCGCGATGATGAAGATCTCCCGCTCCAACTGCTGAGTACATATGCGCGGATGCTCAGCTACACTTTTAAAGATGCAATAGAAGGTGCAGAGCAAAAGGACAGAGATGAAGAGCATGATGGGCTTGTACTCCAGGTCGGGGAACAGAAACTCTCTATCTATCCGTATATGATCTGTCCTTTCCCGGAGGCCGTACCCGCCAACATACGAGACGAGTTTGATGGCGAGGTCAACCTGGCCTTCAATTTCTTGAAGATCAAACTGTGGGAAAAAGATGCGCGTGAATTTCTCAATACGCATGTCATCACCACCTATTTCTTGCTGCCAGCTATGAAAAATGCCGATGCCCCTCTACTGAGGCTGGCGATTGAGGAACTTGCCGTGCATTTCAGGCATGATGTTAAAGAGTTGAGTCGGCATTTAACAGGTCTGCATATGATGGTGCAACTCTCTGATACTATGCCGGAAGAAGAGAAGTTAGCCACGCAGGAGCATCTGAAACGGTTTGAACACTTGATTAAGCATGATCCCGCCGATGTGTGATTGAAGAAAGCATAATGGAGAGGATGCAGCTACTTTGCTCAACGGGCGCATTCAGCCGTTTCCCTGATTTTACCGATTACCGGTCTATCTTAGAGTATGGGCCGTGGCTGGCGGTCGATGGTTTGGAAGTGATGTTCTTTCCGGGCTGGACTGAGGACATCGAAAAGATAGCCGTCGAGCTACGCGCCTCTGGTCTGCGCTTTCCAGCTATTCATGCCGAGAAGGGCATTGGCCCGGCGCTAATCAGCTTGCAATCCTCGGAACGCGCGCAGGGTTGGCGCTGGCTGCAAGCAAGTTGCCGCCTGGGGCAGGTCGTACAGGCGCAGACGCTCATCTTTCACCTGTGGGGTCTGCCAGATTCGGATGACAGGCTGGCGGACAACCTGGCGGTTCTGCCGGATTGCGTGACAATGGCGGAAGAACACGGGCTAACGCTGGCCGTCGAAACCGTTCCGAGCAGGAGCGGGGATACGCTCGGCAATGTCCGGCGCGCAGTCGAGCGCGATGACCGCTGCCGCGTTGCGCTGGACACCGAGTTTCTGGCCCTCCATCAACAACTCGAAGCGGCAATGGATGCCGAATGGCTCTGGCAAAACCAGCGCGTCAATCATATCCACATCAAAGACTACGACGGCGCTATGTATTCGACCGACAACTACCGCCGCTACCTGCACCCCGGCGAAGGCACAATCGACTTCCCCCAATTCTTCGCCGACCTCAAAGCGCGTCATTATAGCGGCTTCATCAGCCTGGAAGCCTCCATCGTCAACCGCGACGGCACACGCGATATTGAGAAGCTTCAGAATAGCCTCGAATTACTGCGGCAATATGCCGATATGTAGGGGCGGGAGTGGATGATGTGGATGGGAGGGGACGCAAGCGTCCCCACACCACCCGTTGAACACGACAAATCATGCCAGCAACGGGTTACGCGGGCGACGCAAGCGTCCCCTCCCATCCACATCATCCACTCCCGCCCCTACGGACACGCAGCGATCATTGAGCATCCCAAAGGTTGAGATTAAAAAATTTGCATATTAGGTAGAAATGTTGTACACTGGTACCTGGCTGTCCGGGAGCAAGAAGCATGGTAACTGTCGTCAAACTCGATACGTCTGGCGAGGCCAGAATCCAGTATGAAGGTGATATTGTCAAACATCTGGCAAATGGCGTAATTATACAGGCATACTGGAAACAGGCGGCTAAAGATCTCGGTTATGTGTGCTTCGAGCCGGGAGACCGCTTTACAGAATATTATTATAGTGACCGCTGGTACAATATTTTCGACATTGCCAGCGCTGACGGGCAGAGAAAAGGCTGGTATTGCAATATCGCGCAACCAGCTTCTATTTTCGATGGGCGCATCGAGCAGGTTGATTTGCTGCTCGATGTATGGGTTGACCCGCGCGGCGTCTCACTCGTCTTAGACGAGGACGAATTTGAAGCTGATAGCACGCTCAATGCTGAATTGCGGAAACGCGCGCGAGATGGGCTGCGCGAACTGTTGGAGATGATTGCAGCGCAGAAAGAGCCATTTGTATACACCTCTCCGGCTGAGGGGAGGTAAGATGATAAATAAGTGTGTTGTTTCAACATTGTGTCAGAGCCACATAAGACTCTGGAAAGGCAAATCTTGATGGAGAAAAAAGGCGCCAGGCTGTTCCAGGCGGATGAAGAGACCTTTGATTATGGCTGGAACATTGTGGAGCTTGAAACACGCAGACACCTTCGTCTGAAAGTAAACGAGCTACTCCGACTTGTGAATGATCCAACACTTACTACCAGCGAGATGCAACAGCATCTGCTGTACAATAAAGAGCGTTTTGGCAAACAACTGGCGACCCAGCTTGTGCGTTCCCTGCACCGCAGCGACCAGCGCGAACGCCAGTCAATCGTCTGGCTGCTCACCCTGTTGAACGAGTCAGACGCAGTTACACCACTCAGGCGCATGTCCGGCAACAAGCAACTGCCGCGCACAGTGCGACTCTCTGCGTCGCTCGCCCTGGCAGGCATGGGTGCCACCCCCGAAATGCTGGAAGAGCGCCACCAGACACGATTGTATGCCATCAGTTGATTTGTGAAGAATCCTGATAAATGTGACAATCGACAGGCTAATGAAGGGGGTGGGGCGTCCTCGTCCTGTAGGGACAATGGGCGGAAGCGGGGATGGGTGGGGG
>JBOGTO010000648.1:0-9914 GCA_050695155.1 Ktedonobacteraceae bacterium
CGAATAAGCAGCGCGCCTCGGCCATCGGCGTCTTGACGGGCGTTGGTGGCATGGGCATCGTGATTGGTCCCTTGCTCGGCGGCTGGCTGCTTGAACATTTCGCGTGGGGTACGATTTTCCTGATTAACGTACCGATTATTCTTATAACGCTGCTGGTCAGCCTGTGGTTAGTGCCGGAGTCAAAGGACCCGCAGGCGCGGCGGCTCGATCCAGCCGGTGCGCTGCTTTCCATCGCTGGATTAATGGCGCTGCTCTACGGCATTATCGAGGTACCGGCCTTCGGCATAGATGATCCCCGCATCATCGCCGCTTTCAGCGCCGCGCCGCTATTGTTGCTGGCCTTTGTGGTCTGGGAACTACGTTCGCGCTCTCCCATGCTGGATGTCAAGGTCTTTGCCAACGCGCATTTTACGGCGGCCAGTATGGCTCTTACGCTGACATCGTTTGCTCTGGCCGGTACGCTGTTCTTCCTGACGCAATACCTGCAACTTGTACTCAACTACACACCCCTTCAGGCCGGTCTCTGCTTTACCCCCCTGGTGCTTGGGCTGCTCGTTACTGCCTCGCTCAGCCCGCTCATCGCGCGCCTGACAGGAGTGAGGGCTACCATCTCCACCGGGCTTGCCATCGTAGCCGCCAGCATCGCCCTCTTCTCCTTCCTGAATGCCAGTAGCAGTTACGTGCTGATAGCCATCATACTGGCCTTGCTGGGCGCTGGTCTGGGTTTGACGATGGTGACTGCTACCAATACTATCATGGGTACACTGCCCCTCGGCAAAGCAGGTGTAGGCTCAGCCGTCAACGATACCGCGCAGGAAGTCGGGGGAGCGCTGGGCGTCGCGGTACTGGGCAGCGTGCTTGCTGCCAGCTACCACGCCGCTATAGATCATGCCCCGGCAGTGCAGGCGTTACCAGCCGCGTTGAAAACGCTGGTACACGACTCGATTGGCAGCACCTCCGTCCTCGCCTCGCACCTCGGCGGCTCTATCGGCCACCTGATCGCCACCAGCGCCAACGCCGCCTTCATTGATAGCATGAGCCATACCGTCCTGGTAGCCGCAGGCGTATCGCTTTGCGGTATGTTAGTGGCGCTCTTCTTCCTGCCATCCAGAGCAAAAGACGCGCAAATGGAGCCGACCCGCCTGGAGGCGGGTGCGGGGTGTCCCTGAAATGTAGGGACGCCCCTTGCGGGCGTCCGGTGTACTTGACGGAACGCGCCAGCCTCACTACAATGGAGGAACAAAAGGAGGAAGCGACCATTTGACAACTCTGCCTGAAAAGGTAAAACGCAAGGCCGGGCGTCCGCGCAGCGCCGAGTCTCACCAGGCTATTCTCCAGGCCACCATCGAGTTGCTGACAGAAGAAGGCTTCGAGTCCATGAGCATCGAAGCCATTGCCGCGCGCGCCGGAGTTGGCAAGACCACCATCTACCGGCGCTGGGCAACGAAAGCCGACCTGGTAATCGATGCCCTCGAAATCCTGCGCTCAGAAGTTCCTCTGATCGATACCGGCGATTTGCGCAGTGATCTGATTGCGGTGTTACAGAGTGGCTGGCAGCAAACTCCCTCCTATCTTGAAGCCCTGACCCTCAAAATGGTTGGCGAATTGAAATCCAATCCAGAGGTTTTTAAGGCGTTCTATGCTCGTCTCGTCGTTCCCCGCTCACAACAATTCGCCAGTATGATCGAACGCGCAAAGGCGCGCGGGCAGATTCGCTCCGATATTGCCCCGGAGTTCGTGGTTGATCTTGTGGCCGGCCCCATACTCTTTCGCACACTCTTCACCAGCCTTGTTACTTCCACTCCTGCCGATTACCCTAAACAAGTCGTCGATGCTATCCTGGATGGTATCGCTGCAAAGCCATAGCTGTGTTATTGCAAGCCACAACAATGTATTGACATCCAACAACAATTTTGCTATAGTGAACATAAGAAAAAATTTCAGGAGGTAGTGACCGTGACGATTTCGTGCAAGCTGCGCGTTTTGCTCGCTAAGGTAAACGTTGTACGCGCCGACCAGGGGCAACCCCTATTGAGTTTGCGTCGCCTCTCCGAGGAGAGCGGTGTGTCTTTGAGCGTCCTGGCATCCTTACACACGGGACGCAGCCAGCGCATCGATTACAACACGGTCGATCATCTTTTGCGCTATTTTAATGCATATTTTACCGTTACCACCAACGATTTGCTTACCTGGGAATGGGAGCAAACCCATGAGCGAGATTCGCTGTCTATTGTAGGACAGGGATAAAAGAAGAGAGAGTATAGTTACATGGCTGTTATGTTAAAATCAAAGCTAGAAATAGCGCAGTTGCGCGAGGCGGGTCGCATCGTGGCGCTGACTTATGATGTATTGCGCCCTTATGTCAAGCCGGGCGTGTCTACAGCTGAACTCGATAAAATCGCCGAGGATTTCATTCGCGGCAAGGGCGCGAAGCCCATCTATAAAGGCTATGGCGCGCGTCCGGCCAGAGGTGGTATACCGGCTATTCCTCCGTTTCCCGCTACCATTTGTGTTGCCGTCAATAACGTAATCTGTCACGGTATCCCCAGCCCCAAACAACTTCTTAAAGACGGGGATATTATCGGCGTCGATATCGGTGTGCTTTATAAAGGCTGGGTTGGCGACGCCTGTGTCACCTACCCCGTCGGCCAGCTCGATGATGAGACGCAGCATCTGATGGACGTGGCGAAACGCTGCCTGGAACTGGGCATCGAGCAGGCGCGTAATGGCAACCGCCTGGGCGATGTCGGCGCGGCCATCCAGGCCCATGCCGAAGCGAACGGCTTCTCTACCGTGCGCGATTTTGTGGGACACGGCGTTGGGCGTTCTCTGCACGAAGACCCCCAGGTTCCCCACTACGGTCGCCCCAACACCGGCCTGAAACTCCAGCGCGGTATGGTCTTCACCATCGAACCCATGATTAACGAAGGCACCTACCAGGCCAAAATGCTGCCCGACCGCTGGACCGTCTGCACCGCCGACGGCAAGCGCTCAGCCCAGTTCGAGCATTCCCTCGCCATCACCGACGGCGCGCCAGAACTGCTGACGCTGCCATAATTACTTTAATGAACCGTAGGGGCGGGGGCCTTCATGGCCGCCCGCGTCCCTGTTCATCATGCGGAATTCGTGGGGCATCGTACCCCTATCACGATGCCAACACGCGGGCGGCCCTAAAGGCCCCCACCCATCCCCACGCCACCTCCGCCCCTACGGTTCATATTGACGTTTGCGGTTTAGCGATACCGCTCTAATTGTAATATCTCCCTTGCCTCTGCGGGCGTTGCCACGGGCCGGTCAAGTTCTTGCGCGATACGGGCAATGCGCGCTACCAGTTGCGCGTTGCTCTGCGCCAGTTGGCCTTTGCGATAGTAGATGTTGTCCTCGAAGCCCACGCGCGCGTTGCCGCCCATTGCCAGGGCGATAGTTGCCAGCGTCAACTGGCGGCGACCGATACCCGCCACGCTCCAGGTACTGCCGGGCGGCAGGCAGCGCACCATATGCGCCAGGTGAGCGGGATCAGCGCCCAGGCCGCCGGGAACGCCCATCACAAAGTCGAAATGCAGCGGATCGCTAATCAGCCCCATCTTATACAGGCGCATAGCTTCGTCAAGCATTCCCACGTCGAAGATTTCGATTTCAGGTACAATCCCCGACTCGCGCAGGCGGCGCGCGAAGGTCTCGACCAGCCCGCGATTATTCATGAACACCCCGTCGCCAAAGTTGACCGTGCCGGTCGTCAGGGTTGCCATATCAGGCTGGCATTCTATGCTCTGTAAACGTTCTTCCGCGCTCATCCATACCGCTCCGCCCGTAGAGACCTGCGTGATGACATCGCAGCGCGCGCGAATACCCTCAACCACCTCGCGGAATAAGCGCCCGTCCTGCGTCGCGTTGCCCTGCGCGTCGCGCACATGGATATGAATAATCGCGGCTCCCGCTTCATAGCACTCGACGGCGGAGGCGATAATCTCCTGTGGCGTTATGGGTAAATTGGGCTGCTCCGCCCTCGTCACTTCCGCGCCAACCATAGCGGCGGTAATCATTACAGGTTGCATGAAATCTCTCCCTTTCCTTTGTTTGATACTGTGCGATGGTTGCTCTTAACTATATGATGAATAAAGATAACTATCCAGTATTGTTAGCCATCTATTAAGCATAATCTGGAGAATGGTTGTGTAACCCTGATGTCCTGCAATCGTGACAAACATGCAGCGTTCGGTTATACTACATTCAGTCAAAACGCATGAGGTACGATAGAAAATAGTAAATAATACATTTGCCCTGCCAGCAGAGGAAATAACATGCCGGTGCATAAGTCCGAACTCGATATAAAAGCCGTTGTCACGGACGCCTTAAACCAGAATTATCTTAAAAAATTGGGTCGCCAGACGTATATTGCGACCGCTATTGTTATTTTCATCTGTGTTGTCAGCCTGATATGGCTGGTCTTCCACATTGGCGGCAAAACTCCCGTAGCGCGGTCTACCTTGCTGGTCTTCTACGCCAACTCCATGTATGCCTTTGCCTCTTTTGTTGGCGCTATCTGGTGTTTCCAGACCGTGCATCGCGCCGGGAATGGGCCGGTGAGATTAACGACCCGCCATCGGAACGCCTGGCTGCTGATTGGTCTGGGACTGCTGTCGAACGGCATTGGCGGCGCTATTTATACCTACCTCGAAGATTATGTGATGAAAAACCCGGTACCTTCGCCCGCCGATTTCTTTTTCATGTTCACCTATATTCTGACTTTCGCTGGCCTGCTCATAATGCCAACTTTTCCCAAAACCCGGCAATCATTCATGCTCATTATACTGGATACGCTGATTATCACCCTGTGTATCCTGGATATTAGCTGGTTTTTTGTACTCAGGCCAATATTTGCCACATTCACCGACCTGGCTCAAATATACGTCGCTGCTTCCTACCCTTTCTGGGATATTCTGCTGGTGCTGGCTATTGTCCTGCTCATTTACCAGCGCACCGGACCCGTGCTGAATCCTTCGCTCATCATATGCGGCATAGGTATCTTTGCGCAAATCGGGGCTGATACCCTGTATGCCATGACTATTCCGACCAATACCTACAATACCGGTACCTGGTATATTGATACATTCTGGTTCATTGGCTACCTGCTAATCGGACTCAGCGCCCCCTACCAGTATGCCAGCATCGCCCGTCGCGCTTACCGCGACCGCGAGCATCCAAAAGCGCACACACGACTGGCGGATGATGCCACGATCAATCGCGCAGGCAAGGTGCGGGATCATTCATTTCTCTCCAGCGGCGCTTTAATCTATATTCCTATCGCGGCTCTGGTTGCCGTTATCCTTTACAGCGAAATCGCGCATATACACGATTCGCTGCTCATTATCATTGGAGCCTGTATTGGCCTTTTACTTGCCAGCCGCTTTGTGGTGTCCAATTATGAGAATGAAAGGCTATTATCGGAACGAGACCAGCGGCGCGAACAGGCCGATATGCTGCGTATGTTGACCGCGCAGTTGACGGAAGAAATTCAACTCAATAGCCTGATTACACGCATCGTTACTATTGGCACCACCGCGTTAGGCTTTGATACTGCCGCGCTGCTTTTAGTCGAAACATACGTCCAGCCCGAAGTGAGCGAGTTTAATCTGCTGGTGTGTGCTGCATCTGATACCTTTGATAGTGTTGCGACCTGGCAATTGGAGGCGGAGCGGTTTCAGTATTGCGATATCCTGTCCGGTAAACCGGTAGACGTATACTGGCCCGAAAAATGGGTTCAGCTTCCAGAAGGCTTAACAGAGTGGCAAAAAGAGCAACAAGTTCTTTCAACCCTCTTTATCCCGCTTGTCACGCAGGGGAAAAACCTGGGCTGTCTGGCCTTTTCAAGCCGCACTCTGCGCAGCTTTGACGAAAACCAGCAATATCTCGCTACCGCTTTCGCTGAGCAGGCCGCGCGCACCATCGAACAGGCGCACTTCTATGAGGAGGCGCGCGAGCATGAATTATTCGCCCAGGCGCTGACAACGGTGGCGGCCCGCTTGAATTCGGCGGTTGCTACGGGAGCCGGAGTCGGCACAGAGATTCAGCAGCTTATTTGCACGGAGGGCGCGCGCGCTTTGCAGGCCGATTATGCTATATTGTACACGCCTGTACGAAGCGATATGCTCGCGCCGGTGGCTGCCGCCTGCCGCGACCAGAATGCTGGCTCCCTGCCGGGCGACTGGCCTCCTATCCGCGCTCGCACGCCGGAAACGCAAGCCCTGACCTCGTTGCAGCCGGAGTTAATGCCGATTATCGACATGGCTTCGAGCGGCTTCCTGCCCGCCATAACTGGCCCAATGCTCGCCTTGCCCATGCCAGTGCAGCAGCAGAGATCTCTCACTACTACGACCGCTCCCATGAGCGTGCCGTCAGGCGGGTTGCGCGGGCGCAAATTGATCTCGCTGCGTAATGTACTCTTGCAGCGCAGCGTGCGCACAGCTATTTTCGCCCCGCTTATTGTAGGGAATCAAGCGGTTGCCCTGCTCGTCCTGGCGCGTTCAAGCGCGCCGGATGCCCACCATAAACGCTCTTACACCCGCGCGGACCTGGAGCAAGCACGCGATTTCGCGGAACAGGCAACCATCGCCTTCACCAACGCGCAACTCTACCAGCAGATACGTATGGCGCACAGGCAGCTTCAGGAATTAGATCAGCTTAAAGACCAGTTCATGATTACCGCCTCGCATGAACTGCGCACACCCCTTACTTCGGTGCAAGGCTATCTCGAATTGCTGGCGCAGTTTGGAGACAAGGTACCCCCGGAGCAGCGCCAGGAATTTTTGCAAAAAGCGCGGCGCGGCTGCGATGAACTGGTACTCTTGCTCAGCAACGTCATGGACGCCAGCCGCCTGGAGGTTGAGGCCGGTATTCGCCAGGCTCACCTCGAAAGCGTCTCTGTTCAACGGGTCATCCAGGATGTGATTACGCTAATTGAGCCGCAAGTGCATCAGGAACACCGTCAAGCCTATACACGCATCCCCGATCATCTCGAGGTGAGAGCCGATCCCGCTCGCTTGCGCCAGGTTATGCTCAACCTGTGTACCAATGCCCTGAAATATTCTCCATCCGGCACACCTATTGCCTTTAACGCCCGCGTCTATTACGATCAGCGTCCCTCAGCCCTGATTAGCGTTGCCGATAAAGGCAATGGCATTAGACCCGAAGACCAGGCGCAAGTATTTCAGCGTTTTGTGCGCCTCGAAAGCGACTTGAACAGCCCGGTACGCGGCTCCGGCCTGGGACTCTATATCTCGCGCCGTCTCATTGAAGCGATGGACGGCAGGATATATGTAGAGAGTAATGGCATCCCCGGCGAAGGCTCGACATTCTACATCCAGCTTCCTCTGGCCTGATATTCCTACCTGATATTCCTATTGTACCGGTTAGTCCTGTAAGATTTGTTCCCCGTCCGTTATATGGGATATGAACATTCGCGATTTCGAAACATCAACAGGAACTACCGGGTCTGCAAGTCGTGAGGGTACCGCGCGGAAAAATGGACGCGAAGTTTCACCCTGGTACTGGCAGTGGATAGGGAGCCGCAAAATTTCATCATCCAAAATAACTATCTGGCCTCTTTTGATCTGTCTGCTGATCGCCCTGCTGGTGCGCTCCTGGCTGGCATATCACACACAAGGCTTCATTGATGGCGACGAGGCTCTGGTAGGCGTACAGGCGCAGCACATTCTCCAGGGCCAGTTTCCCACCTATTTCTACAACCAGCCCTACATGGGCAGCCTGGAAGCCTATCTGATGGCAATCATTTTTGCCATCGCAGGCTCTTCCGTCTGGACGCTGCGCGCCGAACCCATCTTGCTTTCGCTGGTGGTCGTCTGGCTCACCTGGAAACTCGCGGGCGCGCTGGCCGATACCGCGCATTTGCCGCAGCACGCCAAACAATGGTTTATGAACATCGCGGCGCTACTGGCAGCCATCCCTCCTTTATACGATACCGTACTCGAAATGCGCATGTTGGGCGGTTACATCGAAATATTCATCCTGATGCTGGTTTTGTTGCTCTCCGCTCTGCAACTCACCAATCGCCGCCGGGCTGGCGCGCCCAGGCGCGAACTCGCGCTGCGCTGGGTTGGCATCGGTTTCGTGATCGGCCTGGGTTTCTGGGTCAATCCCCTCATAATCTATGCGGTTCTGGCGATTGCGCTCTGGCTGGCCTGGGATGGTGTGAGAATAGTACATAAATTCCGCTCCTTCCAACCATTGTGGCGCTTGATGCTCTTGCCCGCGCTGGCAGCTTTGCCCGCCTGTATCATTGGTATGACTCCAGCCCTTGTATGGGGAGCCAGAAACCAGTGGCAGAACTTCACCTACATGCTGCAACTGGGCGCTAACACCCCGCTGCGTCCCGAAGTGGTGTCGCAATATCCTACGCGTATGACGCAGATCGTCGGGCAGATAAACCTCTATGCCGGTTGCGTCGGGCCGCGCATCATTGGCGGCTCGCTGCCCCAACAAAATCCAAATTTTGATATACTCGCGGCTCCTACATATATACTTGGTGTGTTCTGTATCCTGGCTGCTACTACGCTGGTCGGGCTTTCCTTCGCGCAGCCTATCGGCATCGTATCACCGACTCTGGCGCGTTTCCAGCCGCTCCTGTTGCGTGTTCGCCGCATGGCAGCCCTACCACTCATCTTTGTAGCGACTACAACGCTAATTTTCTGCGCCACGCGCACCGCCGCTATCGGCCTCTGGCATTGCCAGTTCGATCTCGCGGGACGTTACGCCACGCCCTTAATGCTGGTCATGCCGTTCTTATTCGCGGCCATCTTCACTGCCCTTTTCCTGTCCGAAGCAACATTCTATCGTTCCGCGCAAAAAGAATCCCCCACGATGGAAAATGAACCTGTAATGGGTCAACCTGCCTCTGCTGTCCTCTCTCCTGGTTGGCTAAGGCAACGAACTGTGCTGGTGGTAATGGTGGGGTTTCTGGCGCTATCGATTCTATTGCAAGCGGGTTTGTATGGCCTTGCTGACCCTGGCAGAACCTTTCAATCACCCTATTGCACCTACGCGCCCGCCAACAACGACGCCATTATCAGCTACATGCAGCGCGAACATATTCATTATGCCTGGGCGATTAACTGGCTCGCCTTCCCTATCGTCTTCAAATCAAGCGGCGACATAATCATGTCCGACCCGCTGCCTCTCATCCGTCATAATTACATGCTGGATCGCATACCAGCCTATACCAGCGCCGTCTCTAACGCCGATCGACCCAGCATGGTCGTGCTTGCCAAACACAACGACCCCTATCCATTGCTCTTACAAATGCTCGATAAGCAGCACGTCACCTATCGCGTCGCCCGTTTCCCGGCGCAACAAGGGCGTGACGTATTAGTAGTCACGCCCCTCAATCGAACGGTCGATCCCACTTCTTCAGCCGCCTACTTCAATGTGTTCGTCTGTAGTTTGGATCTCTGACGTACCAGGGCGGGGGCAGAGCCACCAGCCAGGGCGGGGCAAGCCCGGCCCCTACCCTATACGGCAGTATGGATCGCTACGTAGTAGGGTAGGGGCCGGGCTTGCCCCGCCCTGGATCTCTAGCTCTTTTTGTTGGCCGCTTCAGCGGCATCAGCCTGTTTCTTTATCAATAATGGGACATGTTGCTCGCAGAAGCGGAATGTGCGCCCGCCTGGCAACAACTGGGCATAGGCGGCTGGCTCCCCGCAGCTATCGCAGCGCCCCACATGCGTTTTTACAGCTTTCATAGGTAAAGCTTCCTTCCTGAATTGAATATCATTCACCCTCATCATATCACAAAGCATGAGAGAGCATCAAAATTTTCTGGCCTGTTCAGCATTTGGAGGTCCTGGCTGTCATCCTGAGCGCAGCGAAGGATCTGCGCGCTGAACACCGAGATCCTTCGC
>JBOGTO010000649.1:0-8555 GCA_050695155.1 Ktedonobacteraceae bacterium
TGCGGTCGCCTTGTCATTCCACCCAGATGGCGTCTCATCCGCCGGAGCCACAACCACAGGTAGAGGCGACCCTTGCGGTCGCCTTGTCATTCCACCTCTGGCGGTCGCCTTGCTCTCATCGGCAATCGCTACTGGTTTGCGAAAAATGCTATACTGGCCTCTATACTATTGAGGAGAACCAGAAGATATGTACGATGCTATTTATTTGTCGCTGCGATACCGCCAGTTGGCTTCTCTCCCTGATGCACTTGCCCGTTATACTGATCTTCAACGATTGGATGTGACTGGTAATGCGCTTACTACTCTTCCTAACTGGCTGGCAACCTTGCCCCATCTTGAAGAAATCCATGTAGACGGCAACCAGTTAGATGCTCTGCCTGAGAATATTGGTCAGTTGACAAGTCTCAAAATCTTGAGCGCGTACCACAACCGGCTGGTTTCTTTGCCCGCGAGTCTCAGCCAATTGACCGGTCTGCGTGAATTGAGCCTGGGAGGCAATCAACTTGCATCTCTGCCGGAGTCGTTCTGGCAATTGACAAACCTGCGCCTGTTAAATATAGCGGAAAACCGCCTGTCTTTCCTCTCCGAACGTATCGGAAACCTCACCTATCTCCACACATTGGATGTAGCCCACAATGAACTAACTGTCCTCCCGGAGTCGCTGGGCAACCTACAAAACCTTACTTACTTTCTCTACCTCAGTAATAATAAATTGACTGCCCTCCCTGATTCGCTCGGCAATTTGGGCAAGCTCAGATATTTCAACGCCACTGACAACCAGTTGGGTACTCTGCCTGAGACTTTTGGAAGGCTAACCAGCCTTATAGAATTGAGGCTCTACAATAATCGCCTGGCTGCTCTCCCCGCATCGCTGGGCAACTTGAGCAATCTGAAAGAATTGCATGTGCAGAACAACCGTCTGGTCTCTCTCCCCGCATCTCTCGGAAACCTGACCAGCCTCAGAAAGCTCAGTTTGTCGAATAACCGGTTAGGAGTTTTGCCGGAGTCATTGGGCAACCTGAACCGCCTGACCGAGCTTGATCTGAGAAACAATCAATTGACTACTTTGCCTGAATCGTTGGGCAATCTGACTCACCTGACCGATCTGGACCTGAGAAACAACCGATTTGTCGCTCTTCCTGATAGTATGGCAAGACTGACGCATCTCGAAAAATTAGATTTGCGCTGGAATAAGCTATCTGTTGTCCCCGATTGGTTGCAACAACTCGAAGAGCGCGGCTGTACGGTTTATATGTAGTCCTTACTTTCTGGTAGTTTTATCTATGATGGCGCATTTGATCGGTGCGCCGCCGCCGCTTGAAATCTTCCAGGTCGTCGCGGCTAATCTTGTATCCTTTGCCCACAAGGATAGCCATAAGATCGCCCGATGTAATATACTGTCTCACTGTTTTGGCGTTTATCCTTAGCTCTTTTGCTACCTCTTCAACGGTCAACAATTCTTCGCCAGACATGTTGGTACCCTCCAAGTTTTTTCATATTATATCAGCACCGTCAATATCTTACGAAATTATAATAAGTATTGTAAAATATAAAGGAAGCTGCTATAATCTCTGCAACGGCTGCGATATACAGCCTTTTGTAAAAAGGGGATAAATGGAATGCTCGGACCAAGACGCCACACACAAAAGACAGGGGATATAAGCGAACAGGCATGTATTACACGACTCCTGGAATGTAGCTATATGGTACTCCAACCGATAGGGCAAATGCATCGCTATGATCTGGTCATTGAAGATGCAGATGGCAAGTTCTGGCGCGTACAAGTTAAAACAGGATGGCTAAACGAAGACAAATCTAAGATTATGTTCAGTTCGGTAAGTAGCATGAACTATACAGTAAAGCACAAAGGGTGGAGAAGTTATAAGGGGCAATGCGAATACTTCGCTGTTTACGTGGAAGAGTTGAGAAAAGTCTACTTAATACTGGTTGACGAAGTAGGAGCATCAAACATAACTCTGCGCCTGACTCCATCAAAGAACAATCAAGAAAAGGATATCCGCTGGGCAAAGGACTATGAGTTATAAATAGCGGCGTTGTGTGCTTGACGCAGATGCTATATTATGCTATTCTGGTCGCACATCCGTAGCGGGCTGCTAGCTCAATGGCAGAGCAGGGCTCTCTTAAAGCCAAGGTTCAGGGTTCGACTCCCTGGCAGCCCACTTTTTTCTGATTCTCCCATCGCAAAGTACTACTCCATTTTCGATTCTGTGCCTGACCTTGCATTTTTGGCTTCCATAGCGTAATATATAAACAAATGTTTATGTAAACGGCGAAAGGTCAGGAGTGATGAATGATTGGCGCGAACTCAAAATTACTTTGAAGGCGCTGGCTGGCATTGCTCGCTTGACGATTGTCTATCACCTGGTTCACCAGGGGGAGATCACTGTTACCGAGTTGATCGACCTGCTGGGCATCAGCCAGCCGCTGGTTTCGTGGCATTTGCGCAAGTTACGTCGCGCCGGGGTTATTCAGACGCGCCGCGTGGGGCGGCAGGTCTACTGTTCTCTGGTGCCGCAGCGCATCCAGTTCTGCATCCAAATCCTGAATGGTCTGATCGATCCGGCGCTCTCCGTAGAGTTCTTGCCATCCGGCGAAGCGCTCATCGAAGCAGAACTGGAACCAGAAGTGTAGGGATGTGATTGTCGTGTCCGCCTCACCTCACAACAACTTGAAGAACCCATTAGAAAGATTACCAACTGAATGAATAACCGTACACAGTTCAACGCAACAACAGGGACGGCCATGTTGAAAAAGCGCCGCCAGATGACATTGACTCAAGCACATTCACAGGGTATACCGGGCAGAGCCGACTTGCATATGCATAGCACATACAGTGACGGCGTTGCTACTATCGAACAGATTCTGCATCATACGCAGCACAATACCAACCTGTCGGTGATTGCGTTGACCGATCATGATGTGATCGAAGGGTCGTTACGCGCGCGTGATTTGTGGGCAAAGAGCAACTATCGCTTTGATTTTATCGTTGGCGAAGAGATCAGCACGCGCGAGGGTCATATGCTCGCACTTTTCATAGAGAAACGCATCGCTCCCGGCATGAGCATGGAGCGCAGTATTGACCTGGTGCATGAGCAGGGTGGTCTGGCGATCGTAGCGCATCCGCTCAATCGCATTTTTCGCCATAGTTGCCAGCGCGAAGTGCTGGATCGCATCTATGCCAGCCATGATACCTGGTTGGATGGCATTGAGACCTGGAATGCCAGTTTTTGTGGCATCCACGCTAATCGTGTCGCTATGAGCGCCAACCGCGAAATCTATGGCTGGCCTGAGCTTGGCAATAGCGATGCTCATACACTGAACGCCATTGGCCTGGGCTGCACCTGGTTCGAGGGAAGCACCGCCCTAGATGTGCGCAATGCTATTGAAACTGGCCTGAGCGCCCCTGGTGGCAGGCTCTGGCACGTCAACGACTACCTGAAATTAGCAGGACACCACATCAACAAACATCGCCCTCTGCGTCGAATGAGTGTAGCTTAACGTAATAGAATCATAAATTTTACCAGAAAGGGCTAGTCCGAATAGTGACAAGTATGATACAATACACATATGTTTAGCAGACGTGTCCAGCAACGAGTTCGGCAGTTTGTCACGTTGATAATGCGACCTCTGGCTCAACTCGGTATTACGCCGAATACGCTGACCCTTGTAGGGCTGATACTCAGTATGGTGACAGCAGCAGTGATTGCTCAAGGGTATCTGCTGGTTGGCGGCTTGCTGGTATTATTTGCTGGAATCTTTGACATGTTCGATGGTGCGTTGGCACGCGCTCGGAATGCTCCCACAATCTTTGGCGCATTCCTGGACTCAACGCTTGACCGCTATTCAGAAAGTATTATCCTGTTCGGATTGTTCTTGTATGCCCTGCAAGCGCGGACGCTGCACGGGAATCTGTGGCCGTTTCACAATGAACAATTCTGGATGTTGAGTTCGATATACATCGCTGTAGTCGGTTCCCTGATGGTGAGCTACGCGAAAGCGCGCGCCGAGGGGTTGGGTTTGGAGTGCAAAACCGGGCTGCTGGCCCGTCCTGAACGTGTCGTCATACTGGCTATCGGGCTACTCACCGGTACTGTTATCTGGGCAGTGTTGCTATTGGCAATCTTTTCAAATTTCACTGCCGCAGAGCGGATTGCGCATATCTGGCAGGTCACTAAGCGTTCTAAATATTCTGAAGCGGTGAACCAGCCGGGCAATCTTTCTGCCGGTAAACAGAGCGGTGCGGCGGCTGATGCGCAATTTGTTGTGCCTGCTGAGCTGCCTGAGCCAACGAATACCAACGAAGGAATTGAACCTTCTATTCAAGAACCTGTACACACCAGCGTTCCGCCGTTTAACCGGAGTGTACAACAGGAGTAAGGAAGACGGCGCATACACAAGGGCGGACCGGGTCGTAGATGCAATGTAAGAAGCCTGTCCGAGAATAGTATAAAGGTGGGAACGGGCGTAGGACGTTATATATCACGTCCACCGGGACCCGTTTACAACGCGGATCGAGAATGCATACGCTGCGCAGGGGATGGAGGGACACGATATATGGTGTCCATTGATACCCGCGCAAACTCATATGCCTGTAGCATTCTTTTGAAAACCCGTTGTGCAGGGATGCAACGTTAATGTATCCATCTCACCTCATGATCGTTTCTGCCTGACACTCGCGTAGATGCGCATATTCTCAATGGCTATAATGCCTGCGCTCCGGTCCACAACTGTTGAGACTGGAGATCTTAGTGACAACACAACCAACACAACCGGAGAATAACGACACTCAAATGACTGTCGTGGAGGAATCATCTGCTTCTAATTCTCCCTCAACCAACGGAGTAGCAGAAGTTTCTGCGCCTGAACAGAATCAGGATACCCCGACACCGCTATTCGCCACTGAAGAAGTGGTACAGCCATTCACCGCTTTCATCGAGGAATTTCGCCAGAAAGAGGAACGTCTGGTTCCGCAAGACGCGCAGCCAATGGATGCACAGGTAGCGGACGCGCTAAATCACGCCCCTACAGTGGATCATAACGAGCAGACGGAAAGCGTACCCACGCAAGAGGCACCCGCTTCCACACCTGCTAATACGGATGCGGAAACAACGGAGGCGAGCGCGACAAATAGCGTTCCTACGGTACCGACCGCAAAGCCGGAGCGTCCCATTTCTCCTCTGTTGCGACCGGCGACGCGTATGCGTATGCCCCGCCAGGGAAGTGGGCGGCAGCGCGAAACGTTTGTTACCCAGGCAACTGCCCCCGCGCCTGCTTCTACTCCTTCTCCTGCAAAGTCAGAAGACACAACGCAGCAAGCCTCTACCGAAACGCCTGTAGCGCAGGTAGAATCGCCTGCGCCAGCACTGGAGACAATAGAGGACAAGAAAGCAGATGTGGTAGCAGAAGAAGTGAAAGTGGAGCAGAGCGAGCCTCCGAAACCCGCGCGCCGCTATCGTTTTGATCGGCCCGCGCCAGCTACCCAGCCTGTCATCTCATCAAAACCCATATCGCTCGCGCCTTCTCCTGCCGAGCCGGTTGGTGTTCGTCCTCGCCCGGAAAATATAGCAACGGAACAGGTCTCGAAGGCAACCAATGGCTCTGCTGTCGAAGCGCCAGCATCCTCAACAAAAACAGAATCTGAACCTGTATCCACGCCTGAAAGCGAAGTGACAGCGCCAACAGCGCCTGCTGGCCGTCCAAATAATGATCGCCGCCGTCGTCATGGTCAAGAAGGCCAGCGCTCGAAAGCGCAGACGACCATTGATGCCGTGAAGGACATCGCCAAAGCGGATGGGGTGAATGCGGATGCGACGAAAACGGAGGCGCTTAATCGTGTCCCTACAGGAACACCGCCGGTGGAGCAAGCAGCGCCTTCGGCACAGACTGAAACGCCATTAGAGGCCATCAATCAGCCCTCCACAGACATACCGGTAGAAGATTTGCCGCCTCTGGAGTATTCCGAGTTGCAGGCAGCTTCACGCCGTCGCCGTCGCCGCCGTACCAATGGGAACGGCACAACGCCAACATCAGTAGCCAGGCTAACGCCGCAACCAGCCGTTTCAGCGCCAGCGCCTGCCATACCTTCACCCATCGCGCCGGTTGCTCCTGTTACGCCCGCGCGTAACGCGGAAGTCATCAATCGCGCTCCGGCAGTGACGCCCAACGTACCATCAACTCCATTTACTATCCAATCAGGCATGACGGTAAATCAGATGAACCAGGGGAATGACGCGGCAGGGCCATTTCAGGGGCCTGAGCCAACGCCCGCGCGCGGCAGCGTTCTCCCTGCGCAACCTCGCATGGCGCGTCCCATGCGCAACGGCAACGAGGCGCAGCGCGGTTCTGTGACTCCGCTTCCAGCCGTGCGTAATGGCGATGGCATCATCTCGACGGGTGCGGTCAATCACCTCGCCAATGTGATTTCGCAAGCTATCCAGCTTCAAAGCGACCGCATGGTGGCTGAACTGCGGCGCGCCAATCAGACCCCGGCTAGCGTCTCTGTGACACTGCCGCCGTTCCCATCGACGGAGCGCGTGGGCGTTTTTGTTGACGTGGCGAACCTGCTCTACTCGGCGCGCACACTGCGTATGACTATCGACTTTGGCAAGTTGCTCGATTTCTTGCGCGGCAATCGCCGCCTTGTGCGAGCGCACGCCTATTGTCCCACCAGCCCGCAGCCCGGCGACGACCAGATGTTTTTGCAGGCAGTCAAGGGTCTTGGCTACAGGATTACCACCAAGAATTATAAAACCTTCGCCAGTGGCGCGAAGAAGGCCGATATGGACCTGGACCTCTGCATGGATGTTGTGCGGCTGGTCGATGGCGGAGCCGTTGACTGCATTGTGCTGGTCAGCGGTGACGGCGACTTCATTCCCATGCTCGACTACTGCTCCGATCACGGTGTAAGAGTCGAGGTCGTCGCTTTTGACGAGTCGATGTCGGCGACGCTACGCCAGAGTTGCGACCTCTTCATCAATCTCTCGATGCTCGACGAAATTCGCGCATAACCAGGCTAAAAGCATCGAGCAAAGCAAAACTCTTCAATAATCTACAGATTATTGAAGAGTTTTGCTTTGCTCGATGAACTTTTTTTTCCTGTGAGAAACAATCTCTTCAGGACGTATGTATGCTAGCAGGATGTATTGGCATGAGTGCGATTCCACTCAACGGAATGGCGTTCCTGCCTGTACTGTTCATGGTTTACCTGCGTAAATTGCGCTCCATAAAATCTCGCGAGTGCGTTATCTATTTTGAGAGAGCAAGAGCGCTTCATTGGCTGACACCCATGAACAATCTAAAGATGTATTTGACGAAGAGAACGAGAAAGGAAGCGTACATGCGAAGAAAGAGCGGTTATATCCGTCTCGCGGGACTCCTCACCCTGTTCGCCATGCTGCTTGCGGCATGTGGTAGTACCACCAGTGGTGGCTCGACTCCGACCCCAGGGGCCACAACAGCTCCCAAAGCAAAGTACACGGTGGCCTTAGTAACCGATGTAGGTGGTCTGAACGACGGCGGCTTCAACCAGTTGGCGCACACTGGCTACGAGAAGGCGCGCGCCCAGTATGGTTTCCCCGATGTAATCATCCAGACGCAGACCCCCACTGCCAGTGAATATGTGCAGAACCTCACCTCGGCGGCGAATCAGGCGGATATGGTCATTGCGGTCGGATTTCTAATGGAGACGCCGCTGGACCAGGTTGCCAAGCACTTCACGAACAAGAAGTTTGCTATTGTTGACGGCTGCGCGGTGCCAGACCCCAACACGGGTGCCTGCGAAAACCTGCCCAATGTCGCGCCTCTTTTCTTTAAGGAGCAGGAGGCTGGTTGTCTCGTTGGCGCGATGGCCGGTCAGATGGAAGTTGATGGCAAGGCGAAAGTTCCGCACCTACTGGGCAAGAACACTATCGGCGCGGTCGGCGGACTGCCCATCCCCCCCGTCAACCGTTATATTGCCGGTTACAAGTTCTGCGCAACCAAAGTCGATCCCACTGTGAAGGTGGTCATCGGCTATTCCAGCAACTTTAGCGATCCCACCATTTGTAAGGGCATTGCCAATAAACAGATCACCGACAACATGGCCGACATCATCTTCCAGGTGGCCGGTGGTTGTGGCATCGGCGTGCTTGATGCCGCCAAAGAAAAAGGCGTGTATAGCATTGGTGTCGATAGCGACCAGAGCCATGACTCCACAGGCGCGGTGCGGCAAGGCGTGATTACCAGCGCCCTCAAGCGTGTAGATACTGCCGTATACACCATCATCGATGACGCCGAGAAGGGAACGTATGACTCCTTCGTAGCCAATCCCACAAAGTTCGATCTCGCGCATGATGGCGTTGGCTATGGTACCACGAGTAGTGATGTTCCCCAGGACGCTATCACTACCGCCAACAACTATGCTGATATGATTAAGAACGGTACGCTCACTCCACCCGAAAACATTCCGTAAACGATAGGTGCGGGCGCGATGTATCGCGTCCGCATTCTACTTTTTGCGCGACGGACCAGGGCGGGGGCAAGCCCCGCCCGTACCC
>JBOGTO010000650.1:0-4886 GCA_050695155.1 Ktedonobacteraceae bacterium
TCGCGGTAACGCACTGCCAGCGTCTCGCGGGTGAAACGGCGTCCGTGGCAGGCCGGACAGCGCACTTCTACATCAGGCAGGAGTTGCATTTTGACGGTCAGGATGCCGGCACCTTCGCAACGCTCGCAGCGCCCACCCGGCACGTTGAACGAGAAGTGCCGGGCGGATAATCCCCGGCTGCGAGCCTCAGGAGTAGCCGCAAATGCTTCGCGGATCGGGGTAAACGTATCGGAATAGGTCGCAGCGTTCGAGCGCGGGATGCGCCCGATATGTTCCTGGTCAATGGTGATGATCTTATCGAGGTAGTCATAGCCTTCGATAGCATCGTGTTCACCGGGGGCGTCGCTAGCACTATACAGGCGCTGGCGCATAGCGCGATCGAGGATGTCGAAGACCAGCGAGGATTTTCCAGAGCCGGATACACCTGTCACGGCGACCAGCAAGCCTAGCGGTATGCTCACTGTGATGTTCTGAAGATTGTGTTCGCGCGCGCCATAGATGGTAATGGCCTTGCCGTTTGGCACGCGACGGCGCTGCGGAACAGGAATCGATGCCCGTCCGGTCAGGTAATCTCCGGTGAGCGAGCCGGGCTGCGCCGCAACTTCAGCCAGCGTACCGGCAGCGACCACCTGCCCGCCGTGCTTGCCAGCGCCTGGGCCGAAATCGACCACGTAATCGGCGGCAGCGATCATTTCCAGGTCGTGTTCAATGACGAGGACGGTGTTGCCAGCATCGCGCAAGCGCCGCAAAACATCGATCATGCGATGCGTGTCGCGCGAGTGCAGCCCAATGGTTGGCTCGTCGAAAACATACAGAACGCCGCTCAATTCTGAGCTAAGTAAAGAAGCCAGGCGCAGGCGCTGGGACTCACCGGCAGAGAGGGTCGGCGTTGAGCGTTCCGGGGCCAGGTATCCAGCACCGACATCGATTAGCCTGGTAATGCGCTCGCTTAGATTGAGCAGGATAGGTTCGGCGATCAGCATTTCACCGGCGCTGAGAACGGCGGAGAGGCCGTCCAGCCACATGCCGAGTTCGCCGAGCGGGAGGAGCGAGAGAGCGATGATGGTCTGCCCGTTGACGGTGACAACCCGGCTTTCAGGGCGCAGGCGCGTGCCAGCGCAATCGGGGCAAGTTTGCGTGACCAGGAATTCTTCCAGCTTATCGCGGTAATCGGCCTCGTGGGCGTGTTCGTGGATGTGTTCAGCGTAGCGGCGCAGGAGACTGGTGGCGACGCCTTCGAAGCGTCCCTGGCGCACGGTGGTTGGCGGCTCGATAGTTGGGAAGTGGCGACGAAAGAGGGGGCTGTCTACGCCATAAAACAGCAGGTCGCGTTGCGGCGGCGTATAGGCTTTGACCGGCAGCGAGAAATCGAAATCGAACCCGTAATGGGCTGCTGCTGCCTGCAAGATGGGGGCGGAGTAGTTGATGTGAAAGGAATCCCAACCAGCCACAGCTCCATCCGAAATGCTTTTTTGCTTGTCGACCAGCCGTTGAAGGTTAGCCTGGTGGACGGTACCCAACCCGGTGCAGGTTGGACAGGCCCCGTCGGGCTTATTAAAGGAAAAATGAGCCATGCTGATCTCTGGCACAGGCGCGCCACAATGTGGGCAGGGAAAGGTTTCTTCCGAAGCGGCGGCATCGTCGTCCGCGCTGGATTCACTCTCCCATTCCGCGTCGGAAGGGTCGAAGGAGGGCGATACGTCTTTTCCACAGGTGGGGCAGGGGCGGTGTCCCAGGCGAGCAAACAACAAGCGCAGGTAGGTATAGACATCGGTGACAGTGCCAACGGTGGAACGCGGGCTGCGGTTGGTGAGATGTTGGTCCACGCTGATAGACGGGGAAAGCCCGCTAATGGCATCGACCGGAGGTTTCGCCAGACCAAAGGCAACTAAGCCGAGCGCTTCGAGGTATTGGCGTTGGCCTTCTTTATTCAGGATGTCGAACCCGAGGGTGGATTTGCCCGAACCGGATAGGCCGGTCAGGACGACGAGCTGGTTCTTAGGAATCGTAAGGGTGACGTTTTTCAGATTATGCAGCCGAGCGCCGCGAACAGTGATGTGAGCAGTCATCTGACCTCCAGAGTAGATAGACCTTGTTGTTCATTGTACCATCAACTCGTATGCCTGCAACACACTGTACTTCGCGCCCGCGCGCGATAGTTCGCTTTTCATTACATTCAGATGATTGACTTTATAGAAGGGGAGGGTTGCTGTGTCCGAAGTGGTGTAGAGCAGGCGTTGCAGAACCTGTTGTTCGGCGGGTGTGAGAGGTTTTTTGACGCGCGCCAGGGTGAGATGTGGCGAGAAGGGGCGTTTTTCGGTCTCGAAGTTGCGCCGTTCAAGTTCGCGGTCGAGGGTGCGATGCAGGCGTTGCAGGGGCAAGCCGTGTAGTTGGGCGAGCGGCGCATCCTCGACGCCCATCCAGATGACGCGCGGCTGCTGTGGCGAGCCGAAAACGCCCGGCGTGGTCAGGCGATACTCGAAGGCTGGAAAGTCGTGGGCGGCGGCCCGCGTTGCCTCCATTGCCAACGCCAGCCGGTCGTCGTCCAGTTCGCCGAGAAAGGCCAGGGTGAGATGAATGCTCGCCGCGTCAACCCAATGCAAGGAGGGCAGCGCCTGCGCGAAGCGTTCGATAGTACGGCTCAAGACGCGCTGCATGGATGCGTGCATTTCGAGCGCAATAAAGGTGCGTGTCATGCCGCAAACAACATCGCGTCAAGCTCCGCTCCATCGATAGTTTCCACTTCAATCAGGTGTTCCGCGATCTTGACCAGCTTGTCGCGCTTCTCGCGCAGGATGGCGAGCGCGGTAGCATAAGCCGAGTCAACCAGCGCGGAAATTTCCCTGTCGATGCGCGAAGCAGTTTCGGCGCTGATGATGCTCTTGCCATCCGCGTCTCCTTTTAAGGAAAGCAGGCCGAGCGGACTCATGCCAAATTCGCAGACCATACGCCGCGCTATGGAGGTCACGTATTCAATATCTTGCGCGGCTCCGGTCGTAATATCGCCAAAGATGATCTCTTCGGCAGCGCGCCCGCCCATAGCGCCGGCTAGCTTCGCCAGTAGTTCGGATTTACGCATGAGATAGCGATCTTCGTCGGGCGATTGCACGGTGATGCCCAGCGCCATACCGCGCGCGATGGCGGTCACTTTGCGCACCGGGTCTGCTCCCGGCATGGAGCGCATGACGATGGCATGTCCGACTTCGTGGTAGGCGATGATGGCTTTTTCGGCCTCGGTAATCACGCGGCTTTTGCGTTCCGGCCCGGCCATTACGCGCAGGATGGCCTCTTCGAGTTGCGGCTGGCAAATGACTTCCTGCTCGCGCCGCGCCGCCAGCAGCGCCGCCTCATTCAAGAGATTGGAAAGGTCAGCGCCTGAAAAGCCCACTGTCTGGCGCGCAAGATCGTTCAGACTCACATCGTCCGCGAGCGGCTTGCCTTTGGCGTGTACTTCGAGAATAGCCAGGCGGCCACGAATATCAGGGTGATCGAGCATCACCCGGCGGTCAAAACGGCCCGGACGCAGCAAGGCCGGATCGAGTACATCGGGACGGTTCGTAGCGGCGATGATAACCACGTTGGTATGCTTATCGAAGCCGTCCATTTCCACCAGCAACTGGTTCAAGGTCTGTTCGCGCTCGTCGTTGCCGCCTGTACCCGAATTATTGCGCTGGCGACCAACGGCGTCGATTTCGTCGATAAAGACGATACAGGGCGCGTGTTCCTTCGCTTCCTTGAAGAGGTCGCGCACGCGCGCCGCGCCAACGCCCACAAACATCTCCACAAATTCGGAGCCGCTGATATGGTAAAAAGCAACATCGGCCTCGCCAGCTACCGCGCGCGAAATGAGCGTTTTGCCGGTGCCGGGCGCGCCTACCAGCAGCACGCCTTTAGGAATACGCGCCCCCATAGCAATAAAACGCGCCGGAGTCTTGAGGAACTCAACGATCTCCTGTAACTCCATTTTTGCCTCTTCCACGCCCGCCACATCCTGGAAAAGCACCGAGGGGTGTGATTCACCAAAACGCCGCGCTTTGGAACGGGAAAATACGCTCGCCTGCCCGCTCATACTGCTGCGGCGGAAGAAAAATACCACAACGCCTACGACCAACGCCAGGAAGAGCAAATCTATCAGCAATTGTGTCCACTGATCCTGGGAGCCGTTATTGACTGAGACCGTTACGCCATCGTGCCGCAACGTATCTGTCAGGGACTGGTTATCTTCTTTGAGCGCATGGTAATGCTGACCCTGTTTGTCAACCGCGTACACGTCATCGCCGTTAATCGTCACCGATGTCAAAGCGTGGCGATCCGCGAGATTGAGTACAGCGCTGATGGGTTTTTCGAGCGTGTTGACATGGCTCATATTGGCGCTAACGATACGAAATACGATGACCCCCAGCAGCGAAGCTCCCAGCAATGCAACAAGCACGGAAATACCTACACGCATCCATAGGTTCCGCTTCTTCGATGCTTTCTGTGTGGAGCGCGTCGAATTGGGGTCCAGTGGTTCCTGGTTATCGTGTTGAGGCATATGCATGAAATATAGTAGACCCTTCTAAGTTGTGCGGACACGCGGGCAACCGGATAGGCAGCCTCTACAAATACAATGAATAGACCGTTCACCCCCAGGCAAAGGTCGTATTCAACACGTTACAAACTGTGCTGTTGTGTTTCAAGTTGATGGGTACATTGGTAGTATAGCCGATACGAAACCCGTAATCAAGTATTGTTTAGTTGCTCAGAAAATTTTTTTGCGCAAAAAACTTGCGCCAGGGCGACCGCAAGCGTCCCCTCCCACCCCCACCTTTCTCTGGTAGATTTTTTGCGAGATCACCCGATAAGCATGTCGTTCCGTAGGGGCGGGGGTTTGGCTGGGTTGGGAG
>JBOGTO010000651.1:0-3801 GCA_050695155.1 Ktedonobacteraceae bacterium
CCTAAGAAACTCCAACAGGATAAAAATAAATCGCTGAGAACAGAAAGACAGGCTCTTGCAGCAAAACTATCTGCAAAAAGCAGTTTGTATGTTACAATGGAACATATTCTCATATATATGCCAATCGCGCCGCTGACATCAAGTGCTGGCAGCATTAGCTGTGCTTCGGAGGATTTTTGTATGCCTTTTTCGGCACACGATCTACGCTATCATTTAGAACAACATTATGCATCTCTCAATGCTTATCTGCAACAACGCGCCCAACGTTATTTAGGTTCGCTGGCCTTTGATGCTGTGGAAGTCGACCAGGTTGTTGGTCACGTTATCGAGCAACTAACCCACCTGCATATTCTGGGCGGCGGCGATAGCGCGCCGGAAACCGCGCTCGACCGTTTGACCAATGCCCAATTTTATGCCTTCCTTAATCGATGCGCCAAAAATAAGGCCATCGACCGCCTACGCAAGCATCGCGCTCCCACCAGCACTTTGGCCGAACTTGAAAGGCCAGGCGGCGAGGAGGACGAAGCGCAGCCGATGGAGGGCGTTGTCGAAACGTTATGGGGAACCGTCCCTTTTGCTACGCCCGAAGAAACCGCGCTTGAGGCTGCTTCCCAGCAGACGTTGAGGCAGTTGCTCAAACACTGCATCAAGGCTTTGAGCGCCGCGCCGCATCAATTAGAAGCAGTCTTACAAGAATTGGAGGACTTAGACGCGCGCGATATAGTGCAGGAGATTCGCCAGCAATGCGGCCTCTCCAGTAGCGCCGCACCGCTTGCCCATGCCAGCCAGCATAGAGACCACGCCCACAAAAAATTGCGCCACTGCCTGCAACAAAGTAGCACCAATTTGGCAGTTGTCGTTGCTTTACGTTTGTCAGAGTATGAAACAATTTCCACTGGTGCTGATGTGGTACTGGTGGATATAGGCACCCTGGCGCAAGACAAGCTTTCTATTCAGGAAGTGCGGACGGGTCTCAAACATCTGACGAGCGAAGGTCTACTCGATTGGCATGGCGAAGCAACGCTGAGCCTACTCCCGTCCCAGTTCAAGCGCCTGGCGCGCTTCTACGAAGAGGGCGAATAGACCTTTGTAGGGACGCGATTGAGCGCGTCCGATGATGGTCCGAGGAGAACTTACACATGGATAAGCGCGAAAAATTTGGGGGTACACCCGATCCACGTATGGCATATTTGCCACTGGCGCGGTGGATACAAACCATTCTAACGATGCCGTCTGCTCCCTTGCGCTCAGACAGCACATCGTCCCTCGACGATGTTGGAAAGGCGGCAAGTTCTTACCATCTGCCCTACTTTCAACAACTCCCCGATTTCGCGCAGGCCCTGCTGAAGAACGACGACCAGGCTACGGTATACTATGCGCCTCTCATCTATCATTTGATCGGTTGCGCCGCTTGCCATCAAGCCTACCTGGAAATATATGACGCGATGAGCGCCGCGCTCGCGGTTGATAGCGAACAGCAGGTGGCCGATAACGGGCATCACACGCTTGCCCTCACGCCGGCTCGTATGCTGGTCTCTCTCTGTCAACTTCTAATTACGCAGGCGCAAACAGTCTTGCATGTAGCTCGTCACGAACATGTCGATAACGACGCCTGGGCACGCGCGCTCTTGCAGCAAAGCTTGACCATGAGTTCGCATATTATGCAAAGCGCGCTACGACAACGCGCCCTGCAAAATCTGGTAGATGTTGCTATCCTGGCAAGTGGAGACGGTATAGACACGCAAAACCCGGCCACCCGCACCTACTCATCCCTTGTTGGAGCAGGCAATAGCCCACGCGCGGGCAAAATAAGACGCCGGGCAGAAATGCTTGAACGTTCCGCCGGAGAGCCAGCTATCGAACTGCAATCTGGCACCTTGCAAGGCTCAGTTACGCAACGTGATGACATCCTTGAACTGCATCTGCAAAACCTCGATCAGTCCTTGCGCGGCCATCACCTGCAAATCACCGTTCCGCTGGGGTCGCTCATTGAGCCGGTACGCTGGTCCGGCGGAAATCCCCGCGCCATTCGCAGTCAATCCCCGGTAAGCGAATTGGGCAATCTCACCATGCAGCTCGGCAAAACCGAACTGCGCCTGACAACCGCAGAAGACCGCAACCTGTTAGAGGCCATGTTCAAAAAACTGGATGTAAGGCCAATTGATGGGTAGTTCTTACTCTCCTGATTTGTACCTGCGCTGGCGGCTATCGAAGGCTTTCTTCCAGTAGGTGACGGCGCGATGGACATCGCCATGATTCTCGAGCAACTGGGCGTAGTGCGCGGCATTATCGGCCAGGTCTTCGCGGTTGTTCAGGCGGTCGAGCATTTCAAGACCCGCCTCAAATTGTGCATCGCCCGCTTTATAGCGTTTTTGCGCGTACTCGATTTTGCCCATGACGATATGCGCGTCGGCTGCGATAAGGCTATCTTCGGTGGAAGAGAGCAGCGCGCGCGCCTTCTGCGCATATTTTTTGGCCTCGGTTGTCTCGTTATGCTCCAGCAACCACTCTGCCAGGTGGATATACGCGCTCGCCTGTGCCTGTGGGTCTTGTAGAACTTCTGGGTGTTCAAGCGCCTGTTCCAGGTAAGCGCGCGTTTCGCTTTGATTACTGGCAAGCATAGCTCGTCCTAGCGCGTGAAACAGTTCGCTTCTGCGCGACTGATTTTCGCTCTCGCTGCGCAGTTGCAGGCACTTATAGGCATTCAACGTCGCCTGCATATATTCACCTGACTCGACAAACTGCTGGCAGCTTTGCCAGTAGATCTCTATACGTTCTGCCAGTGTTAGTTTGTCCGTCGCCTCTAACGACTTTAACAGCATGGTTTGCGCTTCGTCCGCTTTATCCAGACGCAGGTAATGCAGCCCCAACTGCGAATACACTTCGCCTGTATAGAAAACATTCTGGTTCTGCAACGATTCCAGCAGTTCCAGACTGCGCTGATGCAGCGTGAGGCCCTGGTTGTGGTCTTGTAAAGAAGATTGCGCCACGCCCTGCAAAAAGAGCAGTTGCGCCCGCATGTAACTATGCGCATCCTTTACCAGGCGTAACGCCTCGGAAAGCGCATTCTCGCTTTCTTGCCACTGGCTACTTTTGCTAAACGCCAGAGCCAGCAGGTAACGCACAAGTATTTCTTGCGTAGTTGTCAATTTATGCGCTAGCAACTCCTGCAACTGTAGAATTGCCTGCTGGTAGCCATTCCGCTCTATCGCCACTTGCGCCGTCAGCGCGCGCCATTCAACCTCGTCCGCGCTGTTTGTGCCTTTCCTGGTGGATGCGGCAGCCGTGCCACTGTTAGTCTGCGGTATTAACAGGTCTTTAGACGTAAGACCCAGGCGCATCGCAAAAATTTCTAACGCTCTCAGGGAGGGATGGATTTGTCCTCGTTCAATCGCAGAAATATAACTTACCGAGAAGTCGGCTCCTGCCAGTTGACTTTGCGTATACTTCTTCGCCAGCCGCGCCTCTTTCAATTTTGCCCCAACAGATCGTCCCATCTGCTGATGCGGTGGATCATATGGCATTCTTTTGGTCTCCTGCCCGTAATGATGTGCTAAAAGGGAAATCAATAAATAACAAAATAAGCTTCCTATACATTGTAAAATGAAGAGATGATTTTTGTCAATATCCTTTCAGCGTAGCAACTGAATAGATACTAGTACACTTCTTGTGTAAGTCGAGGATAGTACTCTTAGCTCTGCGCCCTCCTCATTCGGCGTGGCATGTTATAATGCGCTTTGTATCGTTCTGAATTGCCTGCCACCTGCGGTGGCTCAATTACTTTTTAGTAGGGAGTGGAGT
>JBOGTO010000652.1:0-2082 GCA_050695155.1 Ktedonobacteraceae bacterium
CGCTGGGATTCCTTGACGCGCATGGGCCACTCCCCTGACAGGCATCCTACACCTCCAACGCATCGCACTGCCGGCAGGACAAGCACAAGGCCCCCACATCCACTCCGCCCCTCCCCTTGTCCCTACAGAAACGGGACTGACATTCCATTTCATGGCTGTATTCGGTCGTCACAATTTATCAGAACGGAAACAACCGACTTACAGTAATGACGATGGCGGCTTGGACTCATGGTGGTCGTTCTCGATGGGATTTCTGTAGCGTTCTGCATCTGGCGGGTCATTGCCGGGCGGGTGAGAATCTTGACCCAGGTAGTAGCTGATGACCAGCGCGGCACCCACGCCGAGGGGGATCAGGCCGGGCAAGAGCCAGGGGCCGACACGCAGGGGGGTGTTGGTGACAACAGATGGCAGTATGTAGCCCAGCGGATAGAGGCCAATGGTCAGGGCAAAACCCACCATGCCCACGATTAGCCCGGCGCGTAGCACACCCGTTCCGCGTCGCTGGCGGCGCAGGCGGTTGGGGTCGATGCCGCGCGCAATCAAGGCCATGCGCTCGCGGTGATCGATATAGCGCAGCCCCGCGATGAAGCCCAGAAAAATGGCGAGGGCGATCAACCAGCCAAGCAAGGCCGCAAGTACAACTGAAGACATAGCCACCCCTATCTGTTTTGGTTCGCCATACGTATATGTGGTAAGATACTATAAACAGGAAAGATGTTTCAATGCCGATTGTCTGACGTTTCCGTTCGGAGATTCATCCAACGAAACATTTTCCATAGATGGAATCTCTAAAGGAACATATGAGAGAGCATTTCTTGCCATCATTAACCGGCCTGGTTGTACCGTTCTCTAAGGCAGTCTCATCCCCCGTTGAACTGGATGACCAGCAGCTTGTGGCTGACAGCAAGCGTGGCGACCAGGATGCTTTCGCGCAGCTTGTCCAGCGTTACCAACGACGCATATTTAACCTGGTGTATCGTATGCTCCAGCAATATGAGGAAGCAAGCGAGATCACGCAGGAGACGTTTCTGGCTGCCTGGCAGGGTCTGCCGTCCTTTCGGGGCGAAGCGCGTTTTGCGACCTGGCTGTATCGCATCGCCTATAACTGCGCCTTAAAGCAGCTTGAGACGCGCAAACGCGATTGGGCATTGCAGGCGGCATTGCAGGCAGAACAGGCGTTGGAAAGCGAAGACACTTTTGACCGCGCCGATGCTCAGATAGACGAGCATGAGCGACAGGCGTTTGTTCAGGAACATCTCTCTCATCTTCCTGCGAAATACCGTATTGTGTTAATACTGCGTCATTTACAAGATATGACCTACGAAGAGATGGCAGAAATACTCTCTATGCCTGTCGGTACTATTAAAACACATTTATTCCGCGCGCGCAATTTGCTCAAAGAACGGTTGCAGGGCCTGGATCGCGATTCATCAACGGGAACGAGAGGCTAATCATGCATTGTCAAGAGGCGGGGCAGCAGCTACAACTCTATATTGATGGGCGACTTACGCTGGAGCAGGTACGCAATCTGGAAGCGCATATTGCTCGTTGCGCTGGCTGCCGCGAAGAATTGGCCGCCTTAGAAGAAATCTCGCGCCAGTTCAAGATGGTGCAGATGGTCGCCGAGCCTGGCAACATGCACGCGCAAATCATGCAGCGTGTCGCGATGGTACCGCGCCGCAGCCAGCAGCCCTTTTTCCCCTGGCATCCGTCGCTGGCGGAATGGCTGGCTGCTATCATACTGGCAACCATTGCCACGCTGGGGTCAATCCTGGCGCAGCCGGGAGTACGCGCGCTGTTGCCTTTTGCCAACGGACACGACTCTCTCTCCATCGCTTTCATGAACCTGGTGCATAACCTGTTAGCGATGAATACCAGCACCCTCACGCTCGTTCTCTGGATATTCGGTACCTTACTCGGAATATGCATTACCCTGGCCTTCGCGGGCGGCGAACTGCGTTCCCGCTGGTTCAAAGCCATGCTGGACCGCCTGCCCGTCAGATAAAAATAGCAAGCAGATTTTCTGGGCTGTTGCTGAGTCGTATGAAGCATGGCGATTGCAGGAGAGCATGGCGACCGCAA
>JBOGTO010000653.1:0-4158 GCA_050695155.1 Ktedonobacteraceae bacterium
CTTCTTTATGTCTCTAAGAAAACAGAGCAAGGACTTATTTCAGCCCCTGCCCTGCTTTTTCGGCCTATTCCACGACCAAACAGGTTCAATGCGCTCTCATTGGAGCTATCCCCAGTATACGGCGTGGCTAATGGCCCTTCAAATGCCCGCCTGCACGGGCGCTACTAGTCAACTTGAAAAACAACTTTCAACAAGCGAATTGGTATCTTCATAGGTTTCCTCCTTACTGTGGCTACCTACTCAGGACCCTTCGCCCCGGATCGGGATATTCCCGATAAGCTCATTGTAATACGCAATGAGAACCATGTCAAAGTCAACCATACCATAGGGCCGATTAAAACGTGTACCTTACATATAGCTTCTATAGCAGCCATAGTAAACATTCAAAATGCCCTGGTGAGGAGACAACTGCCCATGCATTATCTTGTGCTTGCGTGTGATTATGATGGGACGCTTGCTAAAGATGGCGTCGTTAGCCCACAAACGATCGCTGCGTTGGAACGAGTTCTGGCCTCTGGTCGCAAACTCATGCTGGTGACTGGTCGCCTGCTGGAGGACTTGAAACAGGCTTTTCCACGCCTCGATTTATTTGCCTCCGTGGTGGCCGAGAATGGCGCGCTCCTCTATCATCCCGCCGACTCGTCCGAACAAGCTCTGGGCGAGGCCCCACCTGGGCAGTTTCTTCAGGCGCTCCGGGAGCGCAGCGTGACGCCTTTGTCAATAGGCCGCGTCATTGTGGCAACCTTGCGCCCGCACGAAACAACAGTCATTGAAGTAATCAAGCAACTTGGGCTTGAGCGGCAGGTAATTTTTAATAAGGGCGCGGTGATGATACTGCCAACAGAGATAAACAAGGGTACAGGGCTGGCTACAGCACTGAGTGAACTGAATATTTCTGCTCGCAACATCGTTGGCATTGGCGACGCCGAGAATGATCTTTCGTTCTTATCATTCTGTGAATGCGCGGTTGCCGTTGCCAATGCTCTCCCCATAGTCAAAGAGCGAGCAAATTATACGACGAGAGCCGATCATGGAGATGGCGTTGTCGAACTGATTGAGCAGCTTCTCGCCGATGACCTGCGGACCCTGGATCAAGGTCAACTATGAGAGCCTTGCCAGAAATTCCAGCACAATTTCGTTAAACTCCTGCGGCTTCTCCTTCCATCTATCCACTTCGATTTTTATACGCCTCAAAATCAGGATAGACGTAAACGTGTCTATCTCCTATCGTTATTTCCTGCACATCAACGACAGGAACGGATGAAATCAGCGGAGCATCCTTCATCAGTTTGTTGTAGATCGATTGAATTGGATGAGCATCTTCAGCGCCAAAGGACGTTACGTTGACCAATCGTAACACCTGGGGCCACGTTCCCCATGCAGCACGACGGTCAAACTCTGGTCCATCAAAAAAATGTGCGAGGTAGCGTCCAAGCACAAAGATGTACGTTTTCTGCACCCTCAAACGCTTCACCAGCTTTGGATCGAGACGCGCAAGCAAGGCATTGGCTCCATTTCGGTTCAGCCATTGCACACAGGCCAACACCTGTTTCCCTGCGTTATAAAAGTAGTCTCGCTGCCTTATCCGCTCCTGGCGCGAATAGGCGAAGGGGTCCTGAGACTTGAGTTCAAAAAGAGCCAGCGTCCCTGTCTTGCGATCAAAAATGAGCGCATCCACATCTGTCGTCAGGTCGCCCTGTACTCCCCTCAGTTCTATACTTCCAGTGCTTCTCACAAAGCGTTTGTCCGAGAAAAGCTGATACAGGTCCTGCCGGAAGATCTCTTCATGCATGTGAGCTGCCGTATGGTACTCGTATGAGTGCAGCCGCTTCAGTTCCCGTGTGAGAAAAAAGAAAGGTTCGCTCAACAGCCCCGTTAGCGACCATATCAAATGCTGCTCATCCACGCGCAGCAATGGAGGAGCAGGGGTACCCGCTAGAGAGCAGTGAGAGGAGACATTTTCATGATGGAGACTATAGGCATCTACAACACGACGAATACTTGCATCATCAACTCCAAGCGTTTCGGACAGCAGCCCCGTCAGTACAGCAGCATCAAGAGGAGGAGCTAACAAAGCTCTCAGGCTATACGAAGAGTGTTGCGCAACAAATGCTCTGCACACATCGAGATGCTTCAGGGCATAGCCAATGAGAACAGCCAGGACATTCCGATACAGTTCAACCGTACAGCCACCAATCAGCGTTTGAGCAGGATATAGAAAGTGGCAGGCCATACTCTTTACCCGCACTATGCCCAACCGGGTATAATAGTCGTCAATCTCCGGCGTCGTTCTATAGACAGGCGCACTCGCTTGCCACTCGCTGGCAAACGCATCTAGCTGTTGCTGGATAGACACTTTTTCTACCGCAAATTCCTGCATCTCGCGCTGGTATGTGTTCGCAAGCGTATTCGTCCACCATGCAATGTCTTCGCGCTCTCTCCATTCGGTAGGCATTTTCTTACTGGCTATCCAGACAGAGAAATCCTTCTGTCCTCCCTGCTGCATCCTCATGAAACCAGTCTCACAATACGCGAGAACTTGCTCACCTTCTGCCAGGGAATCACATTCTAACAGGACCCGATCGGCCCAGCCATCGAGTGTGCTTTCAGCAACAAGAGGAGAAACAGATGGAGACCCGGCAGCATTGCCAAAACAGAATTGGAGTGCTTTATACCAACCAGAAGAGTACAAGTATGAGCTATGCCCCTTCGTACCCTGAATAGCAGCATTCAATGTATCTTGCAACTTGAGGAAGCGCCAATCCATAGCGCGTGTCAGCGCAACGACAGCACTGCCTCTATGAGCGGGAAAAGTCCGGCGAATGTGTTCCTGCTGTTCATCTATCAATTGACGGAGTTGCTCTTGTTTGGAAAGTGAACTCATCTTCGATCCTTTACGTGTGCTATTCCCTCTGTAAAGCGCAACGATAAACGCTTTGCATCGAGAACAGGTAATAGCCAGCCAGGGCCGAGAACATTGTGCATTCTCAGCCTGCAACGGAAATCATGTTCCTACTGACGTTACTTAGCACACTGGCGAAGTCATGAGACCAAATTACCTCCCAGGATTATCAATGAGACTATAGTATAATTCTCCTTCGGATAAATCAAGATGTTCGTCCCACCAGGGCGATGGAAAAGTTGCGCCGGAGAGGTTGAGCAAGGCGACCGCAAGGGTCGCCTCTGCCTGAGAACGGGCCTGGCAAGCCGCCTTGTGGTCCTAGTAGAGGCGACCCTTGCGGTCGCCTTGCCCCTCCCCCAACTTTTCCATCGCCCTGCCTCACTCCAAATCTGGTTTGACACTACGAGCTTGTCCATGCTAGTATGAGAAAAGGATATATCAGGGTAGCGACGAACAACGAACTGAACAGTATGCTCACAGTCATGGAGTTGAATGCATGGCTACCTCTACGTCAACACTGTATTGCGACGTATGCGGCACCGCCAACCGGTCACAGGCACGGTTCTGCTTTTCCTGCGGACAAACCTTACAGGCAACCGCGCGCCTCGGTCAGAACGCTGCCCAGACTCCAACAGGGAATTTCCTTGCTATCCCCTCTACCGGCAACCTGCCGCCTCAACATATCCTGAAACAGAGATACCGCGTCATCTGCCAGGTTGGCAAAGGTGGCATGGGCGCGGTATATCGCGCCGAAGACATCCAGTTAAATGATCGAGCAGTGGCGGTCAAGGAGATGAGCCAGAGCGGGTTAAACCCCTTTGATGTTCCACGCGCAACCGAGACTTTCAAGCAAGAGGCAGTATTTCTGGCCGGATTGATGCACGCCAATCTGCCGCGCATCTACGATCATTTCACCGAGGATGGGCGCTGGTATCTCATCATGGATTTCATCGAGGGGCAAACGCTGGAGGAGCATCTGAAAAGCGCCACTGGTGGCCGCTTGCCAATCCCGGAAGTACTCGATATTGGCATCCAGCTTTGCACTGTGTTGGGCTTCCTGCATACCCTCAACCCACCCATCATCTTCCGTGACCTGAAACCCGCTAACGTCATGATTGGAGCAGGTGAGCATATTCACCTGATCGATTTCGGTATCGCGCGTCACTTCAAACCGGGTCAGGCCAACGATACCACTCATCTAGGCACGGTCGGCTATGCCGCGCCAGAGCAGTATGGCAAAGCGCAATCCACCACGC
>JBOGTO010000654.1:0-2894 GCA_050695155.1 Ktedonobacteraceae bacterium
CCATTGTCCTGGTCTCGTGCAAAGACGCCTTTTCCTACCTGAGAAGTATATCACCATAGACAGGTGATACAATACCCACAACCATTCTTTTATTTATTAGAGGAGAATTTGTCATGGACCTCGATGCTATCCAACAGGCGCTGCAAAGCGAACAGCTTGATGGCTGGCTTTTTTATGATTTTCGTAAATCGAACCCTATCGCCTATCAGGTGCTGGGGCTGCCTTTGGATGCTTTTTATAGCCGGCGCTGGTTCTATTTTATTCCCGCGCAGGGCGAACCGGCGGCTCTGGTGAGCGCGGTGGAGTCGCATGTGTTGGGGGAGTTGCCGGGGCAACGGCGCGTTTTCCGCACCTGGGGAGAGATGCACGAACATTTGCAAGCTTTGTTGCGTGGTGGCACGCGCATTGCGATGGAATATTCACCCATGAACGCCATCCCATATATGTCGCGTGTGGACGCCGGTACGCTCGAACTGGTGCGCTCGTTCGGCGTGGAGGTCGTCAGTTCCGCGAACCTGGCGCAGCGTTTCGGGGCGCAACTGAGCGAGGCGCAGATGGAGAGCCACCGCGAGGCCGGAAGACGCCTTATCGCCGCGAAAGACACCCTCTTCGCCACGCTGGGCGATGATTTGCGCGCCGGGGCGTCCATCGACGAATATGGCGTAGCACAGCGCTTCGTCGCGCTCATCAAGCAGGCAGGGCTGGTCTTGTCTTCGGGCGATCCGCATGTGGCCGTCAATGCTAATGCCAGCAATCCTCATTACGAGTCGAGCAGCAGCAAGAGCGGCCCCATACGGCGCGGAGACCTGGTGCTATGCGACTTCTGGGCGCGCCTGCCAGAGCCGAATGCCGTCATCGCCGATTATACCTGGATGGCGTTTGCAGGCACACGCGACGAGATTCCCGCTCGCCAGCGCGAGGTATTCGAGGTCGTGCGGCAGGCGCGTGACACTGGTATTGACTTCGCGCGCCAGCGTCTGCAAAAGGGCATACCCGTCGAGGGGCGCGAAGTCGATGACGCCACGCGAGCCGTGATCGCGCAGGCCGGGTATAGCGATTACTTTGTGCATCGCACCGGCCACAACATTAGCCGCGTGGTACATGGCGACGGCGCGAACATGGACAATTTTGAAACGCGCGACGAGCGTACCCTGTTGCCCTCAACCTGTTGTTCCATCGAGCCAGGCATCTACCTGCCAGAATTTGGCATTCGCAGCGAGGTTAATATGCTCATCCACGAACACGATGTGGAGGTGACAGGTGTGCCGGTGCAGGAAGAAATCGCGGCATTGATGTAATACTGCCCTACAACCCTCTTCCCATTTGAACGTATATGATGTTGAGAACCTATTGTTGAACAGGCGTGGCGCACCGCATACAAACGCGCACTATGGGAGGCATTATCTATGGGTGATGAATGGCAGGAGGGTCCAGAACCCGATACTCAACCGGACAGACCCTCACAGGATGATTTAGATAAACGCATCGAAGAAATTCGGCGCAAAGTGATAGAAACCACTTCCGAGGCACAACAGCGCATCAGGCGCGTGGTTGATAGGGCTGGCACCTACTGGCAACAGACCAATACGCCGCTGCAACCGCGTCAGCCATCCAGTGTCGAGGAGGAGCGTATTCGCCAGTTGGCAAATAACTGGAGCATGGGAAACTGGCAAATCGCAAAGGAGCTTGGCACCTACATGGACCTGGTCTCCTGGAGCGAGGACGAGGTATGGGAAATCAGTTTGCAGACGCGCTGGGAGACGCGCTCGATGGAGACGATCTCAGAGCCATATACCGGGCGTCCTACGGGGCAACCTAAGCCTCTGCTGCCTGTGTGGGATTACGAGTTGCCAGCCGTTACAAGCTTGAAAGCGCCTGAAAGTCGCACCCGGCTAACCGGACAGGACGAGGTGTTCGCCTGTAGCGCCTGCAATAGCACCGGGCGTTTGCTCTGCGCGACCTGCACCGGGCGCGGCTGGGTGATCTGCCCCGATTGCAAGGGTCGCACGCGCCTGCGCTGCTCCACCTGCAAAGGACGTGGCTACATCGCCGACTGGCAGGACACCAAAAAGAAGTCGTTTTTCCAGAAACGCGCCGATAATCTGACCAATAGCGTTGGCGAGAAGGTGTCGGACATCTTCGAGGGCATTCGCCAGCAGGGTGTGCCGATTGGCAACCCGGTTGACGTTGATCCCGCTAACAAGGGACGCACCATTCCCTGCCCGGATTGTGTTAATGGCGAGGTGGAATGCACCTGCGGCACAGGCAAGCGCGTCTGCGCCAGTTGCCAGGGAGCCAAAACGGAGCTATGCCCGCATTGCGGCGGTACCGGCAAAGTCGTGCGCTACCGCGAGATTGCGCGGCGTTTCGATCTCGCGTTGCAGACGCAAATTTTCGGGTCGGGCGCGATTCCAGAGCAACGCCTGGCAAATGCCACCGGCGATATGGTGTACAGCGCGGAAATGAACGAAACGCTGCATCCCGATGCCGCGCCCGAAGGGGTGCCGATGGATGTCTGGCGCGCCGCCATGCAACTGGCGCAAACTACCAGCAAAAGCGAGCGCACCAATGATTCGCGCGAGCAGTCACGCGCAAGCTTGCAGGTGCTGGAGCTGACCCGCATCCCCTATACCAAAGTGGATTATCGTTATAGTGACAAGGATTACGTCTTCTACATCTACGATGTCGAGGGCAAAGAGAAGTTTTATGCAGATCGCTATCCCGCGCGCTGGGATCGCGTCGAGAAATTGTTCCGTTCCATCACGAACGACCTGATGGCTCCCACGGCGCAAGACGACGCGCAACAGCCCGGCGCGACTGGCGACCAGGTGCGCGGCTATCGCGTCCCCGTCGAAAAGCCTCCCTATTCGATCACCGAAGAAGAGGTATAACAA
>JBOGTO010000655.1:0-27402 GCA_050695155.1 Ktedonobacteraceae bacterium
ACACACTTCATCAAGGCAGAGGCATGTGAGCGCCTCTAGTAGGCTTTAGCCGATTGACACAGGGGTGTATGTTGATACCTCGCCGGCGAGGAGGGTTGCGCCGCCGGACGCGAAATTCTGCAAATCGCCAGCCGCTGCCTGACCTTCGGGTGATTGTAAAGCAGCCTGCAAGGCTGCCATATTCTCAAAATAAAGGTCAGCAATCAAGTAATAAGGCGATGGCTCTTGTGGATTGAGCGATGCAGGCTTGCTGACCGTGTAGCCCTTGAGTCCAGGAATCTTCTGTGCCAGCTTTGCGTGCGTCTCCTGGTAATGACGATCAAATGAGGTCGGGTCCTGCGGTTTGCCATACAGGACGGTTAATTGGATCACGATGCTACCTCTTTCTCTATACATCGATGTACATCATCAATACCCGTTCGGTAGTTGATATGAAAAAAGTATACACGCTATTTCTCTATCCTACAAATGTATCCATTGTATTTTCACCATCTACAGGCTATAGTATGTAGATAGTCCGCTTGCTTGTGACTGCGCGAAGGATTATATGAAACACAAAATTATCCTTGATTGCGACCCCGGACATGATGATGCTATTGCCATTTTGCTGGCTGCTCATCATCCTGAAATTGATCTGCTCGCCATCACGACGGTGGCTGGCAACCAGTCCGTCGAGAAGACCACGCGCAACGCGCTGAAAGTCTGTTCGCTGGCAAATATCCGGCATGTTCCCATTGCTAGAGGCATGGATCGGCCCCTACTGCGCCCGGCCAAACACGCGCCCGATATTCATGGCGAGTCGGGCATGGATGGTCCCCATATTCCCGAACCTGATATCGAGCTTGATCCCCGGCATGGCGTTGACCTGCTGATCGAATTATTGCTCAAATCGGATGGGGACATCACGCTTGTGCCAACCGGCCCGCTTACCAACATTGCTGCCGCTATGCGTCTCGCTCCCGCCATTGTGCCTAAAATCGCCGCTATTTCGCTGATGGGTGGCGCAATGGGCATAGGAAATGTCACACCGAGCGCCGAGTTTAATATTCATACCGATCCCGAAGCGGCGGAAATCGTTTTTGGCTGCGGCAGACCCATCACGATGGTTCCCCTCGAGGTGACGCACCAGGCATTAGCGACGGAGGAGGTAACAGCGCGTCTGCGAGCCGCGCAGCGTCTGGTTGCCACCTTCGCGGCAGACCTGCTGGTCTTCTTCGCCAGCACCTACCACAACGTCTTTGGTTTTCCAGCCGCGCCCGTGCATGATCCATGCGCCGTTGCCGCCGTCATTGATCCCACCATCTTGTGCGCGCATACCATGCGTGTAGAAATCGAGACGACCGGCCAATGGACAACGGGCCGCACGGTGTGTGATGTCTACGGCAAATTTGGCAAGCCGCCAAACGCGCGCGTCGGCTATGCCCTCGAAGTAGACCGTTTCTGGGATATGGTGATCGACACTATCCTGACATACTAAACTTCTTCCAGCAAAAAGTACCGCCATGCTTGTATGCCGTGATACATTCTGCTACAGTAGCTTTGAGAAGTTCTTTACAATAATAAAAAGAAGTGGTTTGCTTCGGAAACGGAGAAGCTGGGATGTTCAGGTATCGGGTACGGCCAAGAACAAGCGCGGAAATGCAGAAAATGTTTCGGCGCGGCAAAATTCCAGGTTTGCGTATAATCCAGGGACTTTTTATTATTGTTGTCGGCATCGCTTTTATCGCCTCTAATGCGAACAACTCCTCTTTCAAGGAAATCACCGGACATATCCAGAAAGACTACGCGCATACCACTAATGGTATCTACGACGCGACCTACTTACAAATAAGCACCGATCCCAATACCCTCTATATCTTTGATAAAAGCACTTTCAGCCCCGCCTGGACCGACCCGACCGTCGCAAATGAGCGGATTGACATCTATTATACCGATGACACACCCAAACATATAGTCGCGCTTCAAATGTACGATCCCTTTGGCAGCCCGACCATAAAATATACCACGAGCGACTATCTCAATAGCCAGCACGCCTCACCCATCAGTAATGTTGGGCTGGATGTTGGTATAATACTCATCGCTTTGGGCGCGTTGTGGGCTGGCAATGCAATCTATAAGCTTGTTCGAGTGCGTCGCCAGCAACGCCCGGCTCCGGCAGTGGCAGGAATACAAAGCAGTCCCGGCAAAAGCTACCGACCTCAGCCGTATGTATCGCCATCAGCGAGTTATCCAGACCAGGGAGACGCAGCTCGTGATGGTAAATAAGCACCTATTCTGAAGCTATTCGTCTGCACGGAGAGGAAAAAGCACCAGGCATAGTTCTCTGGAGAAACTAACGAGCAAATATGCTAGCGCAAGCGTTGTCACAACTTACGGCTTCGACCGGTTGGCACGATCCCGTCATTATCGTGGGGGCTAATCCTGTTGGGCTGATTCTGGCACTGGGGCTGACGTACCATCGTATCCCCTGTGTGGTGATCGAGGAGGGAGAAGGAACATCTCAGGAGAGCAATACGCTTGCGCTGCTCGACCAATATACGCTCGAAATCCTGGGAGCGTGGGGAGGGGGCGAACTGATTCAACAGATACTCTCGCAGGGCATGGTTCCGGTTAGAGAACGGGTCTTGTTTCGCAAAGCGCAACTTTATCACGTACCCCTGACTCCCTATGAAGCGAGAGAGCGTTACCCGCGCATCGTGAATATACACCAGTCCATACTGGAACAATTGCTGTTGCGCTCGCTGCAAACCACGCGCTTATGCCATGTGTTATGGCAGCACCAGGTGACAGAGGTAACACCGCATCTTGAGAGTGTGGATGTTACGCTCATGACGACGAAAGGGCAGCATTATTTACGCGCCCCCTATCTATTCGTGACAAATATGCCGCCAACACCCGCGCACAGCGCGGCAGGTATAGCTGATGCATCGTATACGCACGACCAGCGCTTTCTGAACCTGGATGTGTTGACCGCTCTGGGGGATAGTCCCGAACGCTGGTTCTGGTTTAATGCGCCATTTAACTCTGGTCGCATCGCGCAACTTCACCCGCTTCTCGATGGCATGGTGCGTGTTATCTACCAGCTTGCGCCTGCCGACGATCTCGCGCAAGTTTGCCAGCCGGATGCGCTACAACAACGTCTCGCTGCTCTGTTGAGAGACCGCGCCTTTGAAGTCGTGGCCCTTAGTACGTATAGCTACCGCTATGGCGTCATGCCACGTTTCAAGCAGGGTCGACTGCTGTTTCTTGGCAACGCTGCACGCTCGCTCTCGTTGTTTGGCACCAGCGAAGTCAATAGTGGAGCGCAGGATGCCTGGAACCTGGTGTGGAAGTTAGCACTGGTGCGGGCTGGCGCGGCGCTGGAAACGCTGCTAAACACCTACCATGAAGAGCGACATGCCGCCGCGCTTGAGTCTCAGATGCGTGCCTCTGATATGATGAGCTTTCTATGGCCGCCGCGAGGCATGGCGCAGTGGCGGCGCAACACCTCGCTCAGATTAAGCCAGCCGTTCAAATTCTTGCGTGACTCCATTGAGCTTGGCGACAAGACGGATGTGAGCGCATATCCGGCATCGCCCCTGCTTTCCGAAGATCGTCGCCTCTACCTGGGTGGGCGCTTTATGCAGCAGTCAGCCGAACAGATCGCCCTCTTGAAGCGCTTTCGGGCTGGCCCGCTGGTGGGTATGTCTGCCCCCGCGCTGACGTTGCCCGACGCTGATACAGGTCTACCCGTAGCGCTTCTGGAACGGTGCGTTCAGGGCTTTGTGGCGCTGTGCTTTACGCATGATGTCGAGATGGCTCTTGCAGTATTGCAGCAGGTACCTGTACAGGTGTCCGGGGTGCCAGTCTCTTTTCTGATTATTGCCTTGCCCGCGCCCGCTTTGCCTGCCAGCGATAACATCGCCATTGTGCTGGATAGCGAAAGCAAAGCCGCCAGTATCTACAACGCCGGGCCACGCTCGCTTTACCTTGTGCGCCCTGATCGCATCATCGCGGCGCGTCGCTTCGACAGCGACTTCAACGACATTCCCGCGCTGCTGCGTCACTCCATTGGCGAAGATGATGTTAGCTCACAGACAAGCATACCGCGTCCAACCGCCCCGGCAGGCTAGTTTTTGCTCTTTACTGCACCCGCATTGCGGTTCCGCTCACTCATCAGGTAGCGTAAAGCTTCCTCTATAGTGGTAATCAGATGGGGCGACGAGCCAGTTCCCTGACCACACTGCCAGTAATACTGGCCGCCTCGCCATGTGATCGTAATCGGAATCGGTAAGTTACGGAGCATCGTCATCAGCTCTTGCTCTAAACTCTCCATCGGTTTCCTCGCTTTACTTTAGCCTCGTAATGAGGATATTTATCTTCGTCCTACTCCCATATATAATGATAGCAAACATTGGTTAAGTCAGGAAGGTGGCATTGTCAATATGTGGTTAAACCACCATTAAATACACGATGAAGGAGCGGCTAATGAGTAATATGGCGGCATTACTGCTTGACAAAGCGCATAACGTCGTCTATACTGACGGTACGTTCAACGTATGGTGACCGTAGCTCAATCGGCAGAGCTCTGGATTGTGGCTCCAGCGGTTGTGGGTTCAAGCCCCATCGGTCACCCTTTTTTATTGCCCCTCAATTTGTATAGTACGGAAGAACTCCCCCCGGGAACGGCGTTGCAAGAGTCTTATTAATGGGACTTTGACCCGCATGTTGCGTCATAGTGAGTAGAGAAATCAATATGTTGGGATTTTGAAATTGGAGCCGATCCTCACTGGCTAAGAAAGATATTACAATGTATTGGTTTATTTCTGCTTATTTCTCGCAGTTTTATACTTGAAGGCAAGATGAACAAGAAGGAGAGAACGTTTCGATGAAAGAGCCAATCAGCAATCCATGCATGACCTGGATAGAAAAGCTTGCGGCAACACATCCAGATGACCTTTTATCTGATGAGCGTAGTGAACTCAATGCGCATTTAACGATGTGTCCTGCATGTGCTGCGGTGTACGCTGAATACCGCCTGATTGACGTTCTCATCCGTGCCTATCCTACTTGTGAAGTCTTATCTGGGCTTATACCTCCACGACTGGTACTTCCTGAAGGTCGGGATGAGCGTAATTGATCTGGTGGTATACCTGGCGAAACTGCTCTCTCGCCATACTGACATACGTTCCCACACTTTTCGCACCTAGCCCGACCAGCCCGGCGATCTCGGCGTGACTAAACCCTTCGATTTGTAGGAGCAGGCAAGCAAGGGGTTTGGGAGCTACCTGCTTCAAGGCTAATCCAATAAGTTCATCCTGCTCAACGTGAAGCACAAGCGCTTCGGCTTTCGCGTCTGTGATCTCTTCGCCGAGACTTTCCCAGGATGATTGGTGGGTTCGCTGTCGCCTGAAAAAGTCTAGTGCCTTGCGTGTAGCAATACTGAAAAGCCAGCTACGAAACCGTGTTTCGTTATGCAGGTCGGATAAGACGCACCAGGCTTTGAGAAAAGCTTCTGCTGCAAGTTCGGATGCATCTTCAGGGTTGCCCACCATACGATACAGGTGCTTATAGATTTGTGGGTAGTGCCGCTGATACAGGGAGGTAAACGCTTCTTTATCACCTGCTCGCGCTTTTCTTACCTCCTCCAGGAGTGTTTCCTCATCTGTCAACGACGACTCGGTGGAGGCTGATCCCGATTGCTCAGGGCTGAGTATCTCGGCTGTCGAAAGCAATAAAACAACGATAAAAATTACGATACGTTTTGTCGACGGAAGTAGTATCTTTTTACGATGAGTCATAGCTTTATCCCTTTCGCCCGGAAAGCTGACCCAGGCGAACAACATAGGGTGATAGACTGGTATCCGCATTCCTACCAATAGAAGCTAAGCAGATAGGGAACTGTTGCAGATGGAGATTCACTGGCTGGAAATGATGCGCCCGCCAGCTGATAGAGGGGATACGAGGGTAATAGATGGGAAAGAGGCTTGTCTGCCCTTTCACACTATCGCGCTAGCCAGTCTCACACGAAATGCCTTGATTTCAAAGGGTTTGACTTGAAACGCCAGCCTGTTACCCTGATAAGTAGCGGGGTTGGTCGGCTCCTCCAACAGGTTACACTCTTCAGCGGAGAGGATATCAGCGACAAATATGAGGTTTCCTCTGCCCCGCTGGTTGTGTGCTTCGTAGAGTCGTGCAATCAGTCCGTCCCCATCCTCAGCGAGCTTTACCGTCTCTACTACAACATGCTCGCAATCGGTACTCAGAAAGGATTGGCCGGATACGGACTCCTTGCTCTCGTTACTTACAGGTAAACTGACTGTACTCCCTAAAACGACGATTGGCACGTTGAGTTCGTATGCGCGCCGAACTGTTTGCGCTTCTTGCCAATCACCTTTATGAGGAAGCAGACTATAGGTGAAACGATGCACGCCTTGATCCGCATTGGAGTCTGGGCGCGTACTCGACTTGAGCAAAGTCAGGCGCATGATGTGATCGTGAATATCATATCCGTATTTGCCATCGTTCAGCAGACTGACCCCGTATCCTCCCTCGCTCAGGTCTGCCCAGCGATGGGCATAGACCTCAAAACGCGCCCAATCCCAGGAAGTATTGCGATGGGTAGGTCGCTCGACGCTGCCGAATTGAATTTCATACGTTGCGCGGGTACTGTTAACGGCCAGGGGGAAGGCCGCTTTGAGCAGTATATCGCGCTCATGCCAGTCGATATCTGTTGCAAAGTCAATGCGCGGAGAGTTGCGCCAGAGTGAGATGCGCTGCCTGACATGTGACGAAAGGAAATGTCGGGTCACTTCAACTGTAGCCCGTATGGGGCCATCTTCGATAATAACCATTTGTACAGCTTCACGCAGCACATACGGTTTCTCCTCATAATAAATCTCAATATCCCAGGCGTCAAAATTCAACGGGCGATCCTCGTATGCAATGAGCTGGTTGCCCATCTGTTCCGAGGCGAATACCTTACGACCTATCTGTTTATCATATAGGCGGCAAATCTCTCCCTGACTATTCAGCACAAGTTCGTAGTAATCGTTGTGCAAAACTACCTGATCCTCCATCCGGGCAGCATGGCACATACGGCTGTCCAGGTCAAAATTCTCCTGTACGCTTGATGCTGTATTCGTAATGCTGTACGACGGCAATCGCAATCCATCCAGCAAAATTATCGGTGTACTGTCCCAGCCGATTGAACGCTGTCCTCCTGCTATGCTCCCCGTCCTGTTTTCACTCAATTGTACAGGGTCTGTTCTTTCCCAGGGGAGCGTGTTGAGGAGCCAGAGTGTATCGCCTCTCACACCTATCGATTGGGTCAACACAGTGAGGGCTTCACGACGTATACCCTCGCCGAGCGACCTTGCATCCTGGTAGAGAGATTTGGCGTCAATATAGACTTCGGGAATTGAGGAACCTGGCAGAACATCATGGAACTGATTCAACAGAATGTTCTGCCAGCCTGCGCGAAGTGCGTCCTGGCGTGAGGGCATACCATAAAGGGTAGCCCATGCATTCAACAGTTCTACCTCATGATAGAACAACTCCGCTTGCCGATTGGTACGCTTAATGGCTGCTTGAGACGTGTACGTGCCGCGATGAAATTCCAGGTAAAGCTCTCCCACCCAGGTAGGTAGACGCGGGTGATTCCATACGCGCTCATATAAATCGGTAAAATATTCTGTGATGCGCCCCATTTTGACTTTGGGGAAATCGGGCAGGTTTGCCATGATCTCTACACGCTCCAGTTGATCCTCGGTAGGCCCTCCTCCCCCATCGCCCCAGCCGCAAAGGTACAAAAGCTTGTCGTTGATCGATTTTTGCTGATAGTTCTCCCATGTTTTTACAATATCCTCCGGTTGTAGCGGTCCGTTGTAGGTGTAATATGCCGCATTTTCATTGACATCGGGAGCAGTAATGAAATGCGCCAGCACCTCGGAACCATCAATACCGCGCCAGCGGAAGGTATCGCAGGGTATGCGGTTAAACTGATTCCAGCTCAGCTTCGTTGTCATAAATGTGGCAATGTTGCAGCCGCGCATAATTTGCGGCAGGGCCGCGCTGAATCCAAAGGTGTCCGGGAGCCAGATCAGATGAGGGGTAATTCCAAACTCCTGCTGCAAAAAGCGCGTCCCATACAGGAACTGGCGCACCAGCGATTCGCCGGAGGGGAGATTGCAGTCCGCCTCAACCCACATAGCTCCCACCGGCTCGATCCTCCCCTCACGGATGCGCTCTTTGACCCGCGCATAGATCTCGGGGGCATCCTCTTTAAGCCACTGAAGCAATTGAGGTTGGCTCTGACTGTAATAGTAATGTGGATACCTGTCCATCAGTCCCAGAACGTTCGCAAGCGTATGCTCGATCTTCTGCCGGGTGCGCCAGAACGGCCATAACCAGCCTACGTCGAGATGAGCGTGTCCATTCACAACAATATGCGGAGATGCTATGCTGCTCAAATCCTGTTGCCTGGACGATTGCAGGTAATTCAGCGCGCTATAAGCCGACTCGGTCAGCTGTTTACTTCTCCATCCTTCGCTCAAATCGAGCCGCAGGTAGGTATTATTGAGAAGCTCCAGTAATCTGTGCGCTGGCAGAGAATGCTCCCCCAGAGACAAGTACACATCGAACAACGTTTGCATAAGGCGATAGAGCTGCCAGAGCCGTTCATTTCGCGTGTGTATTGCCAGCCCGCCAAATGGTGCTGCCCGTCGGGTATACGCTCGAATTGCTATAGTATGTTGCCGGTTATCGCAAAACTCGTTTGGTAGCGCAAGGGTATGGTGCCGCGAATCAAAGCCTCCGATAGCGGTCCCATCGAGAAACACTGTCGCCTCTAATTGCAACTGCAGCCCATCTTTGGGACCCGTATCCCAGGGGGAAGATGCATCTCGTGGCACCGTTTCCCAGCGTAAATGGAGAACATACGACTGTTCAGCCTGCGCTTCGGGCAGGCGCAGAGGGGCTAATAGCCAGCTCGTGCAATGTTCGCCGCCCCAGATCTGGCCTATGTCGAGCCTGCGCCCTCGCGCCTCGTCACTATGTAAAGGCGGTTCCATCGCTTCGATAGCCGGGGCCACAGTGATCGTCGATACAGGCTGCTGAGGCCCTGAAGCGATTCTGCCCAGATCACCAATACGCAACTGGAGTTTTTGCACTGTCAATGGCATACAGAACTCTCCCTATCCTTTGGCGGTTTTTTCTAATATCATGTTGTCTCTCAATAGTCTGGGCGCGTGTCGACTACCGTCGTGCAGCCGCTCCTCTTCGTGATATTGCGCCTCTGTATTCACCTTCCATGGGTCTAGCCTCGATCCCGACGCAATATTTCTTGCGGCTAGCAGTGCGGTCATCATCGCATGGTCCTGATTATTGTAGCGGTGCATACCATTGCGCCCGATCAATTGGAGATTCGTCATCCGACTCTCGATATACTTCCGAATAACGGCAACATGTATACGGTACGTCTCGTCATAAACCGGATACGCTTTAGCTTGCCTGACAACCTTCCCTCCCGCGATCTCATCCGCGTAACACATGCCTAACGTCTCTAGCTCATGTCGGGCCAGGGCTACCAGGTCCTCATCGGTCATACTCCATAAGTCACCAGCAGAAGTACAGAAATACTCCAGACCCAGGCAGGTCTGCTTCGGGTCCACTACCATTGCGTCGCTCCAGTTCTTGAAGTTTTGAATCCTGCCCACCTTCACTTCTGGGTCTGGTAGATAAACCCAGTTATCCGGGAATACGGTTTCCTTGTTGACGAGCAGCGCGACTGTTAGAGAATCCCGGTACTTCAATGCCCTGGCTGCCTCTTGTACCTCATGCGATAGCTGTGGGTGGCACATATTCACCAGATCGCGGAGCGGCAACGTCGAAATAAAATCTGTTCCCTGGATTTCTTGTATCCCCCCACACTCATCCCGAACCACTACATGTGTAACCCGTGCGCCATTATGATAAATCCCTACGACCTCCCTTCCTAAGAACACCATCTGTCCCCTGGTCTCCAACATAGCCTGGAGCCGTTCCCACATTTGGCCTGGCCCTAACCTCGGATAGCGGAAATGATCGACGAGAGTCCTGGTAAGTTCGCCATTGACTGACGCCGCAAGCGGCCAGAGGGTCATGAGCAGCCTCTTCACGTTTAATCGCCGGATACGTTGCGGTGCCCAATCCGCAGACATCTCGCTGGTACTCATGCCCCATACTTTTTCGGTATACGGTTTTAGCAGAATCCCAAATAGGCGTCTCCCGAATTCATTCGTGACCCAGTCTTCGTAGGTAAGCGGGTCCTTTATTGGATGCATATGCGCCCACAGATAGCTAATCGAACACCTCAGGACTTCGATGAATCCCAGTTTTGCCACGAGGTCACGTACCTCAAGTGGATAATTGAAGTAGCGGCCGCGCGAGAAAACGCGGGAAAGCCTCGCTCGCTCTAGTAACTCATCGCCGAGGATCGAAGTCCAGAGGGCTTCTATCTCAGCATTTTTAGTGAAGAATCGGTGTCCACCAATGTCGATACGATTTCCGTGGAACTCAACCGTGCGCGCGATACCGCCCACATAGTGTGGGTCCTTTTCAAGAACGGTTGCGGATACGCTATGAAGCATAAGTTCATAGGCCGCTGTCAGACCAGCGGGGCCAGCGCCTAGAATAACGACATGCTTCTGCGCACTTTCTTCCGGATCAGGAGATAACTGGCGCAATGGTTGTTTCCTCACCCAGCATGGACTGAAGGAGACCTAAAAATTGACATGCTGATGCATCCCAGTCAAAACGATTCTGAAAATACTTTGCGTGTGATGGAAGTGTTCCCTGAAACGCCTGTGTTATAAGTTGCCCCAATTGGTTCTGGTCATGAACCCCATAATAGTGTCCAGCCGACCCGGCCACTTCTCGTAGCACCGGCGTATCTGGCACGATCACCTCTGTTCCACATAGCAGCGCCTCCAGCGTTGGCATTCCGAAGCCCTCGTCAAGAGATGGAAGAATCAGCGCTCTGGCTCTGGTATAGAGCGCGGCTAACTCTTCGTCGCTGACCCTCCCCGTAAATACAACGCGGTGTTCAAGACCCAGGTCAGCTAGCACTTGGTGCCACCGATCAGGGTTATCATAATTACCCACTATTGCTACCCTGCTATTCAACGGAAAATGCTCCTGGCACTGTGCAAGCGTCTCTAACAGCCAGGGGAGACGCTTATGCTTCAGGTCTAACCCCACACCTATACAGTAATTCTCGGAGATGTCATATTTTTGCGTAACGAGCAGAGCCACTTCATCTGAACGAGGATAAAAAAAGCTGGCATCTGCTGCTGCCAGAATCACCGTTACCCTCGAGGCCGGAACCGCGAGATACTTGATATATTCCGCTTTGCTACTCTCAGTGGAGACGATAATATGCCTGCTTTTTTCTGCCAGATAATGACTCATAGCCCAGATATATTGGGTAATTGCTGGTGTGCTGGCGCTGGCGTACCTGGCCGGAACATATGCCTTAATCGCCTCCAGGTCCCTGAGCATCAGGTTGAACTCTTCCGCTCCGAACCGTCTCTGAAACACCTCATCAGAACTATAGAAATACTCGGGATATTTCTGCATGAAGATGTCATGGACGGTATAAATGAACGGTACCGAGAGGTCCTTGTCAACCACAAAATCAACGGAATAGTATAACTCGATACCCTCGCGTACCACCCACTCACGTATCCAGTGAGAGCGAGGAATCCGTCCATAGTCGTCAGTCACTGCTATCAATTCGACTTGCTCGCGCGGCAAGTTACGGCTTATGTCACGCGCCGCCTGCTCCTGCGTATCGGGCCTGTAGAGCAGATAGAGCTTAATATCCGTTTCCTGTAGATGCCTGTCGAGGTGTTCTAATAAAGTCGAACCATAGCGGTAAATACCAGTTAAGCGTCTAGTTCTCACATCAAACGCTATTTTGCGCATATGACTACTCCTACCTGTGTGATAGCTCGTATCACCTATTTACTACTTACCACATCTCTTATGGAAAAGTTTGACCTGTACTGTTTCCAGCATCTCCTACACGCTTCTCATAGGAGTTGTTTGCGAGCGTAATCGATGACCTGGTCAATCTTCTGTATAATCGAGCGATAGTGTTGTTCTGCCACTGTTCTAAGATTCTCTGCTTCCTTCAGCGCGGCTGCGGGATCAATAAAGGCCAGACACTGTACACGCGCCACCTGGTTAAGAATGCGATGCCCTATCCACCTGCTTTCTTCCATATGCGAAATTTTAAAGAGTTCCAGACCTTTAAGAGCAAACTCTTCCCGGCTTTCCCTGGAAAAGGTCTGGTACTCATTAAAGGCCAACCGCTTGAATCCCTCGCCCTCAGTATAGTCAACCAGCCCCACTAACTCCCTGTGGCGCATTTCATCTTTTTCTGCTTCAGCCCACATTCTCGCAAATTGAATATCCCTTTCCCAGTCGATTCTTTTTCCCTGCACGGCATAAACATGAGCGCGGCTGTAATAAAGCTCGACAATTAGCCGTCTATCTTCCGGGCGAGGCTCTTTATAGCGAGAATAGACATCCAGAGCCTTTGTAAATTCTCTTCTGCTCCTGTCATAGTCTTTTAACTGTCGATAAAGCGGAGCACGCCGCGCCTGAATATGAGCAATATAAGTCTCCGCTTTCTTTGGTGAGATACCAGTAGACTCTATGTCGCTCTGTACTAGATCATATAAATTAATCGTTGGTAGAACGCGATCCTCCCAGGCTTGAACTGCCTCATTAGCGCTGCCGCTCAACATGCCAAAACGCCATTGCAAATCAATGGCCCGTATCTCCTCTTTTGTAAATGGCGCTCTTCTTAACTGCTGGTAGAATCGGCGTGCCTCCAACAAGACATATTCGGCTTGTCCTTTCTCATAATATCCATGAAGTTCCAGAAGGCGTTCAATAAGGCATTCGAAGTCAATATTTGAATACTTATGAACCGAAATATCTGCTGTTCGTCCTTTCGGAATAAGCCTGCCAAATTCAAGGCGCTCTGCTTCATTCAGACCGAGCGCCAGGCAAATTTGCTCTCGGGTTTCGTCGCGAATGGCAGTTTTTCCCTCTATAAGTCGTGTGACAGTCGCCGGATCGACCTTTACAGTCCTGGCGAGATCACTACGTTTGATACCTTTCGCTTGAAGATGTTCCGCGAGGAACGTTCCAATACCCGGTTGGGGTTCTACCGCTTTGCGCCCGCGCTCATCTGCATATTTTTCTTCTGTGACCTCCTGCCTTTTTGCGGGCAGCGCAAGTGTTACACTTGCGCTGGGTATCGAAAGCCACACAGCACCTTCAGAAGCTGTACCAGTAGCGTCAATAGCGCTTGCTTCTGGGAGTATTGGCGGAGGGGAATCTATAGATCTGCCACCTGACAGGAGTCTATTGAACTCCTCTTGTTCCGTAGCGCTCATATCCAGAGCTTGAATGATACGCGCAACGAGCCAATCTTGTATCTCAATCGGCTGTGGGTCTCGTGAAATGAGTCGTCTGACTTTATCGCGCGAGATGCCAATCATCCGCGCAAAATCCGTCTGAGTAATCGTGTTGCGCTCCATCCTGCTTTGAAGAAAACTCCCGAGGGGATTCTCCTTTTTGCTAACCCTGTTGGCACGACGACCCCTGCCACTCTGATGAACTTTCGTTCTTGACTGGACGCTTTCGTGTTCGTGATCGAGATTATGGTCTGTTCTGGACATACAGGTCTCCCATGCATTAGCCAGTTCGTCACTACATGCAACAGCGAGCAAAGGACTCGACTCCAGCCTGATCATTTCTTTTTAAAACAGAAGAATCTCTTTCCTTTCAAACACATCGTTTATCACAACTACAATATACTACAGCAATAGCTGACGCGCAAATGCTAATATGGCTTACGAGACGATGTGTTTTTTATAAAATTGCCGGTTTAGCCATAAAATTGCCAATAGTTCCCCTGATTTCTAAATCACTCTACCTACCTTACTATTTCGACGATGTTCAGAGCAAATATTCAAAATTAGCTAAAAACAGCTACTGCAAATGCTGGCGCGCAGCGTTAATCGTGCGATCAATCTTCTGGACAATGGAGGGATAGAGCCGTTGTGCTTCTCCCCGCAAACTTTCAGCCCGGCGTATGGCTTCCTCCGGTTCCAGCAAGATTAAACATTGAGCTTCCGCCACCTGGTTAAGAATAGCATGACCTACCCATTGGCTCTTTTCCAGGTGCGAATATTGAAAACGCGCGATCCCTTGCGTTGCGCACCAGGCCCGGCGATCCTTCGTAATGTCGAGACGCTTATTAAAAGCCAGGCGCTTGTAGCCCTCGCCCTCTGTATACATGGCCAGGCGCAATAAGTTGCTGCTGGCATGACCCGCTTTTTGTGCGTATTCCTTTGCTCGCTGAAGGTCGATCTGCCAGAGCCGTTCGTCTCCTTTAATCGCCCAGATATGCGCGCGGCTGTAGTATAGCTCGACAAGTAGCTCAGTATCTGCTACCTCGTTATGACAGTGGTTCAGAGCTAGCGTGAATTGCTCCAGGCTTTTCCCCATATTGCCTGATTCACGATAGAGCGGGGCGCGACGCGCTAATAGCTGTGCATGATGTCGAGGGTAAGAACTCTGAGGTAACTTTGAGAGTATTGCTGCCTCAATGTAATCGTATGTGCCGATCGTGGGAGAGACCCGTTCGTACCAGGGAAGCAAGCACTCTTGAGCGCGCGCTAATAGCATATAGAAGCGCATTTGGATTTCCGTGGCACGAGTTATTTCAGCCGGCAATGGTGTTTGTTCAAGTTGGCGAAGATAGCGTTTCGCTTCCTTCAGTACGTAGCTTGCGTTCCCACGATGAAAGTGGTTTTGTAGTTCTGACACGGTATATTCGGCATGATCGAGATCCACCAGACTATACTTCATCAAGAGCGGTGCGTTTGTTCCCATGCTCCTCATTGCGCCCGGAATGACGGCACAGGCGCTCATATCTCGAGCTAATTTGAGAAAATCTCTTCGTTTCATCCCTTTCAAAACTTACATACCTCCTGAGGCTCCGCCTCTCCGATAAATTAGCAAAATACAGGCTTCGCTCATATTTCTTCCTCGACCTGCGTGTGGATCAACAACGCACTGATCATACTATTTGAAGCCAGAATAAGCATTTTTGTTGCACCGAGGTAGACTTCTACCCAGGCTATTCCATAGCAGTCTAAGCATTCTTTCCTGCGTATGATTGGTTTTCTCAAGGCTGTATCACAGCATGAATTTGGGTATCTCGTGCAAAAATTACATAGGCTATATTCTACTTAAGAATCGCGCGAATATACAGGTTTCGAAACCACAATTGAACTCTGCAAGCTCCTCTTTACTCAGTAAAGAGGGAGCCAGGTACCGGAAGAAGCGTGGACTGGCGCGTAGACCCCCTCACGCTTTGAAACGGCCCTGGCTGCTAGACCTCGCCTTACTCGTGTTGCGCAAGGACCTCAACACAGATGAGGCAAAGGAGTGAAATCATGGGTAAATTCGATCCTGGAAACGGTTCGCCTCTGTTTTCTGAGACAGCGTTGCGCTCATTGCTGGCAGTAGATGTAGATGTTCACTTCGAGGTGTTCATCAAGACGTATCACAATGAGGTGCGCGATATCGTTCGGCAGATTCTCAATGCCAGGCGTCCTGAAGAAACAAGCAATGCCGATTCACTTGCTTCTGTAGTTTTTTTACAGATGTATGGGTATCTGAAAAACCTCAGGCCTGATGAGCTTCTTAATCAGCATCTCTGGACGAAGCTCTATCAGTTCACGGTGGAGCGCTGTTTCAGCGAACTCCTTGCCGCATATCAAACCCACATGTACAATGCTGTGCAGGGACTTTTGAATAAAGATAAGCTGGAACAGGGTAGAGCAGTTGTGGCGTTAGCCGAGGAAATTTTTACCTGTGCCAGACAACAACTTGGTCATTGTGAGCAGTGGGCCATTCAAGCGCCGCTATTCTGGCTCTGGCTCTACAATAGCATTATCGCCCACTGCTTCGAACATCTCCTGGAAACCTATAGGCCGCAGCTGGAAGTCTTCGCACTCCGACTCAGCAGTAATAGCGACGAGGCAGAGGATATCGTGCAACAGGCCCTCTTAAACGCCTTCAAGCACTTAAAAGCGCATGGGGTACCATCCAGGGGAACGTTCGACCCCAGGGCATGGATCTTTACGATTGCGAAACGCGCGTTTCTAAAATCGTTGCGCAGGAGAAACCCTTTCGGGCAAGACCTTTCAATTGACAACGTTTCTGAAGAGCATCCTGTTTTTGAAATTGAGGATGACCATAATGTGTCTCCAGAGGCCATACTGGAAATTTCCGAGGCTCAAAGTCATATGGCAGAGCTTGTTAACCAGCTCGCAGATCCCTATCGAACGATTATGCGTCTCCGCTTTCATGATGACCTCACCAATGAAGAGATAGCCGCCCAGCTCGAGATGAAACCAGTTACTGTACGTTCCTATATCCACAGGGGCCTCAAGAGGCTGCGGCAGCATATGAAGCCGCTACAATAGGAGGAGCATTGTTTTCCATTCTCAAAGATTCCCGGAGGGAGTAGTTAGCTGCTTCCTCCCAGGGATGCTCTTAAGTGTTAGTGTTGCGACCACATGAGCTTTTTGCAAAATTGTTGCAACTCTAATGGATGTAACTGGTTTTATCTTTTATAGCCTGCGAGATTTGAACACTGCCGTTTGCGCCAAACGGGATCTAACAAAACAATCAGATCTCAAAAATGATATTCTTAGTTATCATAACAAAGGCTATACTACATGAGGTCGCAACTCTAAACTCTACCATGAGCTTGTATTATTTAGAGGTTTTGCGAGAGGAAAGAAGGAAAGGGATATTACATGTCATATGATGCTCAGCAGTCAGGTGATTCTCAATTTCCTCGTGATGCCTCTGAATCCAACTCCAAAGCGCCCTCTGACCTCTTTACTTCTCATATCCTGGCCCTCCTGGGATTAGGAAATCGCTATTTACCAGAAACTGGCTTGCTTCCGGCTCTCCTTGCAGGTATGCGCAATTCTGATTGGCGAGTGCGAGCAGCGGTCACGCGCAGGTCAGGTAAGTTGGGGGAAAAAGCTGCGCTTGAGCCGTTGATCGCTATCATGATGCACGATACTAGTTCCGTGGTAAGGGTTGCTGCTGCTCGCGCTTTAGGAGACCTGGCAGACTATATGCCGGTAAATCCCTTACCTTTACTCGCGGTATTAGATGATCCAGCAGATGACGTGAAGGCAGCAGCAGCATGGGCGCTGGGGAAGTTAGGAGAAAGCGTCCCAATATCGACTCCTCTGGAAAACCTGCTCAACTGCGAAAACGCCACCGTTCGAGCAGCAGCACTATGCGCGCTGGGAGAACTGGGAACACGTACTCCCACGCATATTTTAATGGCCGCCTTAGAAGACGCAGACTGGCAGGTTCGGGAGATGGCATCTCTGGTATTGAAAAGACAGCGAGAACGCATTACCCTGGACATTGTTGAACCTGAATTTGAAGAGTGAGGTTACTAATAAAGCGAACCTATGCATATTGGGTCTTGCGCCGTGAAACCTGTAAGCTCGATGCAACATGTACCTCTTTCCCTGGCTTCTACTAATTGAGACAGGGGCAGTGATTTTTGATCGAATGCTTCTTATAATAAAAGGAGGTTTGCTATGAGCGTAAAGGTGAGAATGACTGTTAATTTCCGGCAGGCCTGGAAGCGCCTCACTCCACAAATGCAGAGAATCGTCAGAAATAAAATCGATCTACTTGTAGAGAACCCGAGCCATCCATCACTCAACGCGCATCGCCTGCGCCAGGTCAGGGAGGCTATCTGGGTTTGCTATATAAGTAATAGTATGCGCCTCCTGTATGAATACAAGGCGGACACTTTGTATCTTTGGGATCTGGGAAATCATTCTGTAGTAGATAGGGTCCACTTGCGACGGTTTGCATCTTGACCCGTAGCGGAGAAAGGAGATAATACGCCTCATGTCGTCATTCTCTGAGCCAGTTCAGCCTGACGGTCATAGACCCTTTGGGAGTCTCGAATCGGACTTCGCTACGGTTATTCCCGAAATGCTCCTTTTCGATATTGACGGAGTTATCACCGAACCAGTCACGGGTGAGATAGAGTTAGAAGTTGTAGAGGAGATTGTCGCCATACTCGAGCGGGACGAGCCTGTAGCATTTAACACAGGGAGAGGGCTACGCTGGGTACTCCGCGACATTCTTCCTTACTTCGAAGCAAGGGTATCGAAGAGAAGTGTCATGAACAGGCTCTGCGTCGTGTATCAAAAAGGAGCATTTCGGATCGCTTTCAACATGAAAGGGGAGAGGGAGATGCCTGTTGCGGCCACCGGCATAGCGCTAATCCCGGATACTCTGCGCGCTGAAGTTCTACAGCTTATCGCTGCAAGCTACTCAGAGACCATGTTTCCCGGTGAAGAGAAAGAGGCCGTGCTCTCTCCCCAGTTTAAGCCTGGAGCCGATTTCGCGCAGTACAAAGCGGATCAGGAGAGATTGGCAGATGACCTACAGGCCATGTTGGAGCGCTACCGTTTGGCCGACCAGTTCAGAGTTGACCCGACAAGGATAGCCACAGATGTTGAGGATAAGCTCCTCGGGAAGGCGCTGGGGGCGCAACAGGTTCTGGTATGGCTACGAGAACAGCGGCTACAACCCGAGTATTTTATCGCCTTCGGAGACAGTAGATCAGATGTTGGCATGGCTGAAGAAATTCACCGGCAGGGATTTCCGGTCGAGTTTGTGTTTGTGGGGGAGGAGTCACAACTCCAGGGATTACAACTACCGTTTCCCGTCAGCCTTACGCGGGCCTTCTGTGAGAAAGGGACGCTAGAGTATCTGGCAACGAGAATTCGCAGAGGCAATCAGTAATCTATATATCGATAATAGTGCAAGACTTCAGGAGGTTGTATGCAGTCCATTCCTGCCCCATCTTCAATTCAAATGGTACAGCTTTCTTCTTGCGTGGATATGATATACTGGCAGCCATGATACCTATCTTTGGGAAGGAGTGCCGATGAAGGCAGCATTAGATAATTTCGGAAAGGCGATCTATAGCCCAGGGAAAACAGTTCACATCAGTAGCGCCGAGTTGCAGGAATTTGCAAATAAGTGTGTTGTTGCTCTTGCTGTAGGCGGAGAGGGTGCGCGGCTCAAAGCTGTTACCGATTCTCAGCAGGTCCATAAAACGGCTTTGCGTTTGCCTAATGGCGAGACCATGACCGAGCGAACCATTCGTATTTATAGAGAGGCGGGTTTTCACGACTTTGTGGCTCTGGTGTTTCATCACGCCCAGTCTGTTATCGACACATTAGGCGATGGGAGTCGTCTGGGGGTGCGCATCACGTATAGCCACGATCCTGAACGCCCGGTTGGCAGGGGAGGAGCTATACGTAATGCCCTCGACAACGGCTCCATTCCGGGCGACAAAAGCCTGATCGTCCACAACCCGGATGACCAGATCATCAGGTACGAGGGAAGCTTTCCCCACGACATCGTCGCGGGGCATCTGGCGGGCGTGCAAAGAGGGATGCTTGCTACCGCCATTGTGGTTGATGGCACCCCATATACCTATACCGGTATGAAGATCGGCGACGGTGTCGTCGAGCAAATCGAAATGTACCCGCATATCCCCATACCAACTCACGTAGGCGTCACCGTCTTCTCACCCGGCGTCTACGACTACTTTATCAAGCTGTTCGATCTTACAAAAAAAGTGGATTTCGAGAGCAGGCTTTTTCCTCTTCTGGCTTCGGAGCGGCGGCTCTATTCATTTATGATTCCTGGGAAATGCTGGTTATCTGTCAATGATCCGAAGGCCCTGAAGCAGTTGACCGAACTCGTTCAAGATGAGTAAAATCAGCACTGGGGATAAGTGGAGTGTAGGGACGCGATTGATCGCGTCCGCTACCAGTCTGCCAGGCCTCATTGAACTCCTTTCACTGTCATTCTGAGCGCAGCGAAGAATCTCCAGTCGGCGGCAGATTCTTCAAGACCTCTTCAGGCGGTCGCCTGCAAGGAATGACAGCCAGGGCGGCTTCATCAAGCTTGACGGAGTACTACACTTCCCAATCTTTCGCCTGGAAGGATGTTGACTCGCCACATAGCGTGTCTATGCGACGATAGATGGTTCCATAACCAACCGCTGGATAGTCACCGGCCCAAACAGCTCTTTCAGGATGGCGCAAATGCCTTCCTCTACAGCCAGTTGGATGTACTCCAGAGTGCGTGGAACCAGTGTAAAGGATTCGAGCGTACACTGCGCCTGAATGTGGATGGCGCTATCTCGATGACCGGTACGCGCTGGTGGAGAGAAGCGGACCGAAATATCATCTACGATAGCCTCTTCAAAGAGGTCCGCCAGGACAAGGCTCGCGGCATCCTCTATCATCAGTTCGATGTTTTCTGGCTCCTCTGGAAATATCTCAGAGACCTTGCCATAGCTCTGAGCATTAATGTGGAGTGTATGCATACGAAACTTTCCCCCCGTTTTGCCTTGAAACACGCATATGATTGAAGTATACTAAGTGCGGTATCACCTTACCTAGCTGCAAATCTACTGCAAAATCTACTAATTTATCGCAAAAGGGCAGTATGCTGTCCTTGCAGGATGTAAGTTGAAAAACAGTAACCTGGGAGCATTTAAGGCATATCTACGCAACCGTCTGCACGAGGCAGAACGGCAGCAGTATCAACTTGCCGAAGAAATGCATATTGATTCTAAAGTTCTCAGCCGTAAATTAAACGGCACGAACAATGCTCGTCTATTCGATCATGAAGTAACGCAAATTATCCTGATACTGGCTGAATGGAGAGCCATTAACACGCGAGAAGAAGTCCTCCAACTCCTCGAACTGGCGCAATTGAAGCCGGATATTTTCAGCGACGAGGAGTGGAAAGGGCCACCTCTCAGCTTGCTTGAGGAGGAAGCGCCGCAGCATAATCTGTCTGCTCCACGCACCCGTTTTGTTGGACGCGAGGTACAGGTGGAACGGCTCCGCGCATTGCTCTTGCGAGACGATACCCACCTGGTGACGCTGTTTGGGCCGGGAGGGAGCGGTAAGACGCGCCTCGCGCAACATGTTTCGAACCAATTGATCGGGAGCTTTGCGCAGGGCGCGCGCTTTGTATCCCTGGCTACGCTACGTGATTCCGCCTTCGTTTTGCAGAGTATCATGCAAAGCCTCTATATTCAATCCTCGCCCGACTCTCCGCCCATGCAAAGCCTGATTACTTACCTGCGACATAAGAAACTGCTGCTCATCCTCGATAATTTTGAGCAGGTCGCGGATGCGGCAACGCTGGTTGATGAATTGCTGGCAGCCGCGCCCGGACTCAAAGTGCTTGTTACCAGTCGAGCCGTGTTGCGCCTCTCAGGTGAACACGAGTTTGAAGTGCCGCCTCTAACGATGCCTGCACCTGGTGTAGTGTTGAATAAAGAGAACGCGGCGCAGTATGGCGCAGTGCAGCTTTTTATAGAACGCGCCCGGCTGGTCAAGTCCGACTTTGCTTTAACCAACGAAAACGCTCCGCTTATTGCCCAGATTTGCGCCAGAGTGGATGGCCTGCCTCTCGCGCTAGAACTGGCGGCTGCGCGTATCAAATTGTTGACACCGCAGCAACTGCTGGAAAAGCTCTCAGGGGCGCGGCTCGATGTGTTGAAAGGCGGACCCAGGGATTTACCAGACAGACAGCGTACCTTGCTTAATACCATCAAATGGAGTTACGATCTGCTCTCTCCCAACATGCAGACCTGGTTTGCGCGCCTGGCCGTATTTAATGGAGGCTGGTCCCTCGATGCAGTGGAGGCGATGGCGCAGGCGGTTGTCTCGCCCCAGGTTCTGCACGAGGAAGACTTCTCTCTTTCGGAAACTGCGCTTGATCTGCTCGATCACCTGTTGAGTAATAGTTTGCTGGTAAAGTTGACGACAACGAATGCCTTGACACGTTTTACCATGCTGGAGACGCTGCGCGAATATGCGCTGGCGCGGCTGAAGACGCATGGCGAAATCGAACGCCTGCAAGACTGGCACGCCTGCTATTACCTCGACCTGGCGGAAGAAGCCGGGTTAGGATTGAGGGGGGCGCAACAACTGACCTGGTTGGCGCGGCTGAGAGCCGAACAGGATAATTTCCGCGCTGCTCTGGAATGGTCGCTTGAACGCGCCGAAGATGGTGCCAGCATGAGGATGAGTGAAAGCGGCGTTGAAATATGTGGTGATGAAGTAGCCCTGCGCCTTGCCGCCGCGCTCGGGCCGTTCTGGGAATGGCAGGGGTACATGATCGAAGGCAGGAATTGGTTGGAAGCGGCTGTGAAGCTGCCATGCCGAGCTGGCGCGAGAAAGACGACTATCGCGGCGCGCGCCAGCGCTTTGAGCGGGCTTGCCCGCCTGTATTGTTTGCAAAACGAGCAGAGCAGGTGCATCGCGGCAGCCGAAGAAAGTATCGCGCTCTGGCGACAACTGGATGACCGCGCGGGTTTAGCTATGGCGCTGTATCATCGCGCCTGGCCGGCCATCTCCCAGGGTGAGAATGAACTGGCAAAATCTCTCTTCGAGCAGGGTCTGCAATTACTCTCGGCTGATGATGCGTGGTTACGCGCGCAAATCCTCTTTTTGCTGGGCGACCTGGCTGGTTTTGCCGGCAATTTTGAACTGATGCGCTCCTACCATACCCAAAGCAAAGCAATATTTGAGCAACTTGGCGATAGAAGCGCGGTTGCGGATGTGTTGAAAGATCAGGGCGGCATTATGATCCTGGAGCATAACCTCAGCGGGGCTGTCGCTAATCTGGTGCGGAGTATTGAAATAAGCCAGGAACTGGATTATAAACAATTTATTGGCACCGGTATGGGTTTGTTGGGTTTCGCGGTTGGCATACGAGAGAAACCGGATGCGAAGACGGCTAGTATACAGGCTTTGCAACTATGGGGCGCATCCAGTGGCTTGCTCGGCTCTATTGGCTCAATCCCCTGGCTCTCTAACTTTCCCGTTGTGCCAGAAATGATCATGCAGATTCACTCTCGCGCAGATGAAAAAACCTTAAAGGAAGCGTACCGTCGTGGCCGCTTGCTCACTGTAGAGCAAGCTATGGCGGCTTTGCGGGCATCACTTGCGGCTGATTAATGCTTCATCACATCCCCCATTTCTCCATTGATTAAGCGTCTATTATTTGTTACACTACAGGCGAGGGATTTTATTCAACACCCAAAAGTATAACGCTGCCCGCTTGTTTGACGTGATCTGCCTGTTCTAAGGAAAAGACAATGCAGTTTTGCGGTTATTGTGGCACTGAATTATCCGCGCAAGCGCGTTTTTGCAGGAATTGCGGGAAATTTGCAAGTGACGAAGTAAGACTGGAAGACGCCAGCTTGCAAACGTGGCAGTATATCGACCCTCAAGATGATGATAATTCTACCGAGTGGATCGGTGGCATTGCTCCACTGGTAGCCGGGGAATTGGGGCAGTTTCCGGCGGCCAATGTGCCAGTCGTGCCAGGAACTCCGCAAATTGGCGGTGTGCCAGCCGTTCAGGGAACGCCACAACCGATCAGTGGACCTGGTGTGCAGGGAACACCGCATGTTGCAGGGAATACCCCGCCATTGCATGAACTGGCTCAGCAGGCTCCATCATCCCCTCCTCAACATACATGGGGACAATATGCGCCTCCGCCACATCACCAGCATCCACCAGTGAAGAAATGGCGCTGGAGGCATCGACACGAGCGCGTGGAGCATCAACACGCGAAAACGTCACACGCGCATCGCTTTCATCTCAGACGAACGCATCATACCGGCATGGCAACAACCTCGCAAGCAGCAACAGGAATTGCCGTGAAATGGGCCATCGTGCTACTAGTAGCCATTGTGGTTCTGGCTTCTGGCGGGATAATTTTTGTGCTGGCAAGCGCGCCAGCGCTTTCCATGAGCGGTAGTGGCTCCGTCTATGCTGGTGGTATATTACAAATTCACGGGCGGGGTTTTGTGCCAGGAGGCACCATCATACTCACTATCGATAACGGCCTGCCCGCGCCCCTGGCAGAATCGAATTCGTCGATGGGCGAGCAAGCGGGGGCGGCAAATCTGGTGGGCTTGTTACATAATTCAAATGGCGGGATTGTAGTTGGCCTCACAGGGGCCTTCGACGCGAACGTGGTAGCGCAAAGTAGCTGGCCTGCCGGTAGGAATGTGCTGCACGCGAAAGAGAGTACTGCTTCACGCAGCGCGGATATAACTTTTATCTTACTTGCTCAAGCGGCTCGCCTGGTAATCAATCCTTCCACGCTCGATTTTGGTACCATTCCCCAGGGTAGCAAGATAGCAGAATCGGTGTTGATTGGTAATAATGGCGGCTCGTCGCTCATTTGGAGCGCTACTACCAGTGACTCCCCCTGGCTCTCCTTGCAGAGTAGCAACGGCGTGCTTCAACCAGGCGGAGCGCAAGATGCCTTATACGCGCTTGTCGACACCAGCCATATCGCCCAGGGGACATATTCCGGTGAGATAGCGCTGCATTCAAACGGCGGTGATACGCGCATTGCAGTGCATATGAATGTTGGCCCGCCCGCCGCGACCAAACAGGCGCAGTTGAGGGTGAATCCCTTGAACCTCGATTTTGGTCAACTCACATTGGGGCAGCGGGTGACGAATACCCTTACCGTAGGCAATCAGGGAACGCTGGCCTTGCAATGGCAGATCAGCGCCAGCACTGCTAGCTGGCTCTCGCTAAGTTCCACTACTGGCAGTGTGCAGCCAGGAGGCGTGCCGCAAAATATCCAGGTGACAGTAGATACGAATAATAGCAGCCTGCAAGCAGGCAGCAATACCACGAGCATCACTATTCACTCGAATGGCGGGAATGTAACCATCCCGGTTTCGCTGACGCTGCTTGCTGGTAATACACCCACGCCCTCACCTTCACCGTCACCCACGCCATCGTCCTCGCCGACTTTACCGCCATCTCCAACATCAATACCTCCTTCACCCTCACCTACACCTACGTTGTTGCCTACCCCGTCGCCCTCGCCGACCCTTTCACCAACGCCATCTCCTACCCCATCTCCCACTCCGATTCCAACCCCGTCTCCATCGCCTACTCCAACGCCAGCGATACAGGTAACACCGCTCAATTTAGACCCGACTTCAAGCAATTGTTCACAAAATAGCGATGGGACGTATACTTGCGCGGTGACGGTGGGCGAGACCACAGCCGGAACTCTCAACTGGTTCGCGCCTACAGGAATAGGTGGAACTAATGCCTCATTCAGCCCTCCTAATGGTCAACTCACAGCGAGCCAGACTTCGCAGCAAGTCGTCGTTTTGTCGATTCCCTGCGCGAATGCAAGCTTTACGTTCGTCGATCAAAACAACAACCAGGCGACCGTCACATGGAGTTGTATGCCGCCGCCACCGCCTTCACCAACGCCGCCCATCGGTTAAGCTTCGAGCGTCAGCTCCCAACCCGTGAACCAGGGCCATGTAAAAGTCGAGTGAAGGCGGAAGGCGACCGCCAGGGTCGCCTTTCAGGCCACTTTTAGATCGCCCTGCCCGTGAACATATAGTAGCGCAAATGCTCATCAAGCTTTATAATGTGCCTATCCAAATTGATAGGAGGAATTTGTCCCGGTGTCTTCTCTATTACAATTGAACTATATGCTATTTCAGCAAATCAATGCGCCTGCTGGTTCGCATCCCCTTTTTGATAGTATCATGATTTTTTGCGCCAATTCGTTGATTTTCTTCTGGCCGCTACTCTTGCTATTAGTGTGGGGTGTGCCACTGAACTGGCGCAAACGGGCGTTGCGCCCTGGTGAGGCGGAGGTGCTTGAGGAGCGGCGCGCGGTAGTGCTATGGGTAGCATTCGCCTGTTTGCTTGCCTATGCGTTCAACCTGTTGCTTGAACAGTTCATTTTCGAGCCGCGTCCATTCATTACGCACACTGTCCATCAATTGATAACCCATCCTGCTGATGCTTCGTTTCCCAGCGATCATAGCGCGTGGTCGTTTGCGGTATTTGGTATGCTACTTTTCGCTTTAATCTCCGCTATCTCTGCTGCGCGGCGCAGGCGTTTACTAGAGGGAAAACAGCCCTCATCCTCTTCGCTGGCTGTCCTGGTGTTGCTCTTGATCGTCGCTTTTGTGATAGCATGTATCATAGGTGTGGCCCGCGTTTACGTGGGGATACATTATCCAGGTGATATACTGGGCGGCGCGCTCGATGGATTGATCGCGGCCCTGCTGATTACGCTGCTGCGTCAATGGCTGAGCCAGCCTACCCATGCCGTGTTGCGCTTTGCCGAGAAGCTGCGCCTGGCATGATCTGTTGTCGCTATTTCTTAGAAAGGCATCACTCTCTATGAGTAAAGTTCGTTGGGGCGTTCTTAGCACAGCCCATATTGGTATGGCTACGGTTATCCCGGCAATGCAGCAAGGTACCTATTGTGAAGTTACGGCCATCGCTTCACGCGATCTGGCAAAAGGACAGTCTGTGGCGCAGCAACTGGGTATTCCTAAAACCTATGGCTCATACGAGGATTTGCTGGCGGACCCGGACATAGATGCTATTTATAATCCACTGCCCAACCACTTGCACGTACCCTGGTCGATTAAGGCGTTGGAAGCTGGCAAGCATGTGCTGTGCGAGAAACCCATTGCTCCCACTGCCGCCGAAGCGCAAAAACTGGTGGATGCTGCTAAACAGTATCCTAAGCTGAAGGTCATGGAAGCGTTCATGTATCGTTTTCACCCACAATGGCAGCAAGCGCTCCGGTTGGTGAGAGATGGCAGCATCGGCGCGTTGCGCACCGTGCAATCGTTCTTTTCCTACTATAATGACGACCCAAACAATATTCGCAACATCGCCGAGGTTGGCGGCGGCGGTATGCTGGACGTCGGCTGTTATAACGTCTCGTTGTCGCGTTTTATTTTCGGCGCTGAACCGCAGCGCGTATCTGCTGTTGTAGAATACGATCCGCAGCTTAATACCGATCGCCTCGACTCCGGCATACTGGACTTCGGAAGCGGCACCTCGACGTTTACCTGTTCGACGCAGTTGACATCATACCAGCGAGTCAACATCTTTGGCACCAGGGGGAGAATCGAAATAGAGATACCCTTCAACGCTCCAACGGATCGACCATGTAAAATGTGGTACCAACATGGAGATACGGTAGACGAAATCCTGCTGGAAACCTGTAATCAATATACCTTGCAGGGTGATATGTTTTCCCAGGCTGTCTTAAACAATACGGCTGTGCCAACGCCCCTTGAAGATGCCGTTGCCAATATGCGGGTGATCGATGCAGTTTTCCGTAGCTCTAAGAGCGGCGGCTGGGTGTAGGGACGCGATTATGGGATGAAGAAAATAATCTGTA
>JBOGTO010000656.1:0-1879 GCA_050695155.1 Ktedonobacteraceae bacterium
AGTGAGATTCTTCGCTGCGCTCAGAATGACAGGGACGAATTTGATCGTCAACATTCATTAGAGCGGCTCCTACGGATAATCAGAACTATCATAGGCAGCCAGCGCATTGAAAGGATGCGAGGCCACCGCCAGCGATGGTATTACCGTAAAGCAAATAGCCTTCCGTTACATAAACACGCCCGCCGTATACGGCGACGGATGAGACTGTGCCGTACAAATGGTTAAAAACTTGATAGTCGGCTAAGATTGCGCCGGTCGCGGGATCGAAGGCCAGTAAATCGCCGCGCGCAGCGGTCTTTTTTGTCCAAGGACCAGCGATGAAACCTACCGCGTTCGCATCCTGATTGAGAATGACGGGAGAGGATTCGATATCGCTACCGAAATCTTGTGACTTCCAGAGAACGGTACCAACGGGATTGGTTGAGAGGGCATCGAGCGCCCAGATATGACCATTGTTCGGTCCCAGTTTCTCCTTAGAGCCGCCTGAGCCAAAGATAAGTTCGGTTGTGCCACCGATAGTGAGTAAGGCCCCGGTTGAATGAATTCTGTCCTTCGCGTTGCCCAGGTATGCAGGAATATTAAAGTCAAAATACAGAGAGCCGGTGATGGCGTCAACGCCATACATATCGCCATTGTTCGTGCCGCTATACACGCGGATAGCGAAGCCATTGGCATCAGTAAGCGCGACAATATCGCCAAAATCATTATCGTACTGGGGATGTATGTCCCAGAAAGACCATGGCAGGGTAGGGCTGTTGTTGACAAGATTGTCCATATCGATAGCATCTATACGCCCTACCGTGTTTGCTTCCGCGCCCACGCTAAAGTAGGCATAGTGGTGAGGTGTTCCATTTACCATCACCAGACCTTCGGCAGGAGAACTCCAGACGGCATCGCCGCAGAGTGTCGGAGCAGGCAGGCAATATTGCGCGTAACCGGGTGGAGGCGGATCATTGCTGTTGTTATAGCTCCAGACCTGTATGCCGTTGCCGCCGAGCGAGCCATTATAATTCACAGAGAAGGCGTGAACATAAACGTTGTTGTCACCCACGACTACCAGAGTACCGTTGTTGGTAGCCATAATAGCCGGGCTGCTATTAACCTGGTTGGCGGTTGTATACTTCCAGATTAACGTACCATCCAGGCCATTGAAATCGTAGATGCAGCCTCTAGCCTCTTTGTTGGCTCCTCTGCCGATAAACACCTCCGTCGTCGCTACTCCATTCACCAGCCCCGTCGTGACTGCCGGTGACGACACAATGTATTCAGGTTTTGCATACACGCCAGTTCCACAGGCGGGCGTTTGCTCGCTCCAGAGTACCTGGCCTGTGAGAGCATCAACGCCATAGATGGTACTCACATCGAGTTTCTGGGTAGCGCCGTTCGTTACCGGCATATTTGAGGTGTAGTAGGCGATACCCTGATAAATGGCTGGCGAGGACATAGCGGTGCTGGTCGGCGCGAAGCCAGAAACTGGAGTCAATGAACTGGCGTTGGCTTTGCTAAAGAAAGTGTTTGAGGGCTGGCTACCATCACGCGCCGCATCTCCATGAAACTCCGGCCAATCAGGTGTGCTACTATCGAATTTGGCTGATGAGTGGTTTGTGGTTTGCGCGGAACGATACACCCGTGAAAGGTTGGATGGAACCGCTGCATGTGTTGCCTGCGCATGAATACCAGTCACTGCTAACGATACTACCATGCTCAGCGCAAACAAAAAAAGCCACAGATGGAGCAATTTCGATTTGAAGAAATATTTCATAATTCCCCCCGGCTACTAATTCATCATAACTAACTCGTTAGATAGTTATATTCAGGTTTATAAGTATAACATATTATCTCAATTTGAGAAGATATTTATCGAGAGAACGTCATCACG
>JBOGTO010000657.1:0-4164 GCA_050695155.1 Ktedonobacteraceae bacterium
ACTAACTTCACACCAGACGACCCCTGGGTAACTGCTGTAGGCGGCACCTCGCTCTTGCGCCAGGGCAATAGCACCTCCGAAGTGGCGTGGAACCTCAGCGGCGGCGGCTTCAGCCAGTTCTTCACTACGCCCGACTTTCAGAAGATGCTGCCAGCCTCTGTGCAAGCCATGCTGAAAGGGCGGCGCGGCGTGCCAGATGTTTCCGCCGACGCCGATCCTCTGACTGGCCTGGTTTTCTACGAGGCGGGCATATGGAGCCTTGCCGGTGGGACGAGCGCCTCCACGCCGCTGTGGGCGGGCCTGATGGCGATAGCCGACCAGATGGCGGGCAAGGGTCTGGGCTTCATAAATGCCGCGCTCTACAAACTGGCAATGTCCAATCGCTACACAGCGGACTTCCACGATATTACGCAGGGGAACAACAGTATGCGCTTGCACGGCGTGAACGTACCTGGTTATTCCGCTACAACGGGTTGGGACCCGATTACTGGGCTCGGCTCACCGGACGCCGAGAATTTGCTGCCTGATCTGGTTGCGGCGCTGAAATAGCGAAACTTCATCCTGTTCTGTTTCGTGGTATTTCTGGTAATATCTCATCCCCATCGTGTCCATAAGAGCAGAAATACTGTAGCGCGGAGCGAAAAAATCATCGTGGACGAATCCAGAATAGGAGACGGATATGGCAACCACGCAAAAGAATCCCCTGCTGCGGATCAAACCCGTTGGACTCATTCTGCAACAGAGCGAAGACAAGGAACATGGACTCAAACGCACGCTGGGGCCGGTGAGCATTACGCTGCTGGGCATTGGCGCTATCGTTGGTACGGGTATTTTCGTGCTAACCGGCGTGGCTGCCGCGAAATACGCGGGGCCAGGGCTGATACTTTCGTTTGTAGTGGCTGGTATCGTCAGTGGTCTCGCCGCCATCTGCTACGCTGAATTTGCCAGCACGGTGCCTATATCAGGCAGCGCCTATACCTACTCGTATGCCACGCTTGGTGAACTCATTGCCTGGATTATTGGTTGGGACTTGATTCTGGAGTACGCGGTGGGAGCCGCCGCTGTAGCTATTGGCTGGTCGGGGTACCTCGTCGATCTGCTCAAAAGCACTTTTGGCATTGCGCTGCCGAAGACGTTTATTGAATCGCCCTTTTCTGGCGGCATCATCAACTTGCCCGCCTTGATCATTATTTTGTTGGTAACGGGATTGCTGATCCTGGGTACCAGTGAAAGCGCGAAAGTCAATAGCGTCATCGTGGTTATTAAGCTTGCGGTGATCGTGTTCTTTCTCGTGGTGGGCTTTGGTCATATTAATACAGCCAACTGGAGTCCGTTTCTACCTTTCGGCACTGGCGGCATCTTCCGTGGAGCCAGCATCATCTTCTTTGCCTACATCGGCTTTGACCAGATTTCGACCTCGGCGGAAGAGGCACGTAATCCCGCCAGAGATCTGCCGATAGGCATCATTGTAAGCCTGATAGTTTGTACCGTACTCTATATTCTGGTCACGGCGGTACTCACCGGCGTAGTCTCTTATACGAAGCTGAACGTTGCATCGCCCGTATCACACGCGCTCATTTTGCTCGGATTAAATACGGCGGGGTCCATCATATCGGTTGGAGCTATCTGTGGTTTGACGACAGTATTGATTGTGCTGCTATTTGGGCAGAGCCGCATTTTCTTCTCCATGTCCCGTGATGGTCTGCTGCCTCACTTCTTCTCGCGTGTGCATCCGCGCTTCCGCACGCCATACCTCTCGAGCCTGCTGATTGGCATAGTTGTTGCGCTTGTGGCTGCTCTGACGCCCATCGACGTGGTGGCGGAATTGACCAACATTGGCACACTGGCAGCGTTCGTACTCGTCTCGGCTGCCGTACTGGTGCTGCGCCGCACGCAGCCCGACCTGCGTCGCGGATTCCGCACGCCCTGGGTACCATTCATTCCCATTCTGTCTATCCTGGCCTCGTTCGTATTGATTGTCAGCCTGCCGTGGATCACGCTTGTGCGCTTTGCCGTCTGGCTAATAATCGGGCTGATCATTTACTTCCTCTATAGCCAGCGTAGAAGCTATCTACAACCAACTCCAACCGGGACATCGGAGCAAGACATTGCATAAGCGGGCAGGCGGGGTATACAATGGCGAGAGAAAAACTATCGAGAAAGGGTGCGTAGCATGACGATAGACCTTGAATTGATGAAGAAACGCCTCGAAGATAAACAGGCTGAACTACAGGCCAATCTCGCGGGATTGACGGAAGCTCATCCGCAACCGGTCGATCCTGTAGAGGCTAATGACGGCGCTCCAGACTTTGAGGAGGTGGCAGTTGACTTCAATGAGATGCAACAAGAGCAATCCATCGGAGTGAATGAGCGAGCATTACTGATAGAGGTGCAACAGGCGCTCAAACGCATCGAGCAGGGTACCTACGGTAAATGCGAAGTGTGTGGGCGTCCCATCCCCGAAAAACGCCTCGAAGCCATTCCCTGGGCCGCGCGCGATGTTGAACATGAAGCCACATTGGAGCAAAAAAATCTGGCAGACGTTGAATACACTGATGAAGGATAACAGGTTGTTGGTTAGAGTACAGAGTGTTGAACGACGAGAAGGATTCGAAGTCAATATTCGTTTTACTGATGGTTCTTACCGGGAAGTGGACCTGGCCCCTTATTTGCGAGGCCCTATCTTTGAACCAATCCGAAGCGATCCGAAATTGTTTAGCTCCATGCAAGTCGAGGAAGGCACTATTGTATGGCCTAATGGAGCAGATATTGACCCTGACGTGCTTTATTATGGCCTCATGCCAGCATGGGCTGATACATCTGATACCTCCAAATCCGATAACCAGCTTTTATAGATTGGATAAAGGGCGGTTGTAGTCCTCGCTTGCGATGTTTTACAATAGAACAACGCGCTTCTGTAGGACGCGATTTATCGCGTCCATCTCTTATTTGCGGTACAATGAGGTACCATTAAGAAAGGCAGCAACTCATTATGTCCAGTACGAAAACATCGCACCAGGTGCAGATGCCACCGGCCTCCGATTTGTATAATATCGATCATTTGCTCAGCGAGGAGGAGCGCATGGTGCGTGATACTGTGCGCAAGTTTGTCAATGAGCGCGTCTTGCCCATTATTGGGGATCATTTTGAGGCTGGCACGTTTCCGCGCGAACTGATCTCTGAAATTGCCGATCTAGGTTTAATGGGAATGCATCTTGAGGGTTATGGTTGCGCCGGTTTGAGCGCGGTCTGCTATGGCCTGGCGTGTCAGGAGTTGGAGGCGGGCGATAGTGGTTTGCGCTCTTTCGTCTCTGTGCAAGGCTCGTTAGCCATGTTCCCTATCTACAAGTTTGGCTCGGAGGAGCAGAAGCAGCACTGGCTGCCGCCTATGGCGCATGGCGAGGCGATAGGATGCTTCGGGCTAACCGAGCCTGATTCGGGCAGTGATCCCGGCAGTATGCGCACAACGGCGCGACGCGATGGCGATGCGTACATTCTCAATGGCACCAAAATGTGGATTACCAATGGCGGCATTGCCGATATCGCCGTTGTCTGGGCCAAAACCGACGACGGCATTCATGGTTTCCTGGTAGAACGCGGTACGCCCGGCTTCAGCACCAGCGACGTGCATCACAAACTCTCGTTACGCGCTTCCATCACCTCGGAACTGCATTTTGAGGATTGCCGCATCCCTGCTGATAACATGTTGCCCGGCGCGCGCGGGCTGCGCGGCCCACTCTCCTGTCTCGACGAAGCTCGCTACGGCATTGCCTGGGGCGCGACCGGTGCGGCGCGTGCCTGCTACGAAGTTGCCCTGGATTACGCCAAAACGCGCGTGCAGTTTGATCGCCCCATCGCCAGCTTCCAACTTGTGCAGGAAAAACTGGCGATCATGGCGACCGAACTGGTCAAGGCGCAATTGCTGGCGCTGCACCTGGGCAGGCTCAAGGACGAAGGGCTGATCCACCCGGTGCAGATTTCGGTTGCCAAGCGTAACAACGTGCGCGAAGCATTGCGCACAGCGCGCGAGGCGCGTTCGGTGCTGGGAGCTAACGGTATCACGCTCGAATATCCTATCAGTCGCCACTCCAATAACCTTGAGTCGGTCTACACGTATGAAGGCACCGACGACATACACACGCTCATCATCGGTCAGGCCATTAC
>JBOGTO010000658.1:0-5399 GCA_050695155.1 Ktedonobacteraceae bacterium
GGTGTAATCATATGGATATGCTTTGTGATATGATAAACGCTGGAAGAATGCTATTGGGAGAAGAGTACATCATGTCTGCTATCATCTTCGACAGCAAGCCGCTGGTGGCGCGTATGACGGCGGAATTGCAGAGCGAGGCGCGGCAGTTTCGCCAGCAGCGCCATCGTTCGGCGCGCCTGGCGCAGATCATCGTGGGACATGATGGGGCAGCCGAGGTCTACAGCAGGCAACTGGTGCGCGCCTGTCGCGTTATTGGGCTGGGCTGTGCAACGCTGGCCTATCCGTTCGAGATCGAAGAGGAAGAATTACGCGCCGAAGTCGCCACGTTGAGCAATGACCCCCATACTGACGGCGTGACGCTGCTCCTGCCGCTTCCTTCGCATATCCAGCAACAGGTGGTCACGGAAGTTCTGCGTCCTGAAAAAGATGTTGACGGGTTGGGGCCGCGCAACGCTGGCAACCTGTTGTTGGGCTTCCCCAGCTTCATCCCTTCGACTGCCGATGTGATCCTGACGGTGCTGCAAGAGATGGACATTCCGGTGGCCGGGCGACACGCGGTAGTTGTTGGGCGCAGCAACATCGGCGGCAAGCCCACCGCGCTCGTCTTGATGCGCCAGGATGCTACCGTGACCATTTGCCACTCGCATACGCAGGACCTCGCCAGCATCACACGCAGCGCCGATATTCTGGTGGTCAGTATTGGACGGCCAGCCAGCATCACCGCCGATATGGTCAAACCGGGGGCCGTCGTACTCGATGCCGGCATCAATCCCCTCAACGGCAAAATCGTGGGTGACATCGATTTCGCCAACGTCAAAGAGGTTGCCTCATTCCTGACGCCCGTTCCCGGCGGACTTGGCCCCCTGACCCATCTCATGCTGATCCGCCACACGCTGGCGGGACCAATGTAGGCCATATCCGTTGCAGAACATTAACGGCGGCGGTTTGATTCTCAACCATATCCTTACCTGATCTTCACTGGTTCGCGCTGGCTGGCTGGTAGAATGTCTTACAGAGAGAAATGATCACATCACGTAATGTAAGGATGCAAGCGCGATACACATGGCTCCAGAGTAAGATTGGCAGGAGAATTACATGACCCCCCGTTCAAGTCAAGAGATCGTCCAGAAAAATGCGCTTGCCAGAATGCGTCCTTCTCGTGCATCGTTCCCATCGGATACCGCGCTGGAAACGGTGGAACAGCAGCAGCGCTTTGAACTGTTGCGCCTGGCCTTTTTTGTATTGAAGTTGCGCAAGATCGAACAACGCCTGAATACGGTGCGCGAAGAGAACGAGGAAGCTGAAACCCGCGATCAGCAGCTGGAATTTCGCGGAAATTTGCTGCGGCACGCTATCTTCCACCAGGTCTTGACCCTCATCAAGCTTGATGCGCGCGAGCAGGCCATGCAGATCATCGCTACCTGCCGTAAGAGCTAGTTACCAGCGTGAACTTATCCCGTATTTGTCGCGCTGAATAACGTCGCCCAGGATATGCACCACGATGCCCTCTTTCTCGAAAGCGCGGCGCAGGGCTTGCAGGTCGGTTTCGTTGCTTGCGACCAGTACGCAGGGAGCAATCCTGCGCAGGCCAAAGGATGTGAGCTTGCCCGAAGCAACGATCTCGTTTGCCAGGTTCTCGCTGGGTATCTCGATCAGATAGACCTGCGAGAACGTTACCTCTTTGTAGGCGCGCACCCAGTCCGCCAGGTTGTACGATATATTCTGAGGTACTTCTTTCTGGCTATGCGCCTGAAGAATGTCCTGAAGCTGCTCAATATGCTTACCCTGCGCTAACGCGCGTAGGAAGGATGCGCGTGTGAGGGTCAGGCGGCTGACTATGCCTGCCTGGTTGAGTTGCGCGAAAGGCAGCAGGCTATATAACGTCGGCCAATCGAGTTGCAGCAGCAGCAATTCACTGTTGGGCTGCACGATGAGCGTGCGATTCTGTTCTCCGCTATGTTCTTCTGGCGCAGCCTCATTCTCCTGCGCTTCAGCCAGCGCCGCCGCGCCAGTGTCAGTCACCATAAAGGCGACAGGGTTGATGAGCTTCTTCTCCTGCACGGGATCGAACTGGTCATAGCCCAGCGCGACGATACCTATTTCATGCAAAGAAGATGAGATCAGACCGGTTAAAATTTCGCCGTCAACCTGGTACCACTTGGAGAGGATGGCTTTGGCGTTGCGAATGCCCGCAATGCCGCTGTATGAGTACTTATGACGCAGCGCGTAGGGGTCGTGTTCTTTAATGGTGCGCAGCAACGATTTCAATGTGTACCAGCGTCCGGGGGTACAGGCTTGTAGATGGGAAACCAGGGTCCTGCGCGCTGATTGATAGTCGAGATAATAGGCATCGTTGGTGTAGGGGTTATAATTCGCGCCCGCAATGTCAATCCAGCGCGAGCTATGCTGCCAGTTGTTCAACAGGCGGCGTACCATGCCCTCTGTTCCTCTTTGAGGCCACTCTTTCAATTCTGGTCCTTCGATATAACGCGCTTTAGTGGCACCGGAGGCGCGTGAAAGTTTCACCAATCCCATCTCACTGGCGGCATAGTAGAGCATATCGAGTGTCAGGTTCTCATCACCGCTATAATCCGAGGTGATGCGCGGCTTGACTTGTAGCAGGGGAAACATCTTGTTGGCGATGCGTTTTGGCACATAGCCGCCCTGGGTCGGTTCAATGTTTTGCTGGTACATGGCTCCGATAACGGTTGTCAGGTCATACAGCGCGGTCAGACTTTGCTGCTGCACGAAGGCGGGTGGAGTATCAATTTCTAGCAGGCCAGCAGGCTCGGTTTCCTCGACGATTTCTGTTTGCTCCACGGCTTTTCGCAGGTTCTTCTGGAGTTCGCGCGGCACAAAGAGTTTGCGTTCGTGTTCGACAAAGGTATCAAAGGCAATGGCATAGTTTTCGAGTTGCGAAATGCAACGCGCCAGCGTAGGGTTATCGTAGCCGCTATACTCGCGCGCGGCCTGCATACTCGCGGCGCCGCCCTGCGCGGATAACCATTTAATCAGCTTGCGCGTAGCCGTGTCAAACTGTTCCCAGGCAAATGCTGGCACTTCTGGTTGCACTAACTGCCCGACCAGCCGCGCGCGCGTATCTACACGGGAGTAGTAGTCAAACAGATTGAAACCATAACGCTGACCAATTAGACTGATGCTGTCGGCGGGCAAGCTTGCCAGGATTTGCTCCAGTTTAAGCGCTGAGCGGTCTTGCTTCAGGCTATAGATTTCCTTCTCAACCAGCGTCAGCACATCGGTCATATCTGTAGGTACGCCAACTTTCGTAATCACTTCGGTTGGCGACTTGACTTTGGTTAATGTCGCAGTGGTGGCCGGACGCCCTGTTTTCGCTATAATCTGCTCATCTACCAGCAGCACATGCTCTTGCAGGGTCGTCATGGCTCGCTCGAATCCCTCGCTTGCTACATGCGATGTCAACTTGAAGAGTACGTCGCGTAAGACGCCATCGGCTGTAGAGAGCGTCAGCGTGGTGTGTAGTACCTGGCGAGCATCGGCATCAAGTTGCTCCCAGGCAAAACGGGCTGCTATGGGATTTTGCATACCGCGAGCCAGCGCGGCATGATTTTGCTGCCAGCCGCCCGCCGGCTTATCGCTAACACCCCACCACTGTGCCAATTGTGCCAATGCTTCTTCTGAGTAGTTTCCAAAAACTTGTTTCAGTGTTTTCATTCAATTCACTTATTCTTCGGGTTGAAATTGTTCGATAGTTCCCAGGGCGACCGCAAGGGTCGCCCCTACTATATCCGAAATTATATTCTTATTCTTCGGGCTGAAATTGTTCGATGAAGCGAATGACTTCCCGTGTAAGCTGGCTGGGCGTGGAGGCTCCGGCTGTTACGGCGATGCGATGTTTGCCCTTTAGCCATTCAGGTTTCAATTGTGAGAGGTCTTCGATGCGTATCGCCGGGACGCCTGCCAGTTCCTCGGATACCTGCACAAGGCGATTGGTGTTGTTGCTGCGCGGATCGCCCACGACCACTGTTAGATCTGCTCCCTTAGCCTGCTCAACAACGGCTTCCTGGCGCGTTTGCGTGGCTTTGCAGATGTCGATATGTACCTGGGCCTGTGGGTAACGCTGCTTAATATATGCGATGACGCGCCGCGTGTCCCATTGCGAAAGCGTGGTCTGTGTGGAGATAGCGATTTTTTGCTCCTGCGCGGGCGTAAGTTGCAGGGCATCGACATCGGCTTCGTTCTCTACCAGGCTGATATGTCCCGGCGCTTCGCCAAGCACTCCCTCTGGTTCGGGATGCCCTTTTTTGCCGACGTACAGGATATAGTAGCCCTGCGCCACCAGTCTCTGCACAAGATCATGTGTGACTGTTACATCGGGGCAGGTTGCGTCGATGCAGTTGAGGCCGCGTTCGCGCGCCCGTTGTTTGACGAGGGGAGAAACGCCATGCGCGGTAAAAATGACGGTTCCGGTGGTGACTTGTTCCAGAATACTCGCCCTGTCCGGGCCATCCAGCGAGATTACGCCCAGGCGGGTTAATTCTTCGATAGCATGGCTATTATGCACAATTTGTCCGATGATATAGATTGGGCGAGGGAGCGCCGCGTCTTTGGTCGCCTGGCGCACAATCTGCAATGCATCCACAACCCCATAGCAATAGCCTCGCGGCGATATTCTGATAACTTCCATGAATGGCCTCAATATACTATGAACAGATTCGCTCTATTATAGCATAAATTCAGGCGATCTGCATTTGATAACGGGCGAGGATAGCCCGTAGGTCATCGGGGGTGTACAGGCACACGGCAGGCAGCAAGCCGGCCAGTTCTTCGATAGAGGAGGTTTCGGCCAGGTCGAAGACAACCAGGGGCGCGCGACGACCCGCGCATCCCTGCGCAATCGCGGCGGCAGTGATCGCCGGATGCGGGCGAGTCTCGTCTGGCTGCGATGGATCGGGAATATACATAAGAAGCTGCACAAGTGGCAAGAGGGCAACGAGGCGCTGTGAAGTCTCCTCCTGATAGATAGACTTGATGCCCTTCTGTTGCAAGAGCGCTGTATAAGGCTGGCCTAGCCTTTCCGGTCCAATCAGCAAAGCTGAACGCCCTTTCAGACCTCCCAGGCACGCTTCCGCCATCGATGTAATCTCCGACGCAAATTGTAGCGTCAAGATGCTTTCCTTCCCCTCTTATGATACATTGCACTATACTAATAGCTAATCATAGCGCAAAATTCATTGAGGTGCATCAGGTAAATGCTGTATATTTCGTACAGGCCGCTCTGATGATCTTTGACAACCGAATGAGGGAATTGTCCGATCCTTGTCCCTACAGACTCTTCCCAACTAACGCCGGCCCTGTCATCCTGAGCGAAGCGAAGGATCTCAGTTCCCGGCGAGAGATCCTTCGCTTCGCTCAGGATG
>JBOGTO010000659.1:0-4373 GCA_050695155.1 Ktedonobacteraceae bacterium
CCTACGAGACGTGGGGAACGCTTAACGCGGCGGCTGATAACGTGGTGTTGATTACGCACGCGCTCACTGGCAATACGCACGCGCACGATGCCGAACGTCCACATGATACCAAAGTGGCATGGTGGAACCCTTTGATCGGTCCCGGACGGTTTTTCGACACCTCGCGCTACTTTGTGATCTGCTCGAACGTCCTGGGCGGCTGCTATGGCAGTACCGGGCCATCCTCGCTGAACCCGCAAACGGGGCAGCCGTATGGGATGCGTTTTCCGGTCATCACCATCCGCGATATGGTGCAAGCCCAGCGCAGGCTGATCGAGCATCTTGGTGTGCGGCGCATAGCGATGGTGGCGGGTGGGTCGATTGGCGGTCAACAAGCATTGGAATGGGCGGTCGCTTACCCGGAACTGGTCGAGAAGGTCATCGTGGTGGCGGCGACGGCGGCGCTGACGGCGCAGGCAGTCGCGTTCAGCGAGGTGCAGCGCCAGGCCATTCTGAGCGATCCGCGCTGGCAACAGGGCAATTATTCGCCCGGAGAGGGGCCGGATGCCGGCCTGGCGATTGCACGGATGCTGGCGATGATTACGTATCAGAGCGAGGAGTCGATGGAGACGCGCTTCGCCCGGCGCGAGGCGCGACAGGTCGATATTGCGTCCCCCGGCGGCTATCCCGACCTGGGCAGGCGTTTTGATGTGGAGGGCTACCTCTTTTATCAGGGCAAGGCGCTGGTGAAACGCTTCGATGCCAACAGTTACCTCTACATCAGTCGCGCCATGGATTTGTATGATGTGAGCGAAGGGTATGCTTCGCTAGAGGCCGCGTTGCGCCGCGTGCGCAGCAAGGCATTGTTTATCGGTATCCGGTCGGATTTCCTCTTCCCGGCGGCTCGCGTGCGCTGCCTCAGCGAGCAGGTGAGCGCAGTTGGAGGAGATGCGACCTATGTGGAACTCGATTCCCCGCACGGTCATGATGCTTTCCTGAAGGAGTGGGAGCAGATGAACGCTGCGTTGAATGTGATTAAGGAGTAAGCAAGACAATGGCTCTTAACGGCAATCGCACCTATGGTTTTGAAACACTTTCGTTACACGCGGGTCAGGAGACGGCGGACAGCGCGACCAACGCGCGCGCCGTTCCCATCTACCAGACAACCTCGTTTGTCTTCGATAGCCCTGAACACGCGGCAGACCTCTTCGGCCTGCGTCAATTCGGCAATATCTATACGCGCATCATGAATCCCACCCAGGATGCCTTTGAGCGCCGTATTGCCGCGCTCGAGGGCGGCGTGGGCGCGCTGGCAACCTCATCGGGGCAGGCGGCAGAGACGCTGGCAATCCTCAATATCGCCGGAGCAGGTGATGAAATCGCCTCCTCGACCAGCCTGTACGGTGGCACCTACAACCTGCTTCACTATACATTGCCCAAGATCGGCATTACTACCCGTTTCTTCGACAGTCGCAACCCGGAGAACCTACGATCTGTTATTAATGAGCATACCAAAGCGGTTTACGCGGAAGTCGTCGGCAACCCGCGCCTGGATACACTGGACATTCGCGCCGTCGCCGGCATTGCGCATGAATACGGCTTGCCGCTCATCATAGATAATACCTTCGCTACGCCCTACCTGGTGCAGCCGTTCAAACACGGCGCGGATATCGTAGTGCATTCCGCCACCAAGTTCATCGGCGGTCATGGCACCTCCATCGGCGGCGTAATCGTTGATAGCGGCAAATTCGACTGGACCAATGGCAAATTCCCTGGCCTGGTTGAGCCTGATCCGTCGTATCATGGTCTGCGCTATGTGGAAGCGCTTGGTCCGTTAGCCTACATCATCAAAGCGCGCGTGCAAATGATGCGCGATATTGGCGCGGCTGTCTCGCCGTTCAACGCCTTCCTCTTCCTGCAAGGGTTGGAGACGCTGCCCCTGCGTATGGAGCGGCATAGCCAGAACGCCTTGCGCATCGCGGAGTTCCTGGAAGGCCATCCTTCCGTCGATTGGGTGAGCTATCCCGGCCTGGCGAGCCACCCGCAGCATGAGCAGGCAGTGAAGTATCACACGCACGGCTATGGAGCTATTCTGGGCTTCGGTATCAAGGGCGGACTGGAAGCGGGCAAGCAGTTGATTCGCCACGTCGAACTCTTCTCGCACCTGGCGAACGTGGGCGATGCCAAATCGCTCATCATTCACCCTGCCAGCACCACGCACTCGCAGTTGTCGCCCGAAGAGCAGGCAGAGACAGGCGTGACGCCCGATTACGTCCGCCTCTCCGTTGGCCTGGAAACCGTTGACGACCTGATTGATGATCTTGACCAGGCATTGAAAGCCGCCACGCTCAAAGCCAGCGAACCGGCAACGGCATAATAGAGTGGGAGATGCAGGGGACTTTGCCCTCTGCATCTCCCAGGGAGCATTCTTATGGAACGCAGCGTACAAGTCATAAAATTTGGAGGAACATCGGTCGGCAATGGTGAGCGTATCAGGCGCGTCGCTACAATTATTGCGCACCAGTTGCGTGATGACGAGGGTATGTTTCCTGTGGTTGTGGTATCGGCTATGTCCGGCGTGACCGATCAGTTGTTGCGCATTGCGCGTTACGCCTGTACCGGCGAACATGAATCGTGCCAGCAAGAGTTGGACACCCTCAAGCAGAAACACCTGGATGCCGCCGATAAGGCCGTGCATAAGCGCGAGGGACGACAGGCTTTGCAACACGATCTACAGGTCGCTTTCACCATGCTTGAGCAGGATGTGAGCGCGGTAGAGGCGGGACGCAGTACGGCTAAAGAGCCAACAGGTGAGAGCTATGCAGGTGCCTGGGCGCTGCACGCCGCGCCGACGATTAGCGCGTGGGGCGAGCGCCTTTCGGTGCTGCTGGTCGCTGCTGCGGCGCGCGATCTGGGTGTGCAGGCTGTGCCAGTGCGCGAAGAAGTGATCATTACCTCCGATCTACAATGCGATACGCTGCCAGCATTCGGCACGGTCGTTGGCGCTGACCCACTGCCGCTGGAGACGCGGATCAATGCCGCGCGGCTGATTCATCCATTGATCGAGCGCGGCGCTGTGCCGGTTGCTCCCGGCTTCATCGGTCGCACGGCCAGGGGCTTTGTCACCACGCTGGGACGCAACGGCTCGGATTATTCCGCGACGGTCATCGGCGAAGCGCTGGATTGCGCGGAAGTCACCATTTATACCGATGTGGATGGCGTGTTGAGCGCCGACCCGCGCGTCGTTGCTAATACACGCTTGCTCCCGCGCCTGACATACGCGGAGGCGGCGCGGCTTTCCTGGTTCGGGGCGAAGGTGCTGCACCCGCGCACGCTGATCCCCGTCGCGCATCGCAATATCCCCGTGCGTGTGCGCAACACATTTCGACCGCATACGCGCGGCACCGTCGTTGGACCAGCGCCGGGGATGCGCAGCGCGGCTGCCGCCATTACCGTGCGCCGCCAACTGGCCTTAATCACGGTTGAAAATAGCGACCTGTTCGGCGCGCCTGAGAACGCGGGACAGGTATTCGAGCTGGCGGCTCGCGCTGGAGCCGCGCCTGTTGCTATCTGTTCATCATCTGGGCATCATCTCACCTTTATGGTCGAAGAGCAAGCGGTCGATTCGGTGGTAGCCCTGTTGCAGCATGATATGGGAAGCTGGCGCGTCAGTCACCAGCGCGGCCTGGCCGCCTGTGCCTGCATCGGTTCTGGCTTCACGGCTGATCCGATGAGTTCGGCGCGCGCGATCACCGCGTTAGCGCGCGAACACATTCCGATTATTACTCAGGGAGCGTCAGATACGGGTATTATTCTGATCGTGGAAGAGCCGGATAGCGAACGCGCCCTGCGTTGCCTGCACCGCGACCTGATCGCTCCCGTTATCCCGCTGGTGCGCCATGAAGTGCATGAACGAGCGCGAGAGGCCCGTTAGCGAGGAGAGAAATGTGTATGGCAGCGCAAGAAGAAATTGATGGGCTACTGTTTCGACTATCAGATGTGCCGTTGAGAATTGCCCACGCGGTAGAGGGCTACAACGAGTCATCGCTTCATGAGACGACTTCGGAAGGCGAATGGTCTGCGGCGGACATTTTTGCTCACATACGCGCAAGCGATGCTATCGTTGCGTACCGCGTGTATGCATTGTTGACGCGCGATAACCCTACCTTGCCAGCATATGACGAACGGCGCTGGGCTGAAGTGGCCCGGTACGCGCAGGCCGATTTTCGCTCCTCCCTTGCTTTGTACGCGCTGCATCGAGCCGAACTGGTGAACATGTTGCGCCATACGAACCTTGATAACTGGCAATGTGTCGGCTTACATGAAGCGAGAGGGCCAGTCTCATTGCTTGACATAGTAACATCTCTGGTTGAGCATGAAGAGGAACACTGTAC
>JBOGTO010000660.1:0-5715 GCA_050695155.1 Ktedonobacteraceae bacterium
GGACGCAATATACTGCATCCCTGCCCTTTGCGGCTGTCTTCTTGCCAGGTTAATGTGTCTTCTTGACCGTTGCCAGCGAAAACAATCTGTCGGCGGAGATGTTGCCGTTGAAGCTGTAGGGCTTGACGCCTTTCAACTGGCTGGTATCGATACTGATCTGTACTGCCGGTATATAGCCGCCCTGCTTTTGCACCAGCACGGAATAGAGGGGCTGGCCCGCGACGTGCTTCACGGCATTTGGCACATACCAGGAAAGCGTGATGGTCGAGATGCAATTTTTGGGCGTTACCGTCAGGCCACCCCACATGGCTCGCCCAGGCAGATCGCTCGTCATCTCGGTGGGAGCGCCCATCACATCAAAGGCCCAGTTGGAGAATTTGTTCCCCAGCCAGCCGCGCGGCCCCATCGAATAATTCCCACTGGGACAATAGAGGGCGTTGTTCGAATAAGACTTCGCCAGTTGGTCGCATCCAGGCAAACCCGTCGGCGCTGGCGGTTTGGTCGTTCCCCCGGTTCCTTTTGTAGGACTGGGAGGACTGGTGGTGCCACCGGGAGGGGTTGGCGTGCAGAGCGCCTTGCCGGTATCGAAGCCGGAGCCTCCCTCGAATACGGCGTTGGCCGGAGCGTAGACACGGATATAGTCAGCATAGGTCGTATAGGTACTATAAATGGGTTTGGTACCCTGGTAGTCCAGCGTGATGGTCAGGTTATGTGTCGCGCCTCCCTGCGGGTCAAGCACGATATTGTCCTGCTCCGTTGTTTGCACATCCGAGCTGGCCTTGCTGATGCTGATATTGGACTGCACCACCATGAAGCCATCCCCATTGCTGAATGTACTCATGGCTCCGCTATAGTTATGCGTCACCAGCCACGCCTCAGCCTGCGGGTTACTGAAGTAAATCTCCAGGTCGCGTGAAGCAATATCTTTTTCAGCATTCTGCGCCACTTTCAACAGCGTTTTGGGGGGCAGATGTCGCACCGTATCAAGCAATTTCTTGCCGACCAGCGCAGTAAAGCTTTTGCGCGAGGCCGCGTTATCGGTATTGGTTTTCTGCTTTTGCAGGTTAATGGCTGCCTGGTTGTTCTGGTAGTAATGCAGCTTATCTTCCAGGTTCTGCGCAGTAATGGTGTCGTTGTACTCCGGTATCTTGAGCGATCCGACGACGTCGAGTACATGCTCAATTGCGGTGGTGGTAAACATAATATCGCCATCGACCGGCCCGCCGCCTTCTTCCTGAAACACCTGCATAGCCAGGCGCGCGGTAGTGGGAAAATCGCCTGAGAGGTTGGCGTCGCGCAATCCGAAGTTGCCGAAGTTCATCCAACTTGTATACCCTGGAGGTGCCGGTCGTTGCAGTTCCGCCCCGTTGCCGTTGTAGTCAAGCTCGGTCACATCCTGCAAGGTAAAGGGAGCCACGCGCCCATCTTGTATGGAGAAGATGCCGTATTGCCCCGTAAAGCCGCCGCTTGGCCGCAACTCGGCGCGATCCATCGTCTGCACCAGGAAGCGCCGCTGCTGTCCAATCCCCAGCAGCCAGGACACGATGCCGATCATGCCCTGCCCCTGTTCGATGTAGCTTTGCGCTTTGGGCAGCAGCGTCATGGCCGACGTAATCTCCTTCTGCTGCGACGGGCTGATGGGCAACTGATTCAATGTCACCTGGCTCATCTGCGTTTTAATGTCCTGGATATAGTAGAGGCAGTGCAGCATGGTTCCTTCAATATTAGAAATGTCGCTGGTCGTAATCAGCGGGGTAGTCGCGCCGGAGGTCAGCAGGGGCTGATGCAGGATATTGGCTCCCATCATGGCGATGGAAATCAACTCATTCCCCATGCGCGTGACATCGATGCCCACCTGCACCAGGTGCTGCGCCATGCCCAGCTTGCTGCTATACTGTGGCGCGAACTGTTGTACCAGGCTCTGAATATCCGGGCGATTCACCAGTCCCTGTAGTTGCAAGAAGTCACTCTGGGCCTGCGTAAAATCCTGACTGGCCTGCTTCAACTTCTTCGAATCAAGCGCAGCCGTTAGGTCGGTTTTTGAGGCAGGTAACAGCGTCTTGACATTCATCAAATGGTTGACGCCATCTAGCGCAATGCCCTTGATCGAGTTGTAGGCGCTGTAGGCCGCGATACCCGCGCCAACCGGAATCAGCAACGACAGGAAGAGTATAGCTACCACGATCGCGCTTATTGCCCTGTGGCTCCTGCGTTTGCGCGAATGTTCGATGTTGCGCACCCAGCGTTTGCGTATCGAGCGTTTCGCAATAACGGCTCGCTTCCCGGTAACGATGGGACGTTCTTTGCTCGCTCGCATTAAAGCGGCAGGCAGCACCTGCCCGCGCACCACAAGACTACGGCTAGTCTTGCGCGGCAGATCAGGCATATAGAACGGCTCGCTATCCCTTTCTGATGCATGAGGGACCGGGTCTCTATCTATCGTACTCTCCACGACAACCGGTTCAACTGGTTGTTGTGGGGCGGCCAGGACTTCCTCATCAGGAAGAAGCACCTCGACATCGCTAACAGGCTCCGAAGCGTTTTCTGATACCTCCGGGACTTCATTTTCAGGAAGCGCCTCTTCGGTATCCTCATGTATCGTATCTCCATCCGTGACTTCTTCTGGCATGGAAATCACGGCATCCTCAATTATTGTGTGTTCATCCGCGCCCGCCGCTGCCAGTGTTTCACTGGTATTGCCGGCTTTGTCTTCTACCTGACGTTCAACGCTAGCCTCCTCGATATCGATAATGTCGGGCATATCTTCTGCTGGTGACGGGGTTTCCTGTGGCAGAACGATAGCGCGGCGCATGGCTGTATCTTCATCATCGTCGGCAATGGTAGGCACGGCATCATCGGCGATAGTGGGCGTAGCGTCTTCAGCAACGGCGGGTATAGATTCACCGTCAATGGTAGGGATATCGTCGTCACTGATGGCGGGTGCAGATTCGTCAGAGGTGGTAGACGCGGCATCATCGACGATAGCAGGTGTGGATTCATCATCAACGGTCGATTCCGGGTCTGTAGGGACGCGATAAATCGCGTCTTCCTGTATCGCATCCGTACCCGCATCCTCATGTGTCGTATCTGCCGCTACGTTTTCATATGTTGCATCCGCACTCGTGTCATGATGTGTCGTGTCTGTTGCAGGCATGTGATCGACAACATTAACGCCTGGCACGAGGGCGCGAAAGCCCCAGGGGGCGCTATCTTCATGCCGCATGAGGCAGCGCTTTGCCAGTTTTTCCACCATCTTCGTGGGAAGGTGGTAGCGCAACGCAATCTGATCGAGGGCTTCTTCAGTCGTAAAATAGGCTTTAACTGCTGATTTGCGTCTATAATAGCGTTTTTTCTCGCTCGAAGCCAGCGCGGAAATGTCTTCTTCTTTCCACGAGGATATATCGCGCGAGCGTGTTGCTACTGCCGGGGAATTATCAACTTGAACGCCGGACAAAGCACACCTCCATTAATCATTTATACAGTGAATACATCCGGTGAAATGCTCCGCCCTCGCCACCTGGCATCTGAGACAAGCATAACCTCTCCTCCTAGAATATAGGACGTTCAAAATGCTTGTTTCGTTGCACTATATCGCTTTATTCCTATGTATAGATGCTATTATACCCTACTAATCCCCGTCTGTCTTGTTGATCGCTATCTAGTACTACTATCCGGCATGGGCGCGCGAGCCAGGGCGAGGTGTGATGATTGTTACCAACCGAATACAGGAATGAAGAGGGCCTCCGCGTCCTGATGCTTTTTGACAACCGAATCGGGGCATCGCTATTGTATCGAACCTGTACCGGAGTTGGAACGTACATGATATGCTAGTAAAGAGCATGGGAAAGGTTTTCACATTTACATGAGTCGCCAACAATCGAGACAACCGGGCATTAATAGATTTTCGCAGGCCATCCGTTTTTTTCGCGTGTCCAGGCTGCTGCTCTGGACAATATGGGTTATTTATCGTGAGCGCCGCCGCGTACTGCGAGCGCGGGCGCGCGGTAACTATGAAGTGCAGCCTAACATAGAGGTGCTGGTTCAGGTGCTGGTAGCTTTTCGTCATACAGCCGTCAAACTTGGGGTGCTGATGATTAAGCTGGGCCAATTCCTCAGTTCGCGCGCCGACCTGCTGCCCGAACAGGCGCTGGCTGCCATCGCCTCCCTGCAAGACGAGGTGCCGCCCGCTTCGTTTAACCATGTCTTGTCGGTGGTCGAATCTGAACTGGGCAAACCCGTCGAAGACATCTTCAGCGTTTTAGAGCGCAAGGCCACGGCTGCCGCCTCGCTGGGACAGGTGCATAAGGCCGTGCTGCTATCAAATGGCGCAACAGTGGCCGTCAAAGTGCAGCGACCCAATATCGAACAACTGGTGCGCAGCGACCTCAGCACGTTAAAATTTGTGATCTGGATCATTAACCGTTTCGTCGATACTTCTGAGTTCATCGACCTGATGGGCATCTACCGCGAATTTAAGCGCACCGTCTACGAAGAAATCGATTATGTCACCGAAGCCGCCAACGCCAAACGCTTCAAGGAAATGTTCAAGGACGACCCGACCATTCGCATACCTGCCATCTACGACGAATACACGACGCGGCGCGTGCTGGTACTGGAATGGATCGACGGTATCAAAATCAACGATTATGCCACGCTGGACCGCGAGGGCATCGATCGCCTGGAAGTCGCCAAACGCACGGTACAGACCTACTTCTACCAGTTCTTCGATGCCGGTTTCTTCCACGCCGACCCGCATCCAGGCAATATCTTTGTCAAAAAGGGCGCGCCCGGCCAGGGGCCAATTATCGAATTTGTCGATTTTGGCATGGTAGGCACTCTCTCCAAAACCATGAAAAAAGCGTTGAAAGACCTCTTCCTGAGCTTCGTGACACGCGATTCGCACGCCCTGGTGGAGGCGCTGGCGCGTCTGGGCTTCATCGGCGATGGCGCGAATATGGCCGCCATCGAGCGCGGCATGGCGCTCATGCTCGAACAATACTACGGCATGACGCTGGGCGAGGCGCGCGACCTGGATATTCCCGACGTGGCCGATGATGTCGGTCGCCTGCTCTACGGGCAACCATTCCAGATACCCGCGCAATTTGCCTTCACAGGTCGCGCCGTCAGTACGCTGGTAGGCGTCTCGACTGGTCTCGCGCCAGACTTCAACTTCGTCGATGTCGCCACGCCCTACGCGCGTAAATTCCTCGGCCTGGACGCCGAAGGCGTGAGCCAGACCGTTCAGGACATCTTGAAACAGTTGCTAGACGTGGGCCGCATCATCTTGAAACTACCCGGCGAGTTGGAGCGCGTCATCAACAAGCTCGACATGGGCCAGATCGAAGTCAAGACCGATTCGAATGTACATGCAGGTCGCGCGCGTCGCGGCGGCAACGGACATGGACGCCGCGGCAACGGAGCAAGCAGTGGCATCATTGGCACTGGCATGGGCCTCGTTACCAGCTTTTTAACGTTTGTCGTATCCCTGGGCGGCGGCATCCTGCTCACCAACGCCCACCAGATGATCGCGGGATGGATTTTTCTGGGACTGGCAGGACTGCTGGGATTGCGGTTGTTATTCAGGAGATGATGAGTAATAGCAAGTGTGAATAGAATCTATTATCGGATTTATTGACGTTCAACTATCAGCAGGCCGCCCATCACCTCTTCATAAGAGTAGCGGCCTTTTCCTTGCAATTGTTCTAAACACCATTG
>JBOGTO010000661.1:0-18636 GCA_050695155.1 Ktedonobacteraceae bacterium
CCCGCATCCTGCTCCCGTAACATACACTCCCCACCCTGGCTGGCGACGCAAGCGTCCCCACCCCACATCCACTCCACCCCCGCCCCTACAGAATTCATGCATCTTTCCAAAAAACCTACTAGTGAAAGGCGACTCTGTCTCCACCCTCTCAACTTCAGTGTAGTAATACTAACGCGCCCGCGAAATGCTGGAGCGTATTCACGACCGCCGGTTCCATCAAGAAGGTGAGCGGCTGTGGTTGAAAGCCAATATAAAAGATCAGGAACAACAGGGGCAAGACGCACAGGAACTCGCCCAGTTGAATATCACTTAGCAAGTTTTTGCGTTCGAGTATTGCTACCGGCCCTTCGGTTTTGCGCGGTCCCTGCATAAAGCCCTGGAAGAAAAGCATCATATACCACGCGGCAGGCACAATGACGGCCGTACCCAGCACACTAAAGATAGCGCTGCTCTGGAAGACACCCAGCAGGGCCAGGAATTCGCCTGCGAAACTATTCAAGCCGGGCAGACCGAGCGAGGACATGGACGCAATGATCATGACCGTCGCCAGGATGGGAATGCGTTTCGCCAGCCCGCCAAAATCGCTCAGGCGGCGTGTTCCGGCGCGTGTCTCGAGATAGCCCGCGATGAGGAAGAGCGCGGTAATGGTGACGCCATGATTGACCATCTGCAATACCGACCCCTCAACGCCCTGCACATTGAAAGCGAACATGCCTAACATGATGATGCCCAGGTGACTGATGCTGGAATAGGCCAGCAGGCGCTTCACATCGATCTGCACCAATGCCAGCACCGCGCAGTACAGGATGCCGATAACGGCCAGTGTGCTGATGAGCGGCGCTAACGTGTGCGCGGCATTGGGGAACAATGGAATGCAGAAGCGCAAGAAGCCATACGCGCCGGTCTTAGTCATGGCTCCGGCCAGCATGGCGGTTACAGGCGCGGGCGCTTCGCTATAGGCATCGGGTAGCCAGCTATGGAAAGGAATCAACGGCACCTTGACGGCAAAGGCGGCTCCCATCGCCAGGAAAAGCCACATCTGTACGGTTGGATCGAGCTTGCCGTTCAGCAGCGTGGGCAGATCAAGGGTATAAGCGCCGCCGACCAGCCGTTGATGGTAATAGCCAAGCGCGATGATACCCGCCAGCATCAAGAGACTACCGACGGAGGTATAGAGTACGAACTTGATGGCAGCATAAATACGGCGCTCGCCGCCCCAGCTTCCCACCAGGAAATAGGCGGGGATCAGCATCAGCTCCCAGAAAATATAGAACAGGAAGAGGTTCGATGCCAGGAAGACGCCTAGAATACCACTTTCAAACAGGAGCATAAAGGCCATGTAATTTTTGACCTTCTGCTCAATGCGGAACGATGCGCCGATGCAGACGACTGTGAGCAAAGAGGTCAGCGCGACCAGCAATAAGCTGATGCCGTCCACATCCATGCTGTAGTTGAGGCTGAAGCCCTGTGTAGCTATCCAGGTGACTTGCTCATGCACGACCGAATAATAGGCTGCCGTTGCTCCCGCGCCTACGATGGTAGAGTTAAAGCCGGGTATTGCCTGTGAATAGCCCAGCGCGAGACCCAGCACGATCATCAAATCGGCCCAGGCAAAGCCCAGCGCCGTCCAGCGAATGACTCTCAGGCGTTCGCGGGGCAGGCATAGCACAACGATGCCGCCGAGCAGGGGCAAAAATGTAATCAATGATAATAATGGAAACATGCCGCTACCCCCTCACCGCGAAATAGATGACAATCAGAATGACACCGAACAGGATCGCCAGCGCGTAGTTGCGCATGTAGCCCGTTTGCAGGCGGCGCAATCCGGCGCTGGTCCTGCCAAACACCCACGCGACGCCCCGACTGCCACCATCCAGCACGTCGCCTTCGAGCAGTTGCGATGCCGCGCGTCCAAGCCAGAGCAAGGGATTGATGAGTATGGCGGTCAATAGCTCGTCGATATAATACTTATGGAACACCAGTTGATAGAAATCATTCTTGCTCTCTTTGTACTCGAAACCGTTTCTGTACAGTGCCACTGCGCCAAGAATGCCCAACACACCGAGTCCCACGCTCAGTCCAGTCGATACCCACTGCATAGAAAGAGAGGCTACAGGGGAAGCAACGGGAGTAGCTGACCACGCCGGATTCGTAAAGACGGGACTGAGAAAGGTTTCCAGAGGATGCCAGTTTCGCGCGCCAACGAGGGCGAACGAGCCAATCCACCCGCCTATGACCGAGAATATCGCCAGAATGATCAATGGAATGGTCATGACGGCGGGCGCTTCGTAAATCCTGTAAAAGCCACCGTGTCCCTGAACGTGTTCTTCTACTTCTGTGCCTTCGCCCTCATCGCTATGCTGCGCGGGGCCGCTGCCGCGATACCTGCCGAAGAAAATGCCCATTACCAGCCGGAACATATAGAACGCCGTCAGACCTGCCGTTATGAGGCCGATAGCCCATAAAAGATAGAAGATATCGCCAGTTTTCCCCGGCGTTGTTGAGGCGTGCGCCAGCAGCGAACCGAGTATCTCGTCCTTGCTCCAGAAGCCCGACAACGGCGGAATGCCGCTGATAGCCAGGGCCGCGATAAGAAATGTCCAGAAGGTGATCTTGAGGCGGTGACGCAAGCCGCCCATTTTGCGCATATCCTGCTCGCCGCCGAGCGCGTGAATGACCGCGCCAGCCGCCAGGAAGAGCAGGGCTTTGAAGTAGGCGTGCGTAATCAGGTGGAACATGCCCGCGCTGTAGTCGTGCGCTCCCTCGCCCATGAACATGTAGCCAAGCTGGCTGATGGTTGAATAGGCCAGCACGCGCTTAATGTCAAGCTGGAAAACGGCGATGCTGGCTGCGAAGATAGCGGTCAGGCCACCAAGCACGGCGACGATCAGCAGCGCGGTGGGCGATACCTCGAAGAAGGCATGAGCGCGCGCCACCAGGTAGACGCCAGCCGTTACCATTGTAGCGGCGTGAATCAGGGCGCTGACGGGCGTTGGGCCTTCCATCGCATCGGGCAGCCACATGTAAAGTGGCAACTGAGCCGACTTGGCCGCGCAGGCGATGAAGAGCAGCAGGCAGATAGCGGTAGTCGTCAAGCCTGGAGCCGCCTGGTTTAATACACCGATGGTTCCATTGCTATCGTTATAGAAATTCAGCGTGCCATAGGTCTTGAAGATGAGGAAGATGGCGATCATCAGGCCAAAGTCGCCGATGATGTTGATGACCAGGGCTTTGAGCGCGGCGGCTGTGGCGGAGCGGCGCTGGTACCAGAAGCCGATGAGCAAGAAAGAAGCCAGTCCCACCAGTCCCCAGCCAACCAGCAGGAACAGAAAGTTATCCGCGCTGACCAGCAGCACCATTGCGAAAATAAAGAAGTTCATATAGGAGAAGAAACGGCTAAATTCACCGTCACTCTCCTCCTGCATGTAGCCTGCTGAGTAAATATGGATGAGGAAGCCCACGCCGGTGATGACCATCAGCATCACGGCGGAGAGCGGGTCTAAGAGCAGACCAAAGCTGATGATTAAGGGATTCGCGTTGGGTCCCGCGCCAACTGCTCCCGAATTGACCCAGGTATAGATGACCTGGTCGCCAGCGGCGGGAGACGATGGCGGCGCGCCATGTACCGACAAAAAACTGAGAAAGGCGAAGAGGAATGCTATGCCGGTGGTTCCCAGCGCCACCGTCAGCACCGCAGGACGGGCCATAGCGCGTCCCGCGAGGCTCAGGATGATGAAGCCGAGCAGGGGCAGCGCCAGTATCCATACAGTTAAATTTGTCATACTACTAGCCTCGTAATACGTTCATATCGTCAACATCGATGTTGCGGCGCGTGCGGAAAATAGAGACAATAATCGCCAGTCCCACTACTACCTCCGCTGCCGCGACGGTTAGCACCAGGAACACAAACATCTGCCCATCCACCGAGTCGAGATAATGTGAGAAGGCCACAAACGAGAGATTAACGGCATTCAACATCAGCTCAATCGACATAAAGATAATCAACGGGTTGCGCCGGATCAATACCCCGGCAATGCCAATGGTAAAGATAATCGCGCTCACCACTAAATACCATGCTACCGGTATAGACATAATCGCCTCCGCTCACGATTTCCTGCCAAGCACCATCGCGCCCAGGATGGCGACGACGATCAGCAAACTTGTGACTTCAAATGGAAACGCGAAGCCATGAAACAGCGCGAGACCGAATGCCTGCGTATCGCCCTGCTTCGTGACGGTTGCCGCCAGGCTATTCGCGCCGCTCGCTTTGATGTTCGCATTGATGGTTGCGCCGGTAATCAACAGGTAGCTTAACGCGCCAACCAGCACGACGCCCAGGGCGGATGCGACGCCACGCTGCCAGGGAATGCGATCACGCTGCTCGTTATCGCTCGCTTCCGACGCCAGCATAGTGACGACGAAGAGGAAGAGTACCATGATCGCGCCCGCGTAAATCAACACCTGCACGATGGCAATAAACATCGCGCCCAGTTGCAGGTAGAACAGGGCCAGGAAGAGCAGCGTCAGGATCAGGCTTAACGCGCTGTGGACGGCGTTCCTGAAAAAGATCACGCCAAAGGCGGATGCAACACTGGCAACCGCCAGCACAAAAAACGAGATGAGAGTGACATCGATCATCTGGACTCAGCCTCCTCCTCGCTCTCAAATTGGCGTCGATCCGCATCCTGTTCTTCGCTAACGAAGAGTACGGGCTGTTCCGTAGTCAAATCGCCCAGGCCGACGGCGGCGGCGCTGGCCTCCAACCCATCGAAGACGCCGCGCTCCTGTGGCACTGGCTGCTTTGCGTCTTCGGGCGCAGGCTCGAACCAGACCGCGCTTGATCCGATAGTAGCCTCGCCCTCTGGCTCCAGCAACTGCTCTTTATGATAGACCATGTCTTCCGGGTAAAACGATGCCAGCTTGTAGGTATGTTCAAGCGTGATCGCGCCCGTCGGGCAGGCCATCTGGCAATAGCCACAGAAGATGCAGCGCAACATGTTTATATCGAACACCTTCGCGTAACGTTCTCCCGGCGAAACGCGCTGTTCCTCGCTATTCTCGTCAGCCTCAATATAAATCGCGTCGGCGGGACATGCCCCCGCGCACAGGAAACATCCCACGCACCGCTCCAGCCCATTCTCATAGCGGTGCAGCACATGCCGCCCGCGAAAACGCGCCGGAAGTTCGCGTTCCTCCTCCGGGTAGGAGATGGTGGTGGGCTTCCTGCCCATATTTCTCAGGGTTGTTGCCATCCCTTTAATAATGTCAAATGACATGGTGTTACTCCTCAAGTTAGGCCAGTAGGCTATCTCTCAACCTGCTATGCTCTTAGTTACTCTCTGGCTTTAGTTCTTTTCCTGCTCCTTAGATTCTGTGATATTTTGTTTGGAACGAGATGCGCTTAATCGCTGACGAATAATTCTTGCTAACTCCTCTAGTAATAGCAATTGGTCTTCAATTGAGAAAAGACGAACTTGATTAAGTATGTCTTCATATAAATCACTATGAGCATCTTTTGACACGATTTTTCCTCACTTCAATAATATCGTTATCAGCTAGATCATACCAGAGCAAGTTGCGCTTGTCACCTTTTTGTTTGATGCGGTTCTGCATCTCATGGATGATATTTGGGTAATTTGATAACTTAACCGGGATACGTTTGTAAAAGCCCAGGGCGACCGCAAGGGTCCCCACCCATCCACTCAGCCTCCCCCGCCCCTACTATGAACGTACCTCATTCCCTCGTCGTAGTCATGGTAAGGGCGGGGGTGGAGTGGATGTGGGGTGGGGACCCTTGCGGTCGCCCTCGTACCCTTTCTTGTAGCCAGATTAAATTGTTAAAATACGTTATCGCATCCCACCACAACACCTTACATGCAGACAGGTTCACTCCATATTCACTTTCTCGAATTTCGCCAATCTTACCGATGCTGGTATCATCACCGTCTTCGCTCCCTCGACCTCTTTCACTGTCACTTCTTTTTGCCCCGCGTTGATCTTGCCGCGTTCGTAGAATAGGACGGCTACGATGATCGCCAGACCGGCCAGGCCGCTGATCCACCAGGGCCAGTCGAGGGCGACGACAACGGCGGCGATGACTGCGTTCAGGACGGCCAGGGGCAGTAGCAGTTGCCAGCCGAAGCGCATCAGACGGTCGTAGCGGATGCGTGGCAGCGTGGCGCGTATCCAGATGAACATGAAGAGGAAGACGGCCACTTTGACCAGGTAGATCAGGATGGATAGGCCGGGAATACGTTCCAGGCCGAAGAGGCTCCAGCCGCCGAAGAAGAGTGTGGCGGCGATAGAGCTAACGGTTATCATATTGATGTACTCGGACATCTGGTAGAGGCTCCAGCGCAGGCCGCTATATTCGGTCAGGTAGCCAGCCGTCAATTCCTGCTCGGCTTCCGGCAGATCGAATGGGGCGCGGTTGACCTCGGCGATGCCGGCGATCAGATACAGGAAGAAGCCCAGCGGTTGCGCGAGTATGAACCAGATGCCCATGTGACGCTGCGCGTTGACAATGCCAACCATACTGAGCGTGCCGGCAAACATCAGCGTACCGCTCAAGGCCAGCCCCAGGCTGGTTTCATAGGAGACCATCTGGGCGGCACTGCGCAGCGAACCCAGCAGCGAGTAGCGATTGCCCGACGCCCAGCCACCTAACACGATACCGTAAACCGCCAGCGACGAGATAGAAAGTATCCATAGCAGCCCGACGTTGATATCGCCGATCACCGGGTCCCACACGCTCGGTTTGCCCTCCACCCAGCTATTGCCGATGGGGACAACCGCGAAGGCGCACAGCGCGACTACCACCGAAATGACGGGTGCGACCAGGTAAATAGCTTTTTTGGCCTGCGATGGCACGATCTGCTCTTTGAAGACCATCTTGATGGCATCGGCTACCGGCTGGAACATGCCACCGGGGCCAGCGCGGTTCGGTCCCAGGCGACCTTGCAGCTTCGCTACCACGCGCCGCTCGATCAATGTCATGTAGGCGAAGGCGGTCAGCAGCGCGAAAATGACGATTGCGCTCTTGATAACGCCTGCCACAATGGGGTTATTGAGAAATTCAAGCATGGGCCACCTCCTGCTCTTGCGTCCGCACTCCCTGCGCTCCCAGGTCTTCCCAGGTCAGCCCGCTATAAAATGGATTGGCCGCAGCGATTTCTAGCAGCACATCCTGCGGGCTATCGTAGTTCCACTTCTGCCCCAGTTGATTTGCCAGCCGGATCAGGATGTCCCAATCGGCTTTCGCGCCGGGCAGAGGCCGTAGAGCCTGCACGTTTTTCTGCACATGGTGATCGATGTTGGTCATGCTGCCATCTTTTTCGGCGAAGGTCACGGCTGGCAGGACAATATCTGCCTGTTGAGCCGTTTCGGTGAGGAAAATATCCTGCACCACCAGCAATTCAAGATTAGCGGGCAATTGCGAGACATGGCGCAGGGGATTAGCCCCCATTACATACAACGCTTTCAAATCGGAGCTGCTCAACATCTCATTGTAGCTCAATCCCTTTTGCTGCGCCGGGCGGTAGCCGGGAAGCGCATCCGGCAACAGCCCCATATCGCGCGCGCCGAGCGAATTGGCGTCTCCAAACAACGGGCCAACGCCTGAGCCGGGACGGTTGACATTGTCAGTAATAACAGCCAGGGCTTGTATATCTGCGGCCAGGTCTGCGCAATCGGGAGCCAGCGTTGCCATTTCGTCATAGAGAATGATCGCGCCTTTTGAGCCAGCGATAACCCCGGCCAGGTCTTGAAGCTGTGTCGTAATCTCAGGGCCAAAGCTCTTTTCAGCAGCGTTGATAGCGTCTATATCCTGCTCGATGCTCGCTCGTATGTCATCATACTGCGCATTGGCGATTTCACCGCTCAGCGCATGGGAGAGCAGCAGTTTTGCGGCTATGCCAGCGCCATTTTGAGGGACAGTGATCTTATTTACTGCGAAACGGTCAAGTTCTGTTGCGCCTTCATTAACGATGTAAATGTGCGCCCCGGCTTTCATGGCTTTCTTGATGCGCAGGTCGAGGATGGGCTGGCGCTCATATGGGTCTGAGGCGATCAGTACGATGTGCGCGGCCTTCTCGATGTCGGCGATGCTGTTGGTCATCATCCAGGGGCGACCCGTTAGCGGATCGCGCGGACCGGGGAAGTTGCCGTGAAAATGATCGACGTTGGGTGTGCCGATGGCTTCGCGCAGCAACTTCTGGAAGAGGTAGGCCTCCTCGTTAGTGGTGCGGGTCGAGCCGATGCCGCCAATCGAGGCCGCGCCGTGCTTTTCAGCGATCATGCGCAGGCGCGAGGCCAGCATGTAAAGGGCCTCGTCCCAGGTGGCAGGCTGGAGTTGTCCTCTCTGGCGAATCAGGGGCGTGCGCAGGCGCTGCGAGCTATTGACGAACTCGAAGCCCCAGCGTCCCCGGTCGCATAGCCAGCCATCGTCGATGGCATCGTTGGTGCGAGACATCAGGCGCATGACCTTATCAACGCGCACGTCAATACGCGCATTGCAGCCCACGCTGCAATTGTTGCACACGCTGGGAATGTGTTTAAGCTCCCAGGGGCGTGATTTGAAACGATAAGCGCTGGCGGTCAGTGCGCCAACCGGACACATTTCAACTGTATTGCCGGAGAAGATCGAGTCAAAGGCGTGGTCGGGCGCGGTACCGACTTCCATTTTGTAGCCACGCGAGATCATCACCAGCCCGTTATCCATCGAGATTTCCGAACTGAAGCGCGTGCAGCGCTGGCACAGGATGCAGCGTTCGCGGTCGAGCATCACGCGGTCGCTGACAGGTATGGGCTTGTTATAGTGGCGCTTGTACAGGTCGAAGCGCGTGCCGCCCGGCCCGTGACGCAGCGTAAAGTCCTGCAAATCGCACTCGCCTCCCTTGTCGCAGATAGGGCAATCCAGCGGATGATTGATGAGCAAAAATTCAAGCGTTCCCTTACGCGCCTTGATGACCTTGTCAGTTTTGGTATGTACAATCATGCCTTCGCTGACGGGCGTGGTGCAGGCCGTTTGCGGCGGCTTGGGCATCTTCTCGATTTCCACAAAACACATGCGGCACGCGCCCAACGGCGGCATTTTGGGATGGTAGCAATAGATAGGAATCTCGATTCCTAGCTGTCGCGCCGCCGCCCAGACCAGCGTTCCCGGCGGTACGGCTACCGGTATATCGTCGATGGTCAGGTGTACTAACTCGTCTTTTTTCTCTTCTTCTGGCATTGTTTTTATCTCGCTCCTGCTTGCAGGGACTCTACTCCTGCTTCGGGATGGCCTGGTTCGGCATGTTGCTTGAATGGGCAACGCCCCTCGCGTACATGGGCTTCGTATTCGTCGCGGAACAGCTTGATGCTGCTGGCAATCGGGCTGGTGGCGGCATCGCCAAGCGGGCAGAAACACTTGCCATTCATGTTATCGCAGATATCAAGCAACAAATCCAGGTCTTTCTGTTTGCCGTGTCCGTGTTCGAGACGGTGCAGGATTTCAGTGACCCAGTACGTTCCCTCGCGGCAGGGTGTGCATTTCCCGCATGACTCGTCGCGGTAGAACTCGCTCATGCGTAGTACAGCGTCAACCATGCAGGTATCTTCGTCCATCACAATCACCCCACCGGAGCCTGCCATCGAACCGGCGGCAGCAACGGCCTCGAAATCGAGCGGCGTGTCCAGCTTATCCGGTCCCAGCATAGGCGTTGAGGAGCCGCCCGGAATGATGGCCTTGATCTGCTTATCATTCAGGATGCCACCACCGTATTGTTCGTCGTAGATGAGCGCGCGCATGGGCGTTCCCAGCGGCAATTCGTAGTTGCCCGGCTTTTTGACGTGTCCGCTCAGGCAGAAGACGCGCGTGCCTTTGCTCTTCTCGGTGCCAATTGTAGCGTACCAGTCGGCTCCATTCCTGATAATGGCGGGAATAGTGGAAAGCGTCTCGCAGTTGTTGATAACCGTTGGTCCACCATAGACGCCGACTGCTGCCGGAAAAGGCGGCTTCAAACGCGGGTAGCCGCGTCGCCCTTCAAGCGACTCCATCAACGCGCTCTCTTCGCCGCAGATATACGCGCCCGCGCCGCGATGCATAATCACGTCGAGCGAGTAGTCGCTGCCCAAGATGTTCTGGCCGATATAGCCAGCCGCGTATGCCTCGTCGATGGCGCGCGCGATCTGCCGTCCCGCCAGGGCCAGTTCGCCCCGCACATAAATAAAGGCCGTCGTCACACGGCAGGCGTAGCTGGTAATAATCACCCCTTCGATAAGCTGATGAGGGTTTTTCTCCATCAGCATCCGATCCTTGAAGGTGCCTGGCTCGCTTTCATCGGCGTTGCAGCACAGGTAGCGCGGCTTATCATTTTTGGCGAGAAAGCTCCATTTCAAGCCAGTAGGGAAGCCCGCGCCGCCGCGCCCGCGCAGTCCCGACTTCTTCATCAAATCGACCAGCTCATCGGGCTGGTACTCCTTCAACGCCTTCTCAAGCGCCTGGTAGCCATCATGCTTGCGATACCCATCGAGCGTGTCCAGGCCGGGAGCATCAATATCTTTTGTGACAATCAGTTCTGGCATATGTCTATGATTCCTCAATTTACTTATATCGCGCCTCTATCATCCCGCGCCCCTGTCATCCTGCGCTTTGCGTTGTCATCCTGAGCGCAGCGAAGGATCTCTGTCTGCTCCGCAAGAGATCCTTCGCTGCGCTCAGGATGACAGGCGAGGTTGCCCGGACGTTACATGAACGCCTCTGGGGGCTTGCCCCCGCTCTGGTTCCTGCCCTTGTAATTCCCGCTCCCATGCATCGACCAGCGCGTCGGACATTTCTAGTGTCACGTTTTCGACAAATTCGTCGTTGACTTGCAGCACCGGCGCGGTGCCGCAAGAAGCGAGGCATTCCGCCGTCATGAGGGTGAAATTACCATCCGCCGTCGTCTCGCCGCGCTTGATGCCCAGGCGCTTTTCCAGGTGATCGACCAGCGCATCGCAGTTGCGCAGGTAGCAGGAAATGCTGGTGCAAACTTTGATAACTTTTTTTCCCGGCTGCTGCTGGTAGTACATAGTGTAAAAAGTAGCCACGCTCTTCACGTCGTCTACCGTCAATCCGATGGTCTCAGCTACGGCCTGCAAACCATCCTGTGTGATATAGCCCTCTTCTTGCTGCGCAATATAAAGCGCAGGCATGATGGCGGAACGCGCTACGGGGTAGCGCGCCGCGATGTCACGCATACGCTGTTTAGCCTGTTCTGAAATCATCTGTCAACTTCTCCAAGCACGATATCAATACTGCCAATCGCTGCAACCACGTCTGAAAGGAAGTGACCTTCGATCATCAATGGTAAGGCTTGCAGATTAGCGAATGATGGGGCGCGTACATGCATACGGTAGGGTTTTGCTGTGCCGTCACTCACGATATAGAAGCCAAGTTCGCCTTTTGGTGACTCGGTGCGCACAAACACATCTCCCTGCGGCGGGCGATAGCCCTCGGTGTACAGCTTGAAATGGTGGATCAGGGCTTCCATGCTGCCCGTTATCTGCCACTTGGGTGGCGGCGCGATCTTGGGATTGCTGACGCGGTACGGACCCGTTGGCATCCCATCTATGGCCTGGTTGACGATGCGCAGGCTCTGCTCCATCTCCAGCATACGCACCAGGTAGCGATCATAGACATCGCCGTTAGCACCCACCGGAATATCGAAATCGAACTGCTCGTAGCCGCTATAGGGAAAGGCTTTGCGAATGTCCCACACAACGTTGCTCCCGCGTAAGACCGGGCCACTTGCGCCATAGGCGATGGCATCCTGCTTGCTCAACAGGCCAATGCCTTTGGTGCGCTCAAGCCAGAGCTGGTTATTGGTGAGCAGGTCATGATATTCGCGCAGGCGATCCGGGAAGATACTGGTAAAGGCGCGCACTTTCTTCTCGAAAGTCGGCGTCAGCTCAGCCTGCAATCCACCGGGGCAGATGTAGCTGGTCATCATGCGCACGCCGGATACGTCTTCAAAAACATCCAGAATCATCTCGCGCTCGCGGAAACAATAGAGGAAAACGCTCATCGCGCCCAGGTCAATAGCGTGCGTGCCAAGCCAGACAAGGTGACTGGCGATGCGCTGCAATTCGGCGAGCAAGACGCGCGTATATTTGATCTTATTGTTGATCTCGTCTTCGATGCCCAGCAGCTTTTCAACTGCCAGCGAGTACCCCAGGTTGTTGCACAGAGGAGCCAGGTAATCCATGCGGTCTGTCAGCACCAGGGCCTGGTGATAGGTTTTGGCCTCGGCGGTCTTCTCGATGCCGGTATGCAGGAAACCAATATCGGGTACAGCCTTGACCACCGTCTCGCCCTCGATAGTCAGGATCAGGCGCAGAACACCATGTGTGCTTGGATGCTGCGGCCCCATGTTGATGGTCATGGTGTCGATACGCTGCCCATCCTCGCCGACCCTGCTATCTTCTATCGTATATTGTGTCTCTATCTCTTGTTGCTGCATCGTATGTGCCTCGTTATTCGTGCCGATTGGGGCAGCGGGCGACCACAAGGGTCGCCCCTACTTTTTCTCGGTTCCTGGTTCCTGATTCTGGGTGATGTTGCTGCGGCTCTCGTTCAGTTCGCGGCTAAAGGGCGTGCGCATGGTCTGGCTGCCCACGCCTGGGTCAACGTCGTATGGTACCTGGCCTCCCCAGTGCGGTTCTGGCAGATCAAAACCGGAAAGGGGATAGTCTTTGCGCAGGGGATGGGTCGTCCAGTCCGCCGGCATCAGGATACGCTGCAAGTTGGGATGACCGCTAAAGGTGATGCCAAACAAATCATAGACTTCGCGCTCGTACCAGTTGGCGGCAGGCCATACGCTCGTCACACTCGCCACAGCGGGATGCGCTTCGCGTCTTTCGCCGACGCGCACTTTGAGACGCAGTTCGCTTTGATTGGGCATCGACAACAGGTGATACACCACGTCATAGCGCGGCACTCGTTCCGGCCAGTCTACGGCAGTTATGCTGGAAAGAAACGTATAACGTAGCGTTTTATAAAGGTATGCGCAAACGGTGAGCAATTGTCCTGTTTGCAGGACAAGCGTCTGCTCGCCGCGAAAATCGTCCGTTTCGAGTACCGCCTGCGGAAATTTCTCGCGCACCATCGTCACCGCCGATGCCGCTGTTATCGCCATATGCTCTTCTCTGTTCTTTATAGTATGTGCCTATAATTCCTCACCAATCGGGCCTACCAGTTTCATACCACTGGCCTTCAAGGGATCGGGAGGATTGGGAATGCCTTCGCGGATTTTGCGCTGGAGTTCGTTCAGGCCAAACAACAACATCTCCGGCGTGGGCGGACAACCAGCGATAAAGACATCAACAGGAACGATTTTATCCACTCCCTGCACAATAGCGTAGTTGTTGAAGACACCCCCGCACGATGCGCAGGCCCCCATCGAAATTACCCACTTGGGGTCGGGCATCTGATCATAAATCTGTCGTAACACGGGGGCCATTTTGATAGAGCAGCGTCCTGCCACGATCATCAGGTCGGCCTGGCGCGGCGAAGCGCGAAACACTTCCGCGCCAAAACGCGAGATGTCGAAACGGTTGCTACTGGTAGACATCATCTCGATAGCGCAACAGGCCAGGCCAAACGAGACCGGCCACAACGATGAACTGCGCCCCCAGTCAATGAACTTGCTTACCTGTGTTGTGAGAATGCCAGCTTCCCCATTCTTAACATGCAGTTGGCGACTCTGGCGCGGCGTCTGGCTGTTGGAGACGGTTTGCACCGGCTCCCAGGGGTTTTTTACTCCCATGTGAAGGCCCCCTTTCGCCACACATAGACATAGCCCACCATCAAAATCGCCAGGAAGATCAGCATCTCGATCAATCCCAGCGCTCCCAGATTATGCATGAGAACGGCCAGTGGATAGAATGAGACGATTTCGATATCGAAGACAATAAACAACATGCCCGTCAAAAGATATTTGACAGGAAAACGGCGTTTCGGCGCTTCAATTTCCTGAATGCCGCATTCGTAGGGCGCTAGCTTCTCCGGTGTTGGCTTCTTTGGGCCTAAAATGGGCGTTAATGCCATAACAAACAGACCAAAGAGGACAGCCAGCGTCACCAGAATGAAAATGGGGAGTGTTCCCATACACGGGACCCTTCATTTCTCTCAAATAGTCGTCTATACAAGCGCAGCCCATTTGCCACAGTGCTGCGCGTCTGGCTAGTGTATTTTGTACACTTCGTTCCTTTGTATGGTAGCACAGCATCCCAGCACTGTCAAATGAGCAGAGCATGACTCGTCCCCATAAGCGCTCACTTCCTATCCAAAACAACCGAGCCTGTCTCCAAAACGCCCTCGGCCTGTCATTCTGAGCGCAGCGAAGAATGACAGGCGAAAGTGTTGTCTTTTCCCTTTTGCAAGCCGAAATGGGAACAAGACGAGGGCGATCCTGCGCTAGCTGGACCGATGGCAGTACAGGCCCAACTATACCACAAGTCCATCCGGCAAACAGCCCATTACGTCCGTCACGGACGCCACGATGAAATCCGCGCCTCGTTGCTGGTATAACTCAATTTCATGTTTGTAGACCAACATTGCCATCAGAATATCGGGGTCATTCGGACGTTTGATGCCACGATAGTTATGCACGGTATCCAGGTCGTCTCCTGTATCGCCTATGTACAGGCCCCCGCCAACGCCGCCGGATATGCCCTCGATAGCCAGTTGCAGCGCGCGCGGGTCGGGCTTGGGAGCCTCGTCAGCCGAAATTACTACATCCCACCAGCTTTCGCCGACATGTGCCGCCATCATCTCCAGCGCGATGTCCACCTCCGGGTCGGTGCGCCCGGTAATGATGCCCAGGTTGCGCATACCTGCCACGCGCAGGCGTTTGAAGAAATCAGGAGGGAAGTTCATGGTCTCGTTATGCACATAGCCGGGGAAACCAGGCAGGTAGCGCGGCTCGCGTCCCAGGCGTTTGCGCAGTTCTGCCGCGCCCCAGTAAAATTCGTGGTAGATGTCGCCGATCACGTCGTAATCGAGCTGGGCGCTGGCGGGCATGACCTCGCGCACCCACTCGATGCCGCCGTGTCCCTCCACATTGGCCTGCCTTGAGAGCGCTGCCCATTCCTCGACGCTGCGCGTAGCCAGGGGCGTGCCTTTCCATTCGCGCAGGCGAGCCGTGCAGAGCGTCGCCAGCAAATAACACATGTCCCAGTCGTTATTGTAGCCGCCCGCTTGTTTGAAGGCGATCACGTCATCATGTGTCAGCAAATGTTTCCCGTCGCGCTGCCCCCAATCCAGTCCATGCATAACGCCCGCCACATATTCCGCCGTCGCAATATCGGTCGCGTGGAAGGAGTCAATCGTCCTGATGAGTACGCCGTCAATATCGAAGAAGATAGTATCAAAAGGAGTGGGATAGCGTAGGTCCGGTCGTTTCCAGATAACCGGGGTCTCCATAGGAAGGCCCTTTCACAACAATTACTCAATAGACAAATTGGGCGCGAAGAATGCGCCCTTACTAGATTATAGTACATGCAAGTCGAGAAAGTTTGCCCCGGCTAATCCCTTTTTCCTGTGCTATTTCCTTCACTCTGAGCTTTGCCATACAACGCCCTTTTTGCGCGATTGTATCAGGCGAATTATTGCTGTTGTCCGGCATTAATCTGGCACATCCTCAATTAAATCTGCTGTCGCTACTTCAAGAGCCTTAGCAAGACGCTCAAGAACGGGAAGAGTTGCGCTATAAGTTGGATCGTCGTAAATCCTCTTTACCGTTTTATAGGATACATCCGCAACACGCGAAAGCTTTCCCATGCTGATTCCCTTTTGTTTGGCTATTTCTTTCACACGTAGACGTATCATAATTTTCCTCTCGCTTGTTTTGTCCAATTGTACCAACCGAACTCCCTTGACAGAACTACCCTCTTTATGGGATTATATATAGGGGAGTCTGTATAGGGTACCCTGATTTGTCCATATCGATAGTTATAAGGAGAACTTGAGCATGACGTTGCGAGAATTGCGGGGGATCTATAGTTTGTCATTGGAGGATATTGCGCGGATGACGGGAGTAGCGTGGTCTGCAATTGAGCGGATAGACGCAGGCAGGCCAGTTAAACCTGACGAGGCGATGAACGTTCGTCTCAAACTGACTATCGCGCTGAGTACGCCGCTGCCCAGTTCTATTCTCCACATCTCTATCATTGGAGCAGGCGCATGAAAAAATATTTGTATTTTCATGAACACCGGGTACATACGCCCGGTTTGGGAGAAGGCTCCCAGGGTCAACCCATCTATGCTGCGTCCGAGCAAGAGGCATGGGAAATTGCGCGGCGCATGGCAGAGGAGGGAAAACTGACAATTGGGAAAGATGATATTATGCACCGTTTCCAACGCGGATTTTTAGCGGCGCATACGTGGTTGCCGGGAGAGGTTGAGGATGAGGATTAATATTATGGAAGTACGGCTGTCATCCTGAGCGCAGCGAAGGATGACAGAATGTAGTGTCACCGTTGGAGGAGGTTAGCGCAATAATCTACTTCCCGGCCAGCTTCTTCAGTATGCCGCGTACCAGCAATGTCCCGATCAAATACGCCAGCATGGCAACCAGCGTGGGAAGATCAATGCTGTAACGCGCGAATGGCAGGATGGGCAGGTAGCGAGCAAAGGGCGCGACGAGGGGCGTGCTGAGGCGCGTGATCCAGTAGGAGTACTGGCCGAAGGTGAGATGGGCGCAATTCATGATGAAACGCGCGAAGAGCAGTAGGAGCAACAGCACCAGGGCAAGGGCCAGCAGGGTAGTAATGAAGGTGATGATGGCAGCGAAGAACGCGCCAATTGCGCTCCGCGAGCGGCGCGCCCGCGCATGGCCGGGAAGCTGATAACGTGGTATGGGAGCCGTAATAGTGGGCAGAAACGGCTCGGTCATCTCATTATAAAAGGCGTAACGCTTTGCTTTTTGACGACGACCCATAGTTGCTTGCTCGCCCTCTCTAGTACTCATGACATGCGGACGCAAATCACCCCTATAAGAAATATACGTCAATACTATACATTTTTGCATGAAAATAGCCCCTTATGATAAAAGGGGAAAGTTCACACAACGACTTCGATTTGTGCATCCATGTCGTCTGCGCCCAGGATATGCACTTGCTCCCATCCTTCGTTGGGAGCATCAAGGAGCGCTTGTTGCAGGAGGCCATTGTGATACAGGATGACCTGTTCTCCAACCATGCGGGAGCGTAGTTTATCGCGTGCGAGACACACATCGAGCGGCGTGTTGAAGATGAGCAAACAACCATAGTAACCAGAGTAACGCGATTGTGCGCGTAACCGGCGGCGCGCATCAGCACGCAGCGCCGTACTATCGGCAACCGTGAAGCGCCCCAGGTACATGCGTTTCTGGATGATGTAGTAGAAGAGATCAAACGTGTCGCGGTTGACCTGCTGGTTGTTCTCATCATCGCAAATCATGGCGCGGCAATAATCGGACGAGACGATGCTGGTGGGGATAAAATGCTGCGCGGCAAAGGTGCTTTTGCCTGATCCTGCCGGGCCGCACAGCACCAGCAGCGTTCTATTGGGAACGGTAATCTTAATAGTCATAACTTTTATAAAAGTTGGTCGGGTAAAACCTGGTCAGGATCAACGCCCAGCGAACGCAATTTCTCGGCTAATGCTCGCGCTTGCTGCACAGCGGCATCCGCCCGTTGAGCCTCGGCTTGCGCTCTTCTGGCTTCGGCCTCGGCTTGCTGCACAGCAAGATCCGCGCGCTGAGCCTCGGCTTGTTTTTGTCGGGCCTCAGCCTCGGCTCGCTGATCTGCGGCCTCACCATAGGTCAGCCTCATCTGACCATTGCGATCATAGAGACGTAGCGTAGCACCATCAGGCACCAGCCAGCTCTCCAGGCTCGCGCTCCATAACGAACCATCGGGAGCAGGCCGCATCTTCTGCATGGTTTGGCTGTCCTGATCGAGTTGCCAGCCAAACAAACGCCGGTTTCGACTGGCTGGCAGCGGCACTTCATGAGGATCATAGGCGAAGTATTCTTGCGCTCCCATACGGGCATACTTCGCAGGTTTTTCCAGCAAATCTTTCTTCCATGTCTCTTCTGAAGCAATCTCAAAGACCACCTGGGGTGCCGGGCCACTTTTACCCACCCGCCAACTGCGAATGGAGCGATGAGCAACGCCTGGGATGACTGCAATATCCGGGGCAATCGGATATTCCTTCGGATTAGCTGTCTGGTAGAAATTGAGGTTGCCGTAAAGAGCGCAGCGTCGCCCGTGAAACAACCACGTCAACACCTCGATGAGATAGTGTACGAGCGCATGGTGGAAGTCCGTTTCCCCCATCAGGTCCTCCTGGGTGGAGTGGGAATCGTAATAGTACTCTACCTCGTCTTCTATGTGCCGGGCCATGTCTTTTGTCCTTTCGCTTCCAGTCCAGCTCGCCGATGCAAGGTCTGTCCAACCCCACAATTTTTCTTCTGGTACAAGTGTACAGGCCGATGTAATATCTGTCAATCTATGTACCAGAATTTCCAGGCGATTGAAAAGCCTTTCCATTCCTTTTCTCCCGATGCTACAATACAGCATCTACTTGCTCTCTATCCTGGATGCTCCAACCGAAAGGAGTCTCTATCATGC
>JBOGTO010000662.1:0-13071 GCA_050695155.1 Ktedonobacteraceae bacterium
TCCCCTCCCCACGTCCACCCCACCCCCGCCCCTACGGATATTCTTCCACGATTTTTTGGCACTTTCAATAATCCAGCCTCTCCGGCACTAAATACGTTACAGCGACGGGGAAGAGGCGCGGCTGCGGGTCGGCGAAGCGGCGCGCGATGCGCTGCGTCTCCTCGATGATTTCGGCGTCGATCTCCTGGGCGCGTGTTTGCAGGGCTGTCAGGTTGCGCTCAACTTGCAGGCGTTCCTCTGTCGAGAAACCCGTCAATTCCAACTGCATCACGCCCTCCGGTTCGCGTAGTTCTTTGAGAATGCTCTGCTGGAGTTCGCTTAGCACCAGGCGGATGTCGCGCTGCTCCTTCTCGGCGCGTTCGGCCAGCGTCTTTTGCAGGCTCTCGGAGCGGTCGCGCATCCGCGTCTGCATGGCCTGCGCCAGGGCGGTGCGGTGCGTCTCCCACTGCGCTTGCAAGCTCCGCTGCATGGCCTCGGATACCGCTCTGGGCGAGGCTGCCGCCTGGGCTTCGCGCAGTTGACGCTCGTTCATACGCACGAAACGTCCTTCGCGCAGATAGCCCCCGGCGGCGATCAACTCTTCGTGCAGGCGCGTATTATCGCTGCCCAGGATGAGCAGACGCGCATGGGCCAGCACGGCGGGCGTATCCAGAGTGTCACCGGGAACGGTACGCGCCGTGACGCGGTAGAGTTTGCGCTGGTCGCCACTGGCCCAGATTTCGGCCCGCAGCAGGCGCAGCGACATGGCAACCAGGCGCGAATTGAGATGCGCCAGCACAACATCATCGCGTCCCCTCGCCGCGTCGTGGTTGAAGACGATAGGACGTTTCGCGTGCGTGTGCGGGTGTTCAAGCCCGCTGCTACACGCGGCCCAGCTTCCTCCCAGTTCAGGCACGTCGAAGACCTCGATGTCGGGATGCTTGCCGAGAGGGTCGCGCAGGATGCGCGGTTGCAGGGGCGGCAGGTTGGCAAGCGCGAGGGCTGTTGCGACGACGGCCTGGATATTGTGCGGCGTCATGCCCAGTTCGCGCCTGCCCTCGCGCAACTGCTCGTAAAGCTGGCGAATGCGCTCCGTCAGCTTCTCCTTCTGCTTGCGCTCAAAGGCCAGCAGGCGGCGCGAGGGCGCGTTGGCCTCGGCCTGGCGCGTATCAAGCAGGCGGCGACGGCCCAGCATGGCCTCCTCGACCTGCTGCGCGATGACGGGGCCGACGTTGCCCAGGTCTTCGCGGATGCGCTCGATCTTGTCAATCGCTACTTTGAGAAAGTAGAGATCGGCGTCGAGCTTGCCAACTGGTATATCTTCGTCGCTCTGGTCACGATACTTGCTGCCGACGAAGTGGTAAATATCCACTTGCGCGGCGTGCTGCCCGTGGCGATCGATGCGTCCATTGCGTTGTTCCAGGCGATTCGGGTTCCAGGGTATTTCGTAGTGGAAGAGGCGCGAGCAGTGGTTTTGCAGGTCGATGCCCTCCGAAGCAGCGTCGGTGGCAAGCATGATACGCACGGATGCCGCCGCCGGGTCGGCCTGGAACGCTGCTTTGATGGCCTCGCGCTCGCGCGTGTCCATGCCGCCGTAGAGCATGAGCAGGCGTTTTTCCCCATTGGGTCCCTTTTCGGCGAAGCCTTCGCGTGCCAGCAGCCCATAGAGCCAGTTCTGCGTGGCGCGATACTCGGTAAAGATTATGACACGCTCGTCGTTCCAGCGCCCGCCAGGTTTGAGCGTCTTATGCAGCCAGGCGATCAATTGTTCGGCTTTGCTGTCGGGACGGTGGCGCGCGTGTTCCGCCCAGGCCAGCATCTGCTCGAGCAGGCGCTGTTCATGGGCGTCGGGGGGCGCGGAAAAGCGGGGCCGTTACCTCTAACGCCTCGCCAGTGCTGTCATCGAGGGCCGCGTCGTTATCGTTCTCCTCTTCAAGCTGCTCGATCTTGCTGCGCAAGATGCCCAGGCCGGGTCGCCGCGTCACGCTGACATGGCGCGTGGCCGAGGTGAGCGAGGCCATGTGCTGCTGGAGCGTGGTGTAAAAGGCTTCGGGCGAGGAGAAGAGGCGTTTCTTCAAGAGCTTGACCACAAATTCGGTGGCGTACTGCTCGGTGGTGTCGCTGGCCTGACGCACGCGCTGCTGGCTGTATTCCTGTAACAGTGCGTAAGCGTTAAGCTCTTGCTGTGTGTATGCCACGCTGATAGCGGCGATCTTACGGTCAGGAAAACGCGACGCGCCATCCCAGCCTTTGGGCAGTTCCGATTTGAGGCGGCGCACCATCACGGCGTTCAATTGTTCGACATCTGGCTCAACTCCCCTGGCGAAACGCTGGTTATCGAGCAGTTCCAGCAGGGCCGAAAAGCTTTCGCGGTAGCCGTTATGCGGTGTGGCTGAGAGGAAGAGCTTATGCTCGAAATGCGGCGCGAGGCGGCGAATAGCCAGGGTGCGCTGCGAGTCGGTGGCGTATTTGCCGCGACCGGAAGGCGCGATGTTATGCACCTCATCGACGATTAAGAGATCGAAGCGGCGCGGGTAGACCGATTCTCCGGCGGCGGGTAGCACTTCATGAAAGAGGCGCAGGGGTCGCTCGCGCTTCAAAAAGTCTATCGAGGTAATCAGGCGCGGAAAGTGCGTCCAGGGGTTGACGTACAGACCGCGCTCGCGCCGCAGCGTACGCATCAGCTCGCTATCGACGATGCGGAACTCCAGCCCGAACTTATCGCGCATCTGGTCGCGCCACTGCACCTGCAAGGCTGCCGGGCAGACGATCAGGATGCGCCGCGCGCGATGGCGGATAATCAATTCCTGCGCCACCAGCCCGGCTTCGATGGTCTTGCCCAGCCCGACATCGTCAGCGATCAGCAGGTTGACGCGCGGCATCTGGATAGCGCGCGCCACCGGGTCAAGCTGATAGTCTTCGAGCGTGACCCCGCTACGAAATGGCGCCTGGATAGCCTTAACATCGGCGCTGGATGCCGCGCCCCAGCGTACCGCGTTGAGGAAGGTGTCCAGCCGCTGCGGAGAGTCGAAGCCGACAGGTTCGGGCAGCGGCGTTTTGTGGATGGCGGTCGCTCCCGGTTCGATCTCCCAGATGACCTGCAAATCTTCTCCTGGCGCGTCATCTTCCACCGACGAGAGCGTGATGAGGTGCTGCGGCTGTAATCCTCCCACCTTGAGGGCCTCGCGAGTAGATGCGAGTGGGTCCTGCGTCACATCCACGACCACATAGCGTCTGCGCCGCACATCCACCAGTTGTCCTGGCTCCGGCAAAAAGAGCGCGGGGTTCAAAGCACGAGTCTCCTCACTAGCACAATATCCACGCGGGGGTGATTACATAGCGTTATTATACATGGAGAGTCTACGATTGGCTAGTCGTAGTTTTACAGGATATGATTACTCTATGACTTGGAACTAAAGGTGATTGCAGCGATTATGCCGCGCCCCGTGTTCTTACCAGTTTTACGGCTCTTAGAAGATGTGGAAGAGCATAAAGAAGCACCCGGAACGCTTGTCACGTCCGGGTGGTTTCAAGAGCGACGACGGAACCGACAGGCGTCCGGTTATCTGCAAGCACACCAACGTGACAGGCAGACGCGATGGGCCAGTATCTCATACCTGAGACCTGACATCAGTTATGATTGAGTCTAACCGTCTCACTGCATAAGCATGGCTGATATGTTCTTGCTCCAGGCGCAGGTTGTTCTCTGCGAGATGAAGGAAGAGCGCGTGTTCTTCATCGGTGAGATGCGGCAGTTGCCGTATAAGGCAGGGTGTGCTGGCAACGCAAAATTCACTAAAGGCGGAGAGGGTTTCCTCATCCATCATGACCGACACGACATGTGGGAAGAAGGATCGCAAACTTGACAGAATCTGGAAGCCCTGGGCATCCAGGTCGCCCCAGTAGAGAATGGGACACTGCGCAAGCCAGGAGATGCCTTTCAGGTTGCGCACCATGAAGCCGCCGCCAAAGATCGCAAACGTATCTTTGTATGGCGGCAGCGTGAGGAATGTCATCTCGTTTTCGGTCACTATGCAGCGTTGCCCGCGCAGCAGGTCAAGCGCCTCTACTTGCGAGACCGGCACGCTTAGCTCTGTGAGCGGCAGGCGGTAGTGAGCATACAGTTGTTCATCGAGCAGCCGCAGGCGCACGAACGGCTCCTTCTCGCGCAGCCCGAAACGCTGCTCGAGTGTAGCCGCCGGCAGTGGCGCCTCCTCCATCGGCAGAATCTGCTCCAGCAGTTCGCGCACAATACCCCGGTGTTGCTCGATGAACTTGGTATGCACGTTGATCGGGAGTTCGCGCATATAGAGATTGGACGTGGGATGAATCAGAAAGTAGCGGCACACGGTGAGCAGGTCCAGCCATAGCCCGGAATGTCCAATCACCTTCAGTGGGGACCGCTCTATCCATTCCGCAAGCTGCGGCAGACGCTCGCGAATCAGTGTGACATCCTGGCAGAACAGGGCAAATTCCTCTTCCTTTTCGACAAGCCACAGGAAATCCTGCTGTGTTTCGATGAGCGCGCGTACCGGCACGGTCTGCTGGCCGGAGAAGCGTTTCTGCTGCACCTGGTATTCCAGTGTGTAGCCGTGGCCGCGCGTTTCTTTAGATTGTGCCTGCAATGCGCGCGCACCTTTGCGCAGTTCCACGTAGTCAGGGGGCAACTTCCCTATCGGAATCTCCTGTGGGAAAAACGGCTGATCACCCAGCCAGGCACGCAGGAATGGCAGGTAGAGCCGGGCTGCTTTCTGCCTGATGTCAGCGGGCGTAATCACCGATACCCACCCCCGCTTGCAGAGCCTGTTTATGTTCGAAGTATTCGCCCATAGTAAAGTTATACACCTTCGAGTCGTTCTCCTCCTGATTATTCGTCACATAATGGCACGCATTGATATATGGCTCAAGTACGTGAATCTTATCGAGTGGCGTGACCACCAGCAGTTGCAGGTCAAGCTGTTTGAAGAGTTCCATCGCGTAGCGCGCGTTCATCTCGTCCGAACGGACGAAGGCTTCATCGATCACCACGAAGCGGAAGGCATGGCTGCGCTCGTCCTGCTGGTCGAGGCTGTACTGGTAGGCGATGGCAGAGGCCAGGATAGTATAGGCGAGCTTCGTCTTCTGCCCACCAGACTTACCGGACGAGTCGTTATAGTAGTTCTTGATGGCATCGTCTTCGCGGTACCGTTCCTCGGCGGAAAAATCGAGCCAGTTGCGTACATCCGTTACTTTGGTCGTCCACCGTTCCTCTTGCTCGAAGCGCCGGATCAATTCCTGGATGCGCCGGAAGCTGGCCTCGTTGGCCTCGGCTGTGCGCGGCTGCGAAACATCTGGCAAGCAGGCGCGCAATTGCGTTCTGAATTCCCGCACCTCGCCATCGCGCGCGGTATCATAGCATAACTGGATATAGGTGGTCGGTGTATAGTCGATCAAGCGCAGAGAATCGTTGAGGCTGGCGATACTCTCTTTGATATCCTCTATCTGTCGCTCGAGGCCTGCCTTGAACACACTGATGTTCGTGATTACTTTCTCGTCGAGCAGTTCTTTGAAGCGTTTGCGATAGCTCGGCAAATCCTCTCGACGAATGCGCTCGTAATGATGGCGGTAGGCTTCGATGGCCTCCACCGATTCATCGAGTTCGGAGGCGACGTTCGGGCTGATCTGCTTGAAGTTTCGCATCCCTTTCGTAATGCGGTCGTTCAACGGTGTGAGCTGGCCGCGCAGAGCCGTCGCGCGCGCGCGATAAAACGCGGCCATCTTCTCCCGCATATCATCGGCATTGCCGATGGTCAGCACAACGTTCTTATGATCTTTCTCTATCTGTACCATGTATGATGAAAGGTCAATATGTGACGCGGCTTGCAGCACCGCGCCACAGGCGGAACGCTTCTGCTCATAGTCTTCGATGGTCTTGCCGAGCGTGGCGATGATACCAACGACGCGCTCCGATTCTTTTTGTCGCTCACGCTGCTGGCTTATGACGGTGTCCAACTGGTGGCGCAGCTCGGCAAGGTGATCGGCGCTGGCCTCGAGTTCGCGTTTCTGCGCCAGCAACTCGTTGCGGCGTCGCTCGTCCGCACGCCAGTCGAGCGTGGCGAAGCTGGTGAACTCCAGCAAGCGCTTCAAAGCCTGTTCGTGTTTATGTGACTGCCCCTGCATCTGCTCGATCTGCCCGATACTCACACGCACGATTTGCAGCTTCTTTTGCTGCGACTGCAACTCTTTCTTGATCGCTTCGATTTTTTCGATGTTGCTCCAGCCGAGTACATAGCGTTTGCGATCTCCAAGAGAGGTGCGATCATCCTTCTCGTGGCGAGCAGCGCTGTGTTTGACCTGACCGTTGACACTGAGCGCGCGTCGCGCTTGCTGGAATGCATCCAGCGTTTCGCAGCAGACGAAATCCCAGGCATCGATAACTTCGGCGGTAAGCCATTGCGTGAATGCAGTGTCTGGCTTGACCTCCAGTTTGAAGAAGAGCATGTTGCGGTCAAGCGTGCCAGTGTTGCGCGGTGTGCGCGGCCCGCGCACGCGGTGATAGATGAGCCGCCCATGCAGGTTCGTTTGATCGACGTAGTGGCTAATGCGCTGGTAATGCTCTTCGGGGACGAGCAATTGTCGCCCAAAGCTGCGCAGCAGGCGCTCTATAGCTGGTTCCCAGGTCCGCGCGCTTTCGCGCGCGCGCAGCAATTCGCCAACAAACGGGAGTTCCTCCTCTGCTATAGCAAGCTCCCGCACCAGGAGAGCGCGCAGCTTGATATCTTCGCCGGGAATCTGGCTCTTGCGCTGCTGTAAAGAAGTCAGTTCTTCGTCCAACTCGCGTAGCGCCGCGACGAAGGCTGCTTCCTGCTGTTTGAGGGCGTCGCGCTGGCGGGTCAGCGAGACACTTTGTGCCGCGACCTGGGGTAGGGCCGCGCGTGCCTGCTGCGCCGTCGATAAGAATGTCGCCTCTTCCCGGTATTCCGGCAGGCCGACTACCCGTGCCTGCATATTGTACTGTTCCGCTTGCAGTTTTTTCGTCGCTTGCTGCGTGACCAGCATTTTGATATCGCGCTCGATCTCAGCAATGCGCTGACCTGCCTGGTCGTTTTGAATGGACACGTTCAAGGCGATGATCTGCTGTCCCAGGTGATCGATATGCTGCTTGAGAGCATCGCTCTGCCCCTGCGCGGCCAGCAGTTGCTGGCGAGCCTCGGCTATGGCCGCTTCGAGGAGGGTCTGCTTGCGGCCTGCGATATAGACGGGAACGACCTGCGCGCAGGTCTCGGCCCCGGTAATGCGCTCCTGCACCTTCTCGTATTCCCGCACGTCGTTCATGAGCGGCTCAAGCACAGCAAGCTGCTGCTCGGCCAGTTCAATAGCGGCGTGAGCGCGCGTCAGATTCTCAAAGTTTTCCTGTAAGTCGTTAATGCGTTTAACCGCATCAGTCTTTTGTAGCATGTGGTCGCGCACGAAGGCGTTCAGGCCGCCTATGTCTTTGATCGAGACGATCTGATTGAACAGGTCGAGCGCCTTTTCGGAACGCAGACCCAGCAGGTGGCAAAAGCGGCGGCTATATTTAGCGAATTCATCGTACACTTCCGCGCCCCTGGCTTTCAACTGCTTCCGCAGATCTGTCATATCGCTGCGCACCGAAAAATGCTCTTCGATGTTTAAGGCTTCGGGCGCGATGAGGTAGAATTTGCGCAATTCGCCCTGCTGCCACCAGAAGACCTGGGCCAGGGTGACGTATTGTTTCTGGCCCGCGTTGGCGAAGACAGCCAGCAAGACGGAGTAGGAGTCTTTTCCGCGCAGGTACTGCACGTTCGCGGCGCTGCTCTCTCGATCCTTTTGCTTGCTCCAGGCCCCGCGCACATAGGTGCTTTCGTTGCGCTCGCGATGCTTTTCAGTTCCAGAGGCCTGGTTATAGGTGCGGCGGCTATACGGAACGAAGAGGGTGAGCAAGGCGTCGGCCAGCGTGGACTTGCCGGAGCCGTTCGCGCCAGTCAGCAGGGCGGTGCTGCCGTTGGATGTGACGCGCCAGATGTGCTGGTTGAACGTTCCCCAGTTATAAATCTCGAGCTGTTGCAGCCGGAAACCGTTGGCGGCAGCATGATCACTCTCAGCCCAGGAGCTATTCGATTGCATACGCAGTAGTTCCATAATGTGCCAGTTTCTCCTTAATCTCAGCCAGCTTCTCAGCGTCGATTTTCGCTTTCAAGATGCGCCGCACCTCGAAATACGTAGGGTTACTTGTATCGGACATACGCTTGAGGAAGCCCAGGTCGCTTAGTCGATGAATAGCAGAATCGATCCTGCTCTGAACGGCGCGTTCGTCGGTACGCGCAGGCAAGAAAGGCAGCAGTAATTCGCGTATCTGTGTATCGGTAATCATACACTTGCCTCCATCGAGATGCGTGGACTCGAACTGGTCGATCCATTCGCGCAGGAGGACGCAGAGCAGCGTGGCGTGATAGGTGAGGCGGTCGCGGCGCGTCAGGCGCGGCAAAGGAATAGTTTGTCCCTCGTCGTCTTCGAGCGCTGGCTGGTGCAGGTACGCGTAGCCATCTTCTTCCTGGACGCGCACTTCGAGGCCGATGCGCGCGAAATATTCCTGCACCGGAGTGAAATGCGAGAGCAGCATGTTCCAGGCTGCTGTATCGTCGCTGAAAAGCGGGTTCTGGAGCAGTTTCAATAGAACGGGCGCATAGGGTGCAACGGCGTTAGTCGGCATAGGTCCTCCTTTGATAGAGTACGCGCGGGATGGTCAGCGTTCTCATCTCCCGGCCGGAAGGCATGGCAACGGGTAGATCAATCGTTTCTGTCAGCTGTTCGTCGATAATATGATCTGGATCATTGGCAGCGAGCGTGCAGTAGGCAAGTACTTCGGCCAGTCCCTTTTCTGGAGGATAATGCGCCAGCACATCCGCCAGCGTCACCTGCGAGCGTACATCCAGCAACTCTTCGATATTACGATACAAAAGCGCTGTATCAATGTGAAATTGTGTATGTAGAGACAGCAGATCATCAAGGGCCAGTTCCTCGTCGTCAGCGTTCACGGGCAGATCAGCTACGGAAAATGTTTCGCCCGGTTCCCATAAGCCATGCTCCATGACCAGGTGGGTTTCCGGCGGCCCTTCCAGTTCGATGAATGCGCCTTCTTCAGACATGGTGCCTGTCGCGTGGAAAGTCATCTGCTTGATTTCAGCGGCGATGGCGCGCACGCGGCGGCGTTCAGCGATACTCTGCTCGTCGAGCATCCGGCGCAACTGCTGGGCCAGCCCGGCGTTTGATTGCACGACCTGCTCACCTGCCGCCAGCAGGTGCGAAGGCAGACGCGAGAGAATTCTGCCTTCGTGGATGACTGGCTGTAGGTCCGGCTGGCGCTGCAAGGCGTTGAGCAGTTCATATAACTCATCCTGCTGCGAGGGAGCCATCAGAAAATCCCAGAATGTGTAGAAGCTGCGTCCCTGATCGGAGGATTTGAGTTCCGCGTCGGCATCGAGTACAAAGGCGATCAGCGCCCCTTTCCGCATATTCGCCTCCAACTGCGCTTCTTGTAATGAGTACGCGATGTTCCGGAAGCGATCCTCCACGAGGCGGAAATCGCGCAGCAACTGTCGCGCCCCATTGCAGGCTTCAAAAAAGCGCTCCTTCAACTGCGTCGTGCTGTACGCATCATCGACAACACCCGACTGGCGAATCTGGTCAATCTGCTGCTGAATGGTATCGCGCTGCTGTTCGAGTTGTGCCAGTCGCTCAACGGGGTCAACTGTGCTTTTCTGTAGAATCTCACGCAGCAATTGTACGATATGCAGGAAGCGCGATTCCGTCCCTACAAACGGCTGCCCGTGCAGTTCCTCGATCCAGCCGATGGCTCGTTCGGTCTCCGCCGTCAATTCAATGAGCGGCGTATCGCTGCTGGCCGGAGTCGTAATGCGGATATAATGATGCTGCTCATCGGCCCACTCCGTCAGATAGGACTGTGCAGGACGCGGGTAACTGCCTGGCGTTTGCTCGTTCAACACTTCGAGGGTATTGGCGAGGCGTTCGGCCAGTTCCGCGAGCGGTATCGCTATGCGCTGCTCGTGCTTGAACTGACGATGCAGGAAGCTGATAATCAGCGCGACAGAATCGGCCTTGAGCAGCCGAACGCCCGGCGCGTGCTGCAAGTCATAGGCAAGCTGGTCATAATCCATCATAGTCTCCAGAATACCTTCCCGCTCTCCCTCTAGCGCATCGTTCAGGAAGTTGCTTTTGTGCGCTTATTATACAGGTTCTTGCGACGGAGTGAAAATCCGGTAATGCAGGCCCTTAACTTATGGCCTGATCTTACTGGAGGAGGATGACATATCTCTTTACTGAGTTGCTCCAACGCGGCATGTATGCGAGTCTCTTCGGATGTTGGAGTACTCATCGTCGCATTCCACCTTTAAATAGAGGAAAAATAGGGATCATCTCGAACCGTCTCAATGCATTCATCCACGGTCAGGTCTGTGTAAATTTGAATCCACTGCCCGGTATAGCGCATAAAGGAGAGATGAAAGCACCGGCCCCCGGCAAATTGCATACGAGCAAACTTCGCCTCGAAGCTCGGCTGGATTGGATCGGGGCCTGCCACGCGATATTCGGCACAGAAGTAGAACGCCTTGTGGTACCACTTGCCGTAAATGTCGACAATATAATTGTACTGCGGATTCTCCGGGGGTGGCTGGATATATTTCGGCTTCAAAACGGTCTCAATGAGTTCATTGGCCCTGGTGGTGACTTCCTGTTTCAGCGCTTCGGGAAGATATGCTGTCGATGTTTTGCGTGGGTACATGGCCCACCGATTGATTTCTCTGGGCATCCTATTCCTCCTTATCATGCAGGCGCGTTTAGAGGGTTCCCGAGTAAGTCGATGACCAGCCAAACAGCGCCCGCAAGCGCTGGCCTGGATTGAACTTGAAGACCCAGCTTTCGGGTTCCGGGCGCACGTAGAAACCACTAAAACCAGGGAAAGTCACGCCTTTCCCATCTTTAAAGCTTTCATAGAGTGTTTCAACAACGCTATCTACCCAGGTGGTTGGCAGTGGCGTCATGAGCAGCCACTGCAATTCCGGTTCCTGGCGCAGCATGTGTTGAATGATGGCGATGAGTTCAGCTTTCTCGCGTTGTTCCAGGTTTTTCATCAAAGTGTCCCCGGCCGTTTCTTCTATATGACACTTCTACTTCTCAGTTGGGAAGATACCCCATTTTGCATGAAAGCATCCTTTCAGACCTCAAAGAACTTCACAGGCTCTTGAAAGGCATGTGATAGCTGATAAGTACGAATGAAAAACGCCTCTTTACTCGTCAATGACGCCTGGGTGGGATACGTTGTAATTGCATAAAAATAGTGTAATTTATCACGGATGATAAATTACACTATTTTTCAGGCGGAACCGACGGGCGTTAGATTACCCGCAACAATACAGCGTGACGGGTAGACAGGAAAGGATGATTTCTATAACAATTATAACACAATACTTCAAACGGAAGAAACTCTATTTCTCTGCTTTGTGGGGGCCTTCTTATTCCCGTTATGTTGTGCTTTCCACTCTACTAGGGCTTCTAAGTATTTTTTTCTGTACTTCTCAATGATTGGCTTTTGTTTAGTATCGCCATATATATCAAGGACAAAGCCTATTTGTTCGTTGTTAATGTATCCAAGTTCCTTAAATTTCAAGTCTTCACTTAGTTTGATACCTGGAACGGTGCTTGATTTTGCCCATATTTTTGTGATCTCTATTCCTTGCCTGCCAAGCTCGACGAACTGTGTTAGGATGCCTCTTAGTAAGTCTACTCCGTATCTTTTTGCATCGCTGCGACTAATGCCCTTTTTTACTCCTATGCCTGAGACATGAACTTCTAGCGGCTTTCCTGGTACAATTGGCTCCATGTCTTCAAGTTGGATGCTCCGTCCGCTTTTTTTGTCAAACACGTCTTTAATAGACTCGGACTTGATTGCTTGCATAGAGAAGTATCCGACTACTACCCCATTGTGTTTAAGTACGTAGTCTCCTTTAGGGGCAGTATTGAACCAGGGCATTCGTCTATCTAAGCCATAGGCATTGTCGCCTAAGTTTTGCTTGGCTATTTGTACTGTGGCTTTTATGTCGCTCTCGTTTTGAGCCTGTGTAAATTCGGTTCTATCTGCTTTGGGTGTAAGGGCGTGTAATTCAATGAAGTCTTGCATTGCCTCAGCTAATTTATCAACGTCCTCTTTGTTGTAAAATCCCCGTTTCTTATTCTCTGGCGGTACAACTTTCCGTATTTTGCCAGCATCAACTAGCCTTTGAAGGCTGGCAGGTGCTATTCCTCCTAATTTCGCTCTGGCTTCGCTTGCACTGTATAAGTTACTCATTTTGATGCTCCCTTGTTTTCCCATGAGCCAAGTTAGCTCTGACTCTAATAGTATTGTACCTCTTATTTGGATTTTTGTGTAGATGTTTATTATCGCAAAAATCGGATAATAACTAAATTTTCTTGATATTATCTTTATTATCTTGACAAAATCGAATCCCGCATGTTATTATGTAGATGATAAAAATAATATAAGTAATCTAACTGATTTTGTGGCATATCAAGTCAGAAAAGAGAGGTGATGCCTAATGGTGAGTACGGTACAGATGATAACGAAAATTGCTCCGTTGACGTTGGCCGAGTATGCAGAGATGCCCTATGCTCCTGCGCTGTTGTTAGACTCCAAATTCGACGCCTCTATTACCGATGACTCTGAATTTCATCATGCTTGTGAGAGTGGCTTTCGCGCCTACTTTGATGGGATGTATGAATGGAATGAGGAGGGGACTGATACCGTGTTTGTAGCAAAGTGCTATACCTGGGCTGATGTGGTCGCTCTTGTGGATGAGACAGCGTGGTCAACGGGTCTGCATGATTGGAGAAGTGTCTCCTTTGCCTGGGGTGCGGGGTTTGGGCTTGGCTGGCTGTCGGTTCATGCTCTGGTTCATCGGGATGATGCCGTGATGGCGTTAGGTCGGCTCACGGCTCGGATTGAGGGGTGCATGGAGAAGAGGCGGGGGGTAGTGGCCTAATGTCGTTGGGCGAGGCGGTAGAGGGGTGGCTAGACTACGG
>JBOGTO010000663.1:0-5804 GCA_050695155.1 Ktedonobacteraceae bacterium
GGCCAACAGCCCGCAGACTTTTTCTCTCAGTTCGCGTTAGATAAACAAAATGGTTGCGATTTCGCCGGAGCGCAGCCCGACGCGCAGCGGCTCCTGACCATTCCAGGACAATTGCTGACCGCGTTCCTCTAACAAATTTGTCGCAAACGCTTTCGCGCAGGCAAATCCTGGTCGCAGGCTTGCTTCCAGCGCGCGCGATAGCGGGTTGTAGATACGCACTATGATGCCTTCGCCGCTGCGTTTGATAGCGCTGACCACTACGCCGCGCGGCTCGACTTCCACCATGCTGGTGGTAGATGGCAGGCTGCCCTCGTGCTGGTTGGTGGCGATAGCACGGATGGGCATATTAAAGGCTTGCGCTTCGCGCAAAACCAGCGCATCTTGTGCCTCCCAGTCGCCGCTGTGCATCACCAGCGCGTAGTCGAACTCGTGATGTCCCAGGCACTGGCCCTCCGGCGTAGCAAGCATTGGCCCGGCATGTCCATGTCGAGTCGCTAAGTCGCCACGCGACAGCCACGCCACGCAGCGCAACAACGTCAGCGCGATGGCCTGTTGTCCCGCATCATCCTGTATTACCTCGTACTCCGGCAGGCCGCGATTGAGTACAGCCAGCCCGGTTTTGCCGTCGCTACTATCCACAAAGCGCTTCTGCGGAAAGCAATTGACGGGTTCTTCTGACCAATCCGCAACATCTGCCGGACGCGGGGCTGCAGTTGGCCGGATACGTACCTCGAAGGTGCCTTCGGCTGCTACACTCTCTACTTTATATAATACAGGAAAGGTCACACGAATTCTGTGATCTTTTACCATATTTTCGACACTGGTATGAATATCTATGCGCCGCACTCCCGGCGACAGCGTAATCTCGCTGGTGATCGGACACAACAGGCGTTCATCACTGCGCGACACGCGATCAGCAGTCGCGGCCTTCGGCAACGACCATTGCCCGCTCACACGCAGTTTGACGGAAGTTGGAGAATGCGCCACTTCGACAGTTGATGGCTGCGCCGGATCGCCCACTAGCAAGTCATGCTCAGGAGGACAATAGTTATACAGGTCGCCTATATCGCCGCCATCCACAAAGCGATTCAAGCCGCTCAAAACCACACCCGTCTGTTTATCAGTAACGGTTAAGGTGCCATCCTGGTTACTGGCCTCGACGCGGTAGAATTCGTTTTCGATGCTGTTTGTAGTCGTCACAAGCGAAGGCATGGGCGTATTTGACGTGTCCTCTACGGCATCTGGCAAGACCCAGAACGTTTTCAGCCCACAGGCGGGCAGGTCATCCGCCACAAACTCGATGGTTTCGCGCGCCTCGTCGATGGCTGTAAATTCTAACGTATGAATATCCTGGCGATCCGCCAATGCCAGTATCTGGCGCTCTGCCGCGTATAGTTTTTGTTGCAGAGCGCGGCCCTGCCCGGCGGCGGCGAGCAACACTTCGATAGAAGCAACACCCGGCTTCTGACCCTCTTCCACCTGAATGCCAGCTACTTCATAAGGCTTTCCGTCCCCTGGTTGACCGATATAGGTTGCCAGCAAACCCTCGGCCATAGCGATGAATTCGCCTGGCTCTTGCATGTCCAACATTGCCACCATAGCGGAGAGCATCTCACGCGCCACAGGCGCGGAGCCAATTTCCTGTCGCCAGCGTTTGACGACATGGTGCGGCATACGCTGGCCGCGTTCGTCCACAATAACAGCATGGCTATCCATATGCGCAATAGGCGCGTCAGCAATCACCCTATCAGTGCGCGGTCCCGGCGCTGGATTGAAGGCGACAATGGGAACGGCTTCGCGCGTAATCTGCTCGTCTTGCGCCACGCTCAAAGCGGAGGCGCGCGTATCAATGGAACTGGCAAGCTGCTGCAAAGCCTGGATTACCAACTGCTCGCCGATTTGCTGGCTCTGGGCGAAACGCGCCCTATTCTCGCGGTGTACCTGGTCGATGCTACAGCCGCAGATACTATCGTGTGGGTGATTTTGCAAGAGCAATTTCCACGCCTGCTGGATCAGCCCGGCGGGATAGGGCGCGCCCAGTTTGCTGGCCCAGGCGGTCATCGGCTCTAACCAGCGTTCCAGCAGGTGTTCGGTTTCAGCGTTCTGCTGCTTGATCCACATTCGCGTTGAGAGTACGGAGGGCAGCAGGTGCGAATACTGACTGCTGCGCATTTCCCCGCTCAATATTTGCAGGGAGCCGGTTCCAGCCCGTGTCAAATAATCCTGCACGACGGCAACATATTGTGGTAGTGTGCCGATGCTCACTTGTATGCCTTGATAGGTACCGTCCTGCTCCGTCGCATCAGTCTTTCCATACGCTGGATTGACGCGCGCCAGTTGCTCATTAGCCGCCTTGACGGTGGCGGGCAGCCCATCCTGTGGTTCAAGATGATCGGAGCCGTTCATAAAAAGCAGCGTGTCGGTAGTAGCTTTTTCGAGCAAAGGTTTGATGAGCAATTCAACATACGTCGCAAATTCACCGGGCGAGAGCGGCATATCGCGGGCGTTAGAATAGCCCATACCGCCAGCCAGGTGTAAAACGAGCGTTTTTGTGCCATCTGGCGCAGCCCAGTAAAATTCACTTTTATGCGCCTCGGAGCCGACGCCGCGCCAGAAGACCGCGTTATCAATGCCCACGCCTTGCAAGATTTGCGGCAGTTGCGCGATATGCCCAAAACAATCGGGTACATAGCCCACATGCATTGGTTCGCCAAATTCGGCGGCGCGTTTCAGGCCGATCTGGAAATTGCGGATCAGGGATTCGCCGCTCACCAGAAATTCATCGGGCTGCACATACCAGGGACCAACCGTAATACGTCCATTCCGTGTATATTTTTTTAGTCGCTCCTCTTGCTCCGGGCGTATCTCCAGGTAATCATCTAAGACAATAGTTTGCCCATCCAACATGAAGTGGCTGAAAGCGGGATCGCGCTCCATAATGTCGAGCAGCATATCTACCACATGCACAAGTCGAATGCGAAATTGCTGAAACGTCTGGTACCATTCACGATCCCAGTGTGTGTGAGGAACAAGTACGATATTGAGTCGCCCGGTCATAGCATCCCTTTAATCCAGGAAGAGAAGAACAAAAGTTGCTCTGTCTAACTTCATAAGCTCATATAGCACGGCTTGACGAGACCACAAGAACATAGTCCGATGCCTGTCTTATGGTCAGGTTCATTATAATGGGTGCGTAGAGCTATCGCAAGGGGGGATAAGCCAGGTATTAGACCATAGAAGGCTCAGGAGTATCAGAAGTTTTACCGACGCCCCTGTTGAGTGCGTCGTTGAGAAATGCATCTCCGCGCTCCAGAACATGCTTCAACCAGGCTTCATTTTCTATGTACCATTGAACGGTAGATGCCAGCCCATCTTCAAACGGAATCTGAGGTGTCCAGCCCAGTCGCTCGCGCAATTTTGTTGCATCAACGGCCAGCCGCCGTACCGCACCCTGGCGATCTGGTACATGGGCGATAAGCGAAGAAGAGGGATAATAGGGTGGCACTCCTACCAGGCGCAGGATCGTGTTTGCATTGTCGATCACATTGTGTTCTTCATCGTTTCCAATATTAAACACCTCGCCTACAACTGCCTCAGCCGGAGCGTTTAGTATCGCTAGCAATGCTTTGCAATGATCTTCGACATGAATCCAGTTGCGTGTATTCAGTCCATCACCATGTACGGGCAATGGACGCCCCTGTAGGGCATTGGTGATGAAAAGAGGTATTTGCTTCTCAGGATACTGATAAGGACCATAGTTATTGACACAGCGTGTAATCACCACAGGCAATTTGAAAGTCGTCCAGTATGAGTAAGCCAGGCGATCAGCCGCAGCCTTACTGGAAGCATAGGGTGATAGAGGGTTCAGGCAATCATCCTCTAAGAACTGATGGCGCGATGATACGGATGGTGCAGTATTACCATAAACTTCAACAGTACTGACATGCAGGAAACGTTCGATGTCCAATTCTTGCGCGGCTTCAAGTAGTGTTACAGTGCCTTGTATATTGGTTTGCATGAAAGAGTTCCGCCCAACAAGTATGGAGCGGTCAACGTGTGTTTCGGCGGCAAAATGCACAACCATATCTGAACTGCGCATCGCTTCGTGTACTGCTTGAGCATCGCAGATATCACCATACACAAAAGAAAAGCGAGGATTATCCTTCACTCTCTCAAAATTTTCCATATTACCGGCGTAAGTCAGCTTATCATACACCGTGACATGCGTATCAGGTAGCGCATCTAACAGGTGATAGACGAAGTTACTGCCAATAAATCCAGCTCCCCCGGTGACAAACACATTACGCGGTCCCATTTCAAAACCCTCTATATGATGTATTGATCTGTATGCAATTTGATTGCGCAAAGTAATTTCTAAATAAAAGAGTAGGCATCGAAAAAAAACCTTGTAAAGCAATCACTACAATACAGTACTTTCGTCTACTCTTTCTGAAGTCAAAGTACATATCTTTGCGCCTACGGCATAATACCATGTTGCATATGTGCCGTCAACAGGAATGCTCGGCTTCGTATCTCTAACATGCCACGGCCTAGTCTCACATTTAATATACCACTGTTGCAAACGCTAAAACAAAGTGAACCTCAAATTGAAGGGAAATAACTTGATAACGGGCGCTTCACAGGTCAATTATCTTTCTCCAAATCTGAGGTATTTTGTTTGTAGCTATTTCTCACAGGCCAACTTTCCCTGAAGATTACTTTGGATTGATCCCATACCTTATTAAAGGTCTCAGTGTACCTGGAATAAAGTTCACCCCCGCGCAGCTTCGTAAAATCGTAGGTGGTGGAATCAGAACTATGCCGGTGAGGCAAGTAGGGCGTGTGCCTTACAACTGTACCATCCACTGAGATGATAGATGCTGTTGGCACTATGGGATAATAACGTAACTCCAGAGATCCCACTTCTAACAAGGGCTTCTCACGTTTGAGATTACTAACGAGTCGCCGGAGATAGCGCTCCGTATCCCTGATTTCATACGGAACGTCGGATGTGGGGCAAAGCGCATCGCTGATCTCACTCTTTGTCCAGATAACGTTGTCCGGGTCAGACAACAGAAATCTTACCTTACATCCATGCTTTTCGATAGCATCGATGATTCTACTACCGTATTGCTGACAGGTACCATGAGCTGATACAGACATAAAATCAATCGAGTGGGCATGTTGAAACTTTTCAAAAAATGATTCCTCTGTATATAAATGTACCGTTTCCAACCCACGATCATACACATGCCGGTTAAAATTGACACGTTGCTCTATGATAGTCGCAAGATCTGTCCCCATCATCGACTCAAAAAATGAGAGCAGCACACTCGCTAGCATGGATGTTGCAAGGCTAAAGAAGACCAGGCTGAGTTCAGTATTATTGAAATTCGCGACAACGGGAATAAAAAGCAGAATCATCGCAACAAGAAACAAGAAACCCTGGACAACAACCCGGTAGCGGAACAACGTCTGACGTATCATCGACACCTCCTTGTTTCAGCTAAAAATGCAAGACGAAGCAGGAGCGTTTGTACTTTTTTCAGGAAATGCATACTTTACATAGAAAGTAGTATATCCACTACAGCACGCTATAGCAAGAGCCATTCAAGTAATAGCCGATGTACGTTTGCAATTGAATAAGTGATGATAACACTGCAAATTGAACAGGCAAAAGTAATCTTTGAGGTTACTGCAACTGACGCATACAAATATCTTTTCCCTTAAAGCGTGGACATACGCAAAAACAGGGATGTCTCGCTGCCGCATTCTAAGCAACCTGTGATATACTTGCTTACATG
>JBOGTO010000664.1:0-3592 GCA_050695155.1 Ktedonobacteraceae bacterium
GGTTTCTAGTACACCATCTCATTTGAATATAGAAAGGATTCTCCCTCATGGCAACGCAACGCAAAATGACGTTTGATGACCTCTGGACACTTAATGAAATTGGTACCATCGCTCTTTCTCCAGATAGCAAGCGGGTGGCTTATGTCGTGCATACTGATGATAAGGCGAAAAATGAGACACGCAGCGCGATCTGGCTGCTGCACCTCGATGAGCAGGGGAGCGCGGTTGGCTCGCCGCGTCGGTTGACGAGTGGCACCAAACACGATAGCGGACCGGCATGGTCGCCCGATAGCAGGCATTTGCTCTTCCTGTCTGATCGTGAAGAAGGCAAACAGCTCTGGCTGATCGATACCGATGGAGGCGAGGCCAGCAAACTAACCGCTATGCTGCGCGGGGTGAGCGAAGCGGCGTGGTCGCCTGACGGCCAATGGATTGCTTTCACTGCATTGGTAGCCACCGACGATGACGACGATTTGCTGATGGGCCGCAAGACGCTCAACGCCGATGAGAAGAAGAAACGCCACGAAGAGGAGCGCACGCGCCTGCGTACCATCAACAGGATTTTTTATCGCCTCGATGGATTTGGTATCTTTGAGAAGTTTCTCCAATTATTTGTTATGCCTGCGCCTGCTCTGGGAGCGACTTCCGTTGATGCTGCCGCGATTCGCCGCCTGACCTCTGGCGATTATGGCGCTTCCGGCGATTTCGGATATGGCCTGCCAACCTGGACTCCTGATAGCCAGTATATCGGCGTTTTATGCAATCGCAATGAGGATCGCGATCGTTCTTTTGTAAGTGATCTCTGGTTGATCGAGCGCGAAAGCGGTGAGGCACGCTGTCTTACGGATGGCTCATTGCAAATTGAGAGCTTCGCTTGGTCGCCTGATGGACAACGGGCTATGCTGGTTGCCGAAAAAGATATGCGTATCGCGGGTGGCTGTAATCCTCACCTGTACCTGGTTGCGCGTGAGGGTGGTGAACTGCGTGATATGAGCGCTGCCATTGATAACTATGCCAGTGTAGCGGCTTTTTGCGGCTTTGGCGCTGCGGGTAGATACAGGCCGCAATGGAGTGATGACGGCGCGCATGTTTATTTTCTGGTCACGGAACGGGGCTGCATCAATGTTTACCGCCTCGATATTACCAGTGGCGAGACGACGCGCCTGACCTCTGGCGAACAACTCATAGCATACCTGGCCCTATTGCCGGACGAACGCGGTCTCATACTGGCTCAAGCGCAATCGGTGGACCTGTGGGACATTTGCTATGCTCCTATGATAGCCGGTAGCATTGGCGTGCTTGAAAAACTGACGCAACTGAACGATGCGCTATTGTCTCAACTGGCTTTGAGTACACCTCAACGCATAACATATCAGGGAGCGAACGGCGATGAAATTGAGGGCTGGGTCATGTTGCCCGTTGGCGCGAAACCTGGCGTGCGCTATCCTCTGGCCGTCAGGATACACGGTGGTCCGCAATCAGCCTATGGCGTGGGCATGAATCCTTACCATCAGTTGATGGCAGCTCATGGTTTCGCGGTCTTCTACTGCAACCCGCATGGTAGCACCGGGCATGGGCAGGACTTCATGCGCGAGGTTGAGGGCGACTGGGGTGGCCGGGATTACCAGGATATTATGCGTGGCGTGGATGAATGCATTGCGCGCGGCATTGCCGATCCAGAGCGGTTAGTGGTTTCCGGCTACAGCTATGGCGGCTACATGTCGATGTATGTCATCGGGCAAACCGACCGTTTCAAGGCAGCGGTGCCGATGGCTGGTATCTCTAATCTGGTCTCCTTTGTCGGAACCTCTGATATAGGTTTCTGGCAAGCGGCTCAATCGCATGGCTATCCCTGGGAAAGCGAGCGCGCAGCCTACTATCACGAGCGTTCGCCCCTCAGCCATGCCAGCAAGGTGACGACCCCCACGCTCTTTGTGCATCCTGAGAACGACCTGCGCTGCCCCATCGAGCAAACCGAGCAATTCTACATAACCCTCAAAATAATGGGGCATGTTCCGGTCGAGTTCGCGCGCGCCCCCGGCGCATGGCATGTCGGCACCGCCAAACCCGCGCAATACGTTGAGTATTGGAAGCTCATGTTGGACTGGTTCGAGAAGTATGTGGAGATTCGCCCTGAAGAGTACATATAAAAATGCGACCAGTCAGGAACGCCGCTTGTGGCGTTCCTGACTGGTCGCATTTTTATTACCTCACGCCTTTAACTTGCTTGATTACCAGTGTACCGAGGCCGAAGTAGACAATCGTGACCAGGAAGAGGGCGGTGTAACCGAAGTGGTTGGGCATCGTGCGCAGGAGTTGCAGGATTACCGCGCCGATGCTGATGCCGACCACTTGCGGCAGGATGCCCATAGCTGACCAGATGCCCAGAAACTTGCCGGCTTCGTCGGTGGGTGGCAGCGCATCAGCCGTTAAGGCCCAGTCCACGCTGGTGTACGCGCCGTAGCCGATGCCGAAGAACGCTGCGGCGATCAACGAGCCGTACTGGCTCTGGAAGAGAATGAAAACCACGCAGACGATGGTCATGACCGCGCCCGAAATGTAGACCATGATTTTACGCCCGCGCCGGTCGGAGAGCCAACCGGCAGTCAGCGAGGTGGGTAAGGCGGTTAGCAAGAGTACTGGCAAGAAAAGCGTCCCCGAAAATCCCTCGCCAGAGAAGCTTGACCCGAAGATGATGGTCTTCACTCCCGGCCCGCCCAGCACATCGTCGAAGTAATATTGCAGGAAGTAGAACACGCCCCAGATACCCATCATCACCAGGAAGCGCGCCAGCAGCACCCAGGAAAGGTCGGGGTATGTGGAGGGCTTGAAGAAGAATTTTCTCAAGACGGGGGCCAGTTCAAACTTCGCGTGTTCACTGAGGGGCGTCTCTTTGACTGTGAAGACGGTGTAGACGACGAAAACGATCTGTACCGCCGCGATAAGCAGGAAAATCTCTACAATCTCATTCTTGTAAAGTGGCAGCGCGTCATTTTTGTTGACGATGATACCAGCGATTATCGAGCCGAGAATGGTGCCGAGCAACTGGAACAATCCATTGAAGCCAGCCGTCATGCCGCGCTGCTCTGTCGGCACTTTGTCGGCGATAATCGCGCTCCAGGGCGAGTTGGCGATGTTATTGGTGAACTGGAGCAGCAAGAATATGAGGGCAAAAGCGATCAGCAGTTCGGTTGAGGTGAACCAGTTAGGAGAGAAGGCGAATAAGACCAGCGCGATAACGTTGAAGATGGTTCCCACAATCATGAATGGACGGCGCCGCCCCAGGCGGAATGTGGCATAGTCGGAGATAGCGCCGACCAGCGGATTGACGGCGAAAGCAACCAGCGTTCCCCAGATGACCACCATCGCCAGGTTGATGTCCTTATTAGCGTCGCCCAGAAACTTGACGACCATACTGGGGATGACGATGGCAAGCAGCGCCTGCCAGTGGAAGTTGTTAGCGATCCAGAAGACGTTGATGTTGATTTGCTCGAAGATGGATACGCGCCGATGCGCTGGTCTGCCGGGAGTGCTGACGTCTATCCCTGGGTTCTGGGAATCTTTTATTATTTTTGACACCTCTGTTGCATTG
>JBOGTO010000665.1:0-8333 GCA_050695155.1 Ktedonobacteraceae bacterium
GGTATACTTCGCACTCGAATCCACAGTGCAGGAACTTTGCCAGCGATTGGGCATAGACCCCCTACAGTTCCGCAGGATCAACGCTTTCAAAGAGGGTGACGCGAACCTCATGCGTGGTCGCTGGCCGCGCATCGGCATACAGGAGTGTCTTGAACAAATCCAGCAGCACCCTCTGTGGAGGGAACGCGAGCAGGCTAAACAGGAGGTGCCGGAGGAACTGAAAGGCTGGAAGATCGGCATAGGCGTTGCCGCCGGCGGCTGGTCGGGTGGAACAGAGCCAGCAGCAGCACTTTGCAGGCTGGAGCTAGATGGCACCTTTACCGTAATAGTGGGAAGTGTCGATGTTTCCGGCTCAGATACCTCGATGGCGCTGATCGCCGCGCAGGAGTTGTCCCTGCCTGCCGCAGCCGTCTATGTGACTCATGATAACACCGATTCGATGCCCTATAGCGGCCTCTCCGCTGGCAGCAAAACAATCTACACGGTGGGGGCGGCGGTGATGGCGGCGGCGCGTGATGCACGCAGCCAGCTTCTCGCTACCGCAGCCGAGATGCTAGAGGCATCCCCTGACGACCTGGAACTCCGGGAGGGCAGGATAGTGGTGAAGGGCGTGCCTGAGAAACATGTCACATTGCAGCAGATCGCCGCGAATACTATGAACTTTGGCGCACCCTACGAGCCAGTCTACGGGCGCGGGCGCTCCGCTATTCGCGTCCCCTCGCCAGCGTTCGCCGCGCACCTGGCGAAGGTCGCCGTTGATCCTGAGACGGGCGAAGTGCGCGTGTTGGACTACGTGGCGGCGCAGGACGTTGGGCGGGCCATTAACCCGGCGGAGGTTGAGGGCCAGATTCACGGCGGCGTGGCGCAAGGCATCGGCTGGGCGCTATTCGAGGGCATGGTATATGACGAAGACGGGCAGTTGCTCACATCGACGCTGATGGACTACGCGCTGCCACCGGGCAAGGATCTTCCCACCATCACCGCGCTTGTGGTCGAGGTACCATCCAATCTGGGTCCGTTTGGCGCGAGAGGCGTGGGCGAGCCGCCTGTAGTGCCGGTGGCTGCCGCAATCGCCAATGCTATCAAGGATGCCGTCGGCGCGCGGGTGACAGAGCTTCCGATGACGCCTGAGCGCGTCCTGGTCTCTATGCAGGGAACTTGACGTGACAGGTTAGCCTTGCACTCCCTTTTGAGGCTCAACCTTCTGGCGCACTTCCACCAGGTAGCGCCTGGCATCTGCGCGGGTATTCGTTGCCGAGAGATAGTGTCTGGTGCGCTGCTCCTTTTCGGCAGGCGCGGATACCTGCCTGTCTCGTAAGTAGGCGACGTGCAGGAAACCCTGCACCGAGGGGTCCGGGGGTGCGGCAGCTTTGACGGGGTTTGCGGCCACCTGTCGCGCCGCCACATTCTCTTCTGGCTCCTCCTCAGATGAATAGAACAGCCACCGAAAAAGTGTTCGCGGCCTAAAAACCCTGTTCAAAAGGACAGGATATTTCTGGCAGAAAGATGCTACCTTTCAGTCGAAAGGAGAAATAAAGCATGAAAAAATTATACATTGCGACAGATAAAGCCCTGGCTATCGCACAGCAGCACGATGGAGAATGGCTTGTTGATCTGCAACTAGCTGGCCTGTCTACGCAGTGCCTGGCCGTTGACCCGCAACAGCCAGAAGAGGTCTATTGTGGCACCTTTGGTCGGGGATTGTGGCACAGTACCGATGCTGGAAGAACATGGGAAAACGCAGGCACAAACGTCATTCGTGAGCAGGTCACGTCGGTTGCCATCGCTCCATTAGAGCGTTCCAATGGCAAGAGCGTCATCTATGCAGGGACAGAACCAAGCGCCATTTTCCGTTCGGAGGATGGTGGAGCAACATGGCGTGATCTCCCAACACTGCGCCAGTTACCCTCTGCTCCCACCTGGAGTTTTCCACCCCGTCCCTATACCAGTCACATTCGCTGGATGACGCCCGATCCACTCCAAGCGGGCCGTATCTATACAGCCATTGAAGCTGGCGCGCTTATTCGTAGTTTCGACGGTGGTGAAACCTGGGAAGATCGAAAACCCGATGGACCCTTTGATACGCATACCTTAGCCATGCATAAACTCGCGCCCAATCGCCTCTATTCCGCAGCCGGGGATGGTTTTATGCAGGCAGGCAATGGCTTCGTCGAGAGCGACAATGGCGGAGATACCTGGTACCGGCCCGGTGAAGGTCTCAACCACCACTACCTCTGGAGCGTAGCAATTGATCCCGCCGACCCGGACACCATCGTCATATCCGCGGCACACGGCCCGCAGCAAGCACATAATCCCATGAGCGCAGAGTCAGCCGTTTACCGCCGTAGCCAGAACAGTGCATGGCAACAGGTGCGAGCTGGTTTGCCAGAGGAAAAGGGATTGCTGACCTGTATCTTGACTAGCAATCCAGCCGAGCCGGGAGTTTTTTACGCGGGCAGTAATAAAGGGCTTTTCCGCTCCGCTGATGCGGGTGTGAGTTGGGAAGAATTACCTGTCCACTGGCCCGACAATTTCCAGATGGGACGTGTTCATGCGCTTGTGGTAGTAGAAGAATAGTGTCTTTTATGTACCTGTTATCGCTCTCGAACGGCCAGCGCAATAAGCCACACTTCTCAAGTTGAGTACAAAAGGAGCAGAAAGATGTCGGATACTCTCATCCCCATCCGCGCGCTCGGTCGGCAGGGCTTGATCGTCTCAGCCCTGGGGCTGGGCTGTATGGGCATGTCACAGTCATATGGTCCGGCAGATGAACGAGAGTCTATCGCTACCATTCATCGCGCTATCGAACTGGGCATATTCTTTCTTGATACGGCCAATGTGTATGGCGATGGACACAACGAGCGCCTGGTTGGTCGCGCCATCGCTGATCGACGCGACAGGGTGATCCTGGCAACCAAGTTCGGATTGAGGCGCGACGATGCGAGCATGAACACAAGTGGTCGTCCCGAATACGTCAAAGCCTGCTGCGATGAGTCGCTGGCGCGTCTGGGCGTCGAGTATATCGACCTCTATTACCAGCACCGGGTTGATCCCGATGTCCCTATTGAGGAGACCGTCGGGGCAATGGCGGAACTCGTCCAGGTCGGCAAGGTACGCTACCTGGGACTTTCCGAGGCCAGCGTCGATAGTCTCGAACGGGCGGTTGCCACTCACCCGATTACGGCCCTGCAAAGCGAATGGTCGCTGTGGTCGCGCGACCTGGGAGATGAGGTGCTGCCCGTTGCGCGCCGCCTGGGTATCGGAATCGTCCCCTACAGTCCTTTAGGACGGGGATTTCTCACCGGAGCCATTAGCAGCCCGGATGATTTTGCGCCCGACGATTTTCGGCGCACCAGTCCGCGCTTTCAGGGCGAGAACTTCCGTCGCAACCTGGACCTCGTCGCAGAGGTGCGCCGCCTGGCCGGCGAGAAGCACATCACGGCGGGTCAGTTGGCCCTGGCATGGCTGCTGGCGCAGGGAGAAGACGTGGTACCCATTCCCGGTACCAAACGGCGCGCGAACCTGGAGGAGAACGCGGGGGCCTGTGCCGCCAAACTCTCCCCAGATGATCTACAGAGGCTCGAGGCAGTTGCGCCCAGAGGAGCATGGTCAGGTTCTCGCTATGCTACTGCTCGCCAGGGGACGGATGGCACCAGCCGGGCGCGTTCCTGAATTATAGAAAGGAATCGGCGCGTAACTCTCAAGCAAAAGAGTACGATAGAAGAAGAAAATGTGCCATCGGTATGCTACACTTTCTTTTGAGGGCAATCTGGCCCCCGGCAGAACTGTCTCTCCAAAATGAGACGTACAACGAGTTTTGGGGGATGTTTCACGGATGGATGCTGCGCATAGCCATCGAGAAAGAAGAGAGTGAGCCAATGTTCAAAGATGCGAAAGCATTTTCTGGTTTTTCAGTCAACGACCTGCAAAAAGCGAAGGAGTTCTACGGCCAAACGCTTGGGCTAGATGTGTCCGAAGCGCACGGCCTGTTACAACTGCATATTGCTGGCGGGACGACCATTTTGATGTATCCGAAGGAGAATCATACTCCAGCCACCTTCACCATCCTGAATTTTCCGGTCGCTAACATCGAGCAAACGGTAGACGAGCTGACCAGGCGTGGCGTGCATTTCGAGTCCTATCATGAGGGCGACCTGGTGACAGACGAAAAGGGGATTTTCCGTGGCGGGGGTCCGAAGATCGCCTGGTTTAAAGACCCGGCTGGCAATATCCTGTCTGTGCTGGAAGAGTCGAATTGATTACAAGAAGGAGAGCTTTCAGTGGACTATGCAAAGCAAAAGATCACGACGTTTTTGATGTTCGAGGGCAAGGCTGAGGAGGCCATGCATTACTACGTTTCTGTCTTTGAGCAAGCAGAAATACTGAGCATTCACAGGTATGGAGCCAACGAAGCCGGCGCTGAGGGAACGGTGGTACATGCTACCTTTTCATTGTGTGGGCAAGTGTTCATGTGCATGGACAGTAATGTGAAGCATGATTTTACCTTTACTCCGTCACTATCGTTGTATGTCGCCTGCGCGACTGAAGGGGAGATTGACCGGCTCTTTGAAAAGTTATCCCAGGGTGGCGCAGTGGCTATGCCATTAGCGGCGTATCCATTTAGCGACAAGTTTGCCTGGGTTGCGGATAAGTACGGTGTTTCATGGCAACTGAATCTGGAAAGACTCTAGCTGTTCGTTCAGCTCGATTATCGGGGTCTGCCAGGCATCCGTGGCAAGGTTTGCGGCCACTGACGAGCAACCACACATAGATAAGATAGTATGGAAGGAGCAGGCGATGAGCATGGCAGGATTGTCCAGGGCGCGGCTCGCACGCATGCACGATTTCATGACCGGCTATGTCGAGCGCGGCGATATGCCTGGTCTCGTCACATTGGTCAGCCGACGGGGCGAGGTGCATATCGATACCATCGGTACACAAGCGTTCGCGGACTCCACCCCGATGCGGCGCGACACAATCTTTCGCATCTCCTCGATGACCAAGCCGATCATCGCTGCTGCGACGACGATCCTGGTCGAGGAATGCAAGCTGCGGCTAGATGATCCGGTGGAGCGATGGCTTCCTGAACTGGCCGAGCGCCAGGTGTTGAGGCGGCTCGACGGGCCGCTCGACGACACTGTACCCGCGAACCGACCGATCACGGTGCGAGACCTGCTCACCTTCCGTATGGGCTTCGGGCAGATGATGGCGTCGCCGGACGCCTATCCAATCTTGCAGGCTGCCAACGAGCAGCAAATTGGCATGGGGCCACCGAGTCCGTCGAGTATGCCTGCGCCCGATGAGTGGCTACGCCGCCTGGGGCAGCTTCCGCTCATGCATCAACCGGGGGAGTATTGGATGTACAACACGGGGGCTGACGTGCTGGGCGTGCTGCTTGCGCGCGCATCGGGTCAGCCGCTGGAGACATTCTTGCGCGAACGCATTTTCGAGCCGCTGGGCATGAAGGATACCGGCTTCAGCGTGCCGGAGGCATCGCTCGACCGGCTGGCAACCAGCTACTGGACCGACCCCGCTAGCGGGAAGCTTACGGTGTATGACGAGGCCAGGGGCGGCCAATGGAGCCGCCCACCAGCCTTCCCGTCGGGGGCGGGAGGACTGGTTTCGACCATCGACGACTATCTGGCCTTCGGTCAGATGATGCTCTCTCTGGGCAAACATGGCAACGAGCGCATCCTGTCGAGGCTTTCGGTTGAAGTCATGACGACCGACCAACTGACGCCCGCGCAGAAAGCGGCACCCAGCCTGATCTCTGGATTTTTAGATGGCAATGGCTGGGGATTCGGCGTCTCCGTGGTCACCAGGCGCGACGACATCGCGGCGGTACCCGGCCGTTACGGCTGGGACGGTGGCCTGGGTACCTCCTGGTATTCCGACCCCAGGGAGGAGATGATCATCATCCTCATGACACAGAGCGCCTGGGCGTCCCCCAGTCCACCGAACGTCTATTTCTGGACCCTGGCCTACCAGGCGATCGACGACTGAGGGACTCCCTTTACCTACTCCACCGTTACCGATTTTGCCAGGTTCCTCGGCTGATCCACGTTGCACTCCCTTGCGACTGCTGTATGATAGGCGAATAGTTGCAGGGGGATGCTTACCAGCAGGGGACTTAATGCCTCCAGCGTCTGTGGCACGTATAGCACGTCGTCGGCGTGGCGCTTGATGCCTTCGTCGCCTTCGGTGGCTACTACCACGACACGGGCGTCGCGGGCGCGTACCTCCTGCATGTTGCTGACCACCTTTTCGTAGACGTGCGAGGCGGTGGCGACAGCGATGAGAGGGGTATCGGGATCGAGCAAGGCGATGGAGCCGTGCTTCAATTCCCCGGCTGGCAGGCCCTCGGCATGGATGTAGGAGATTTCTTTGAGCTTGAGCGCGCCTTCCAGCGCGGTAGGATAGCCCACACCACGCCCGATGAACATGATACTGCTGGAGTGCGCGAGACGTTTCGCCAGTGGTTCAATTGCGTCACCGGGGCCGGATGCCGTATCCAGGATGCGCTGCGCCTGGTCGGGGATGCATTCCAATGCCGCAAGGATATGCTCAACCTCGCCTGCTGTGATGCGCCCATAGTGCTGAGCGAGGTATAAGCCCAGCAGGTAGAGTACGGTGACGGAGGTCACGAAGGTTTTGGTCGCCACCACGCAAATCTCCGGCCCCGCTTGCAGGTATAATACTGCATCCGACAGGCGCGTAATGGCGCTGGCGACAACATTGGTGATGGCAATGACTGGCGCGCCTTGCTCGCGCGCCTGGCGAATGCCCACCAGCGTATCCGCCGTCTCGCCCGATTGCGTCACCGCTACGCACAGGGTACGCGGCCCCACAATGGGATTAGCATAACGAAATTCGGCAGCCGTCACGATCTCCACCGGAATACGCGCCCACTGCTCGATCACGTATTTAGCGATCATGCCCGCGTTATACGAAGTGCCGCAGGCCACTATCACCACACGCTCGATGGAAGCGAGCAACCCCTTCTGCCGCATCTGTTCCAGTTCGGCAAGGTGTAGCTGCCCATCGCGCGCGCGGCCCGTCAGACAACGGCGGATCGCTTCTGGTTGCTCGTGTATCTCTTTCAACATGAAGTGCGGGTAGCCGCCCTTCTCGGCGGCCTCAGCGTCCCATTCGATAGTGAGCGGTTCGCGCTGGACGAGGGTGCCATCAAGCAGGGTAATCGAGACTCCTTGCGGGCGCAGCGTGGCAATTTCGCCCTCCTCCATAATCAGCACGCGGCGGCTATGCTTGAGGATGGCGGGGATGTCCGAGGCCAGGAATTGCTGGCCTTCGCCAATGCCTACCACGAGCGGACCACCGCCCAGGCGCGCGCCGACAAGTACATCAGGCTGTTCGGAGCTAACGACAGCGATGGCATATGCGCCGGTCACATACTGTAGAGCGAGCCGCACCGCCAGCGTAAGGTTGCGTTGCGCCTCTCCCAGGTAAGCACGTTCGATGAGATGCGAGAGTATTTCCGTATCCGTCTCGCTGCGGAAGGTGTGTTCCTCGCGTTCCAGTTCGGAGCGCAGTTCGGCATAGTTTTCGATAATACCGTTATGCACCACCGTCAGGAGGCCGGTGCAATCGGGATGTGGGTGCGCGTTGGTGTCGTTGGGGCGTCCATGCGTGGCCCAGCGTGTATGGCCTATGCCGAGCGAACCGGCATGGGGGCGCGCGCCATTTTCAACGCTAGCGGTCAGGTTGGCAAGCTTACCAGCTTTGCGGCGTAATTCAAGTTGGCCGTTCGAGGTTAATACAGCAATGCCCGCTGAGTCGTAGCCACGATATTCGAGCTTGCTCAGCCCTTCGAGCAATATGGAAGTAACATCGGTGCCTTGCGGCCCGACGTAACCAATGATACCGCACATGGGTCGGGTATCCTTTCTGTTGTTCGGTAGATGTACATTGCCAGGGCGAGGGCAAGCCTCGCCCCTACCATACACGGAACGCGCAATGCGCCGTATAGTAGTGACGATCCTTGCGGTCGCCCTGCCGCTTTGTGCTTCTACATCATTGAAAGCGTTTTGTGCTGATTGTTGCCAACCAGATTTGTGCGCTTTCTTCTCAGGGTAATGATGTACCCTGGAGGCCCCCCGCTGATGATCCGAACAGCCTCCACCTCGTCAGCCGCGCTTCCTCCTAATAGCCCGGCCCATGCGCTACTAAACAGGACAATCTTCCTGAGACATAGTATACCATTACAAACGGCGATTTTTCAGCATTCATGGCACAGGGCGATTTAAAAGTGGCACCAGAGAGGTGGAGCAAGGCGACCGCCAGGGTCGCCTCTACTAAGAACGCCCATGTTTTCC
>JBOGTO010000666.1:0-1938 GCA_050695155.1 Ktedonobacteraceae bacterium
ATTGGTGCCTGGATAATTATTTAATGTTCATAGGGTCGCCATATCTCATATGATGTTGCCAATATTTGTACTATCAAAAAATTAGGTACTTGACAAAGTAAAGTATTATCGTGTATACTTACTACGGTTAGATAAGTTACTAACTATTTGATAGAGAAATCTCTGGAGGAATACACATATGGCATGGGAAATTGATCCCGCACATTCTGAGGCCCAGTTCGCGGTGAAACACATGATGTTTACCACCGTGCGCGGCCATTTTAACGTTTTAAGCGGCCACTTGCATATTGATGAGCAGCATCCCGAAAATTCCTGGGTTGACGCCCAGGTCGATGCCAGCAGCGTCGATACGCGCAGCGACTACCGCGACAACCACCTGCGTTCGGCTGACTTCTTTGACGTAGAGAAAAACCCGACCATCAACTTTAAGAGCAACAAAGTTGAGCATGTCAAAGGCGACGAATACAACGTGCTTGGCGATTTGACGATACGCGGCGTCACCAAACCCGTCCTGTTCAATGCGGAATACGCCGGTAAAGCTAAAAACCCCCATGGCAAAACGGTTGCCGGTCTGAGCGCGAAGACCAAAATCAACCGCAAGGATTTTGGCCTCAACTGGAACCAGGCCCTCGAGTCCGGCGGCGTGCTGGTCAGCGAGGATGTCACCATCGAAATCGACTTGCAAGCGGTAGAGCAGGCATAATAAATACTACTCTCCAATAGAACAAGGACGGAGGCCAGCCTCCGTCCTTGTTCTATTGGAGAGTAGTATTGTTGTATGATGAAATACATATTCAACATTATTTCGCCAAATATTTTGATAGAAGGAGAGTCGTTCATGAAAGCAGTCGTTATCACACAACCAGGCGGGCCGGAAGTGCTGGAAATACAGGATGTGGAGACGCCTGAGCCGGTGGGCGAGCAGGTACGTGTGCGAGTGCGAGCGTCGGGTATCAACCGCGCCGAATTGTTGCAACGTATGGGAGGTTATCCTGCTCCGGCTGGTTCGCCGCAGAATATTCTGGGGTTGGAATTTGCGGGTGAGGTTGACGCGGTGGGATCCCTGGTGAGCAAGTGGAAGCCGGGACAGCGTGTGATGGGCCTGGTGGGAGGCGGCGCGCAGGCCGAATATCTTGTCACGCATGAAGGTTTGCTGGTAGAGATACCGGCCAATCTCGATTTCGTACAGGCTGGTGGCATCCCTGAAGTTTTTATGACCGCCCACGACGCGCTCTTTACGCAGGCGGGTTTGCAGATGGGTGAGCGCGTCTTGATTCATGCTATTGGTAGCGGCGTGGGAACAGCTGCCGTTCAACTGGCGCGTGCGGCGGGCGCGACAACATATGGCACTTCGCGCACACCAGCCAAACTGGAAGCAGCGCGCGCGCTGGGTCTGGACGTGGGTCTGTCCGATCAAAACTTTGCTTCTGAGATTCAGCGTCTGACTAACGGCGAAGGCGTGCATGTCGTGATTGATTTCGTGGGCGCGCCCTACCTGGAGCAGAACTTGCGGTCGCTGGCGTTATGGGGCAGGCTGGTCTTCCTGGCTACGATGGGCGGTATGCAAAGCAACGTCAACCTGGGCATGTTGATGCAGAAACGCATCTCCATGCGTGGCGTCAGTTTGCGCACGCGCACTTTGGAGGAAAAGATGGCGGTGACGCGCCGTTTCGCGGCGGGCGTTTTGCCCCTGCTGGCAAGCGGGCAGGTGAAGCCAGTTATTGAGCAAGTGTACACGCTAGAACAGATTGTAGAGGCGCATCGAGCGATGGGTGATAATAAGAACTTTGGTAAACTTATCGTTACGATCACAGGGCCTGTGAATTATTGCTGTCCCCCTTTCCGAGAAAGGAGTAAAGCAAGAGCTTCGTGAGGGCACGAGGCGAAATGGTGTCTGGTCGCGGCAATCTGAGAGGAACCGGAGCGATGGATGAGGGT
>JBOGTO010000667.1:0-8060 GCA_050695155.1 Ktedonobacteraceae bacterium
CTATCTGCAATTACACCTCCCATAAGTACGGGACCTGCCAGACCTACAGCTATTGATCTTGAAATCGTCTATGAGGATGCGGACCTGCTGGTAGTGAACAAGCCTGCCGGTATGGTGGTGCATCCAGCTCCCGGACACCATGATGATACGCTGGTTAATGCGCTGCTAGCCTATCTCCCCGATTTGCAGGAGTCGGAGGAGACGCTGCGACCAGGCATCGTTCATCGTCTGGATAAAGATACCACCGGCCTGATTATTGTCGCAAAGAACGCGCGCGCTCAGGCTGCGCTCCTCGAGCAGATGAAACAACATACTATTATCAAACGCTACCTGGCGCTGGTCGAGGGCAATGTTGCGCTTGACCAGGGTAGTATCGACGCGCCCATCGGCAGAGACCCGCGCCATCGCCAGCAGATGGCGATAACCGCAGTTGGCAGCCGGGAGGCACGCACATACTTCAAAGTGCTGGAAAGGTATGCTCGTCATACACTGCTCTTGCTGCAACTGGAAACCGGGCGCACGCACCAGATTCGCCTGCACTTGAAAGCCATCGGCCACCCGGTAGTAGCAGACCAAGTCTATGGGTCGGGCAACATCTTCAAGCGAGTGCCGCTCAACCGGCAGTTCCTACACGCCTACCAACTGCGCTTCACCCATCCATTTAGCGGAGAAACTCTTGAATTGGAGGCTCCGTTGCCTGCCGATTTGCAGGCGGTACTCGACCAAAAAAATTTCCTGTAGCCGACTGGTGTAACGGCTGGCTCTATGGTATAATCTCAGTGTGAACAGAAACGCACTTTCTTCATCCAACGAGGTGAGTTAAAATAACCAGGACAACGCCTACGTCCTCATTATTTCTTCCGATTAACGTAATATTACGTATTGCTACGTTCAGTTTAGTGTGGGCTGCTTGCCTGGGTATGTCCAGGTTGCGGCTTGCAAACAGGTAATCTCTGGTCCGGCTATTTCACCGTTGTCATCATTTTATCTCAGTCGTCCTTGCTTGCCATGCCGAAAGGAGTACCCTGACTATGCCAGTACTCGAATCAACCGATCATATCACCCCCCGCAGTATTCTCCCACATCGTCCTATCATAGACGAGAGCAAGAAGTCGGGGAAGAAAAAGGCTACAACGAGCGTCATCCCACCGGTGGCGCAGCGTGCCTCGCGCCTGACACAGAAGCAAACCGAAGAGAAAGACCTAGAGAACGAAAAGGATAACGATAACGAAGAGGTCGAGGAGTGGAAACGGGACACAACCGTTGAGGGCGAGACAAAACGGGTTCGCACATCTTCCTCGCAGCCAGCAACGGCCACCGGGCCAAAGAAATTGCCAAAGACTCCGCTTCCTACGGGTCCGAGCAAAAAAGCAGGCTCTCTGCGTAGCCGTTTTGCCCTACGCGCGCATCCTTTACTGTTACTGGGCCTGGGGATGATCGCCATGCTGGTATTGTGGACGCTGCTGACGCTGGCTACCAGTTGGTGGAACACGACATGGGACGATATTCATTATGGACGCCCGCGCACGTTTCAGACGGATATGGTTGTTGGACACAATGACTCGGCGAGCAATCCCAGTCATTTCATCGCGCTGAACCTCAACGGGCGAATTGAGGTGATCGAGTTTCCCGGTGGAGACGCCTCTAAAGCACGCATCTATATTGGGCCGCAACTTTACGGCAACGGCCAGGAACTCATTCCGGTCACGCTCAGCTTTGTTGATGTGAATGGCAACCATCATCCAGATATGGTTATTCGTTTCCAGGATACCCGTATCGTTTATGTGAATGACGCAGGAGGGTTTCGCCCGGCTACCTCCAGCGAGATACAAACCGTAGAACAATACCTGCAAAAGCACGGACAATAGCATACCGGTGTTTATTAAAGAGAGGCCGCTTATCGCAAGCTTAAACTAGCGCGACAAGCGGCCTCTCTCTTTGGCTCGAAGACTCGAATCCCTGAACTACTTCTTCTTCATGCCATTTTGCAGAGCTTTAGGGGAAGCGGGCGTGGTCTTTGTGGCAGGTTTTGTGGTCGTGGCAATACTACTGGTTGCAGCCTGCGAAAGTACAGCACCAACGGTGAAGCCAACACGTTTGCTGGCGGGTATGGTGATCTGTTTGCCACTGCGAATAGATTTGACCTTACGCGCCGCGACTGTACGCAGATGCCATGTGCCGAAGCCCATCAGGCGCACTTCATGATCCTGGGCGATTTCCTCGCGCACCACTTCGGCGAATGCGTCGATCACTTTGCTGGTCTCTTTCAGGGTCAGGCCAGCTCTGGCGGCAACCTGATGGATCAATTCATCTTTGCCGACGACAGGATGAGTCTTTTCGGGTGATAGTGTAGCCATTTGAGTAAATATACTCCTTTCAGGAGGGCAACATACGGTTGCCCTGTATTTTTACACTACAACGCGCCCTCTCTAGCCAGTTAACCAGCTTCAAAGTCTTAACAGCCACAGGCGCGCATTGGAATGGACTTGCCACTCACCATTACTATACATAGTGCCGCCAAATGTGCTGTCTCGATAATGGTATCGGTTGTCACCCTGAGCACAGCGAAGGGTCTGGCTCGCTGGACCGAGAGATGCTTCGCTGCGCTCAGCATGACAGAACCGATGTTGGTCGGAAATGTTCATCAGGGAGAAGAGATGCTATCCGACCAACCCCTGTCGAATGGCATAGGCGACGGCGGCGGCTCTGCCCGGCACATCGAGCTTGACGAAGATATTGCTGAGGTGGCGATTGACGGTTCTGGGGCTGATGACCAGCGCTTCGGCTACTTCGCGGTCGGTCTGACCCTCGGCCACCAGGCGCAGCACATCTAATTCGCGCCTGGTGAGGTGCAAGTCAAGAATATAGTCTTCATGCGCGAGGTGTTCCTCAACAATTTTGTGTGTCACGACAGGCGTGTTATGCGCGGTAATCTGGCGCAACCCCTCTTGCAAGGTGTCTACCATATCGACAGCGCGGTGCATTTCATAGCGCATAAAGATGTCGCGTGCAGTCGAACAGCGCCGTTGAATCGTTTCCAACATATGCAACGCGGGAGTATCCTGCTGACCCGCCTGCATTAAGATTGTGCGCGCCTGTTCATAAAGGATGACTGCCTCTTCGGGCTGGTTTCCTACGCGTCGGCAAAGCGCAAGCCCATCCTCGAATGCCTGTTCTGCCGCATCCCATTGGCCGTTGAGCGCGGCTACCTCGCCTCTAATGCGATCAACAGCAATGCCATAATACATGAAGCCGCGCAATTTCTGGATGCGCTCGATATAGCCTGTCGCCTGCTCTGACGCGCCAATGTGCAAAAAGCCCTCGGCGAGAAATGGGATGTAGTAATGGCCGCTATAGCCGACCGGCTCTTGCAGGGCTGCCGCCTGTTCCAGCTGCGTTTTTGCCTCCGTCTTGCGGCCCGTCACCGCGAGAAAATGCCCATACAAAGCCAGTGTACTCGGATACCATTCTGTACTCATTGCCGCGACGATGGAGGCCCGGAAGAGCTGCTCTGCCGCATGCCATTCACCCTTACGAAAGGCGAGTTCGGCTCGTACCTGTATGATGATGGGTTTGAGACGTTCATTACTGGTCGCCTCCGCTTCTTGCATGGATTGCTGCATACGCGACTCGCATTCCGCCCATTGGCCCTCGGCAAGCGCCATAACGCCCAGATTCCAGTGCAGCCATCCCAGCGCGTGACGCACGCCATAGCGACGAGCCATTTCGAAACCGCGCATATTGTGCAAACGAGCCTTTTCCGTCTCGCCCAACGCCTGATAGATGATGCCTAATCCCTGATCTCCCAGCACGGCGCGAAATGGATCACCCATTGCTACATACAGGTCGTGGGCCTGGCTTTGCAGGCGAATTGCTTCATGGATATGCGAACCCCAGCCGCGAATCCAGCTTACAACGTGCAGCGCAAAAGCCTGGCTGCCCCGGTCGCCCAGTTCGGTCGCAAGCTGATGAGATTGCCACAGCCCTTTTTCGGATTCCTCTGATCGCCCAACCAGCAAATCCAGCATCGCCTGCGCCTGTAAGAGCAGGATACGTTCAGCGCTGAGCAAGCGCGAGGCAGGTTGGTGGTTTTGGCCGGAGAAGCTGCGCGAGGTCACCCATGCATAATGATGCTCTTTCCCGGCTGGCGCAACAAGCTCGTCTGTTGCGTCAATGCTGGCATCCAGCGCGCTACGAGCGGCTTGCAGGTGCGCCAGCGTCAATTCATACTTTCCCTGCATACGGTAGGCATCGGCCAGCATTCGATTAGCCTGAGCCGCCAGCGATACTTGTGAATGGTAATGCTTTTGGGAAGAGGATGATGGTTTCTGTTGTAATTGTTCTAACCCCTTTAGAAACGCCTTTGCGGCCGAGTTTAGTTCTCCGATTTTGAACCAGCTTTCGCCGATCAGAACATATACCTGTGCCAATGATGGCAGCGCATCATCCCTGGCTAGAGAAGGATCAGCCCTCATGAATCTGAGCGCCGAGCGAAAGTGGCCGATGGCTTCGCGGTGCGCCTGCTGCCTGCCTGCCTCTTCGCCAGCGCGCAAGCTCCAATGCAGTGCCGCCTTGCGCTCGCCGCTCAGTACATAATGGCGAGCGAGTTCCGCAGCCGGAGCCTGTAGACCCTGTGCATCGTAATATGCCTCTAATGCAGCGCCAATCTTGCCATGCAAAAGACTGGCTCGCTGAACCTGCACCTGGCTGCTCAAAACCTCCTGTACAATACGTTGACAGAAGAGATAGGTAGCCGCATTTGTGATAACACTATCGTCTGCAAGATCATCTTCATACATCTCTAAAGATGTATGCCGTGGGACAGGAGCAATAATTAATGCCTGTTCCGCCTCATTAATCCTTGCCTGTACCCAGGTCTCGCTTTCCTCTACTACCATCATCAGCGCGGCCAGCGGAAACGAGCGGCCAAAGAGCGCCGCAATGCGCAGCACTTGCAGGCACGTTTTGCTCACTGTCTCTAGTCGCTCGCGCACCGCTAGAGTGATACTTGCAGGTAGTTCTTCTGCGCTGGCTCTTATCACATCCCATATACCATTATGTTGCGCAAGCTGACCATGTAATGTGAGCATACGCACCAGCTCTTCCAGGAAAAAAAGGTTGCCGCCAGAGCGTGCCAGTAGCACTTCTTCGCCCGCAATTACGCCGGGGAGCAATGCTCGCAGGTGTTGCATCGCGGCTTCTCTATTGAGCGGCTGAACGGGAAGAAACATGAGTAACCCCTGGCGCATAAGCTCGCCCAGAAGCTGTAATGTAGTGGTCGCCATGCGTTCTGTTTCAACGCTATCGCCCTCTTCGTCGTCGATTGGCGATGTCGAGGCAGGAGGGCGTGTCACCCCGACCAGCGCGACCCGGCTACCATGTAAACGCACGGTCAGGTATATCATCAACTCCAGGCTGGCGCTGTCTGCCCATTGCAGGTTATCAATGCTGAGCATAACTGCGTGGGTGGTTGCCATCCGTTCTAGCAATGTCGCTATGGCATCGAGGAGACGAAATTTTTCCTGATCGGGGGTAAGCGGCTCCGGTTCGAGATCTAGTTTCAGCAAATGTGGTAATTCAGGGAAAAGACGAGCCAGCGCGGCTACCATCGGAGTGCCAACCAGTGAGATAGATACATCAGAGTCCGTGACATCGGGCGGGTTGCTGGCTTCAATAGTATCCAGTCCAACCAGGTAACGCAATGACTTGACCGAACTTGCGCGTATCAGTGGGCGCAAGGCTTCGGTAAATGGCATATAGGGGAATAATTTGCTTACTTCGTAGGCGTGGCCTTCGAGCAGGTGAAAGCCGCGCCTGTTAGCTTCCTGGCACATTTCCGCGAGCAGGCGCGTTTTGCCTATGCCTGTTTCGCCACTCATTATCAATGCGCGCGCGCCATAGGTTCTTTGAAATTCAACCGTATCGAGTAGATTGCAAATAAGCTGCATTTCGCCCTCGCGTCCAACGAGTGGGAGGGGGCGTGAGATCAGCTCAATGCCGGAGAGAGGATCAGCAAATGGTGCCTGCATACTGCCTTGCCACCACTTTCTAGCTTATTTCTGCACCTGTTGTAGCACACGACGTTTCGCCATACGCGGCGCAATATCGTGGTAGATGAACAGGGCATAATAAACCAGCAAGAAAGGTACATCAAATAAAAAATAAATCCAGAATGAGCTGGACGCGCCCAGCCAGAGCAGATGATAGAGCAGAGCGAAGGCCACCAGCGTTCCATAAACCACTGCTACAATCGCCAGAGGGCGCACCCGCGCCCACTCGCGTTCCCTGGAGAGCCAGAATGCCCCGGCAGCATTGCCCAGAATAATCGCACCAATAAAACGATCCAGGATGGTTGGAATACTGGTAGGCCAGAGCGGGGAATGAATTTCCGGTAAAAAGAAAAAACCGAGTCCAACTACGAGATTAACCAGCCCCGCGAGGAATGACAAAGCCCGTTCCAGCCGGCTAAATATTTCATGTCTGCTCATCTGGCTGCCCCTTTCTTATCATCTAACCCATCGATTATACACTACAATGGCAGCGGAAGTAAGTCGGTAGAAATGTGGATGTATGCAAGAAAAGGAGTTTGGGAGGAAGTTCCGCTTGTACCACGTCACAGCCTCATTATAACCTGAACGTCAAGCGTAATGCATCGTCACAATGGGCAATGTATTTTTCGGGCATTTTCAGCAACGCCCGCTACAGCACCAAAATGGGCGTTTTTGATTTTCTTAGGCAAGGTTCAAATCAACGTGACAGTTTGAACAGTCTGGGCGACCTCACGAAATCGCTCAGGAGGCCATTTCAGAATTAATTTTCATCTGCTTGGATTGTTCAAAGTGTCACAATGGCTCACGCTCATTTTGAACCATGCCTTATAGACAGAAATGGTGATTATGTACATACGCTTGAATATGGGGAATTGCGCAAGTTTTCGCGCGTGAAGGAAACTTCTTAGTAGTGCCAATTTGGGCTAGTGTAGCGGGGCGACTACAAGGGTTGCAATCGCCCCGCTACCCATGTGCGGACGTTGACTCGCCAGCATTAGATCACTGGTTGGGTTTGTCCATCGGTCATAGCTTGCGGGCCAGCATGTAACGCGCCGCCACCGCCATCGAAGGGTGTGCCGGGAATGTTGGGATTGTTCAAGACCTGGCGAGCCGCTTTCACACCATCAAACCACATTCCTACATGTTCCAGTTGAATACCTGATGCCTCGCCTGTCTGGTCGGTTGATGTGACCGTTGATAAGCGATTATCGGCGGCGAACGCGCCCAATGTAATCAGGTGAAAAATTGACTCAGCGCTGCCATCGCCACGCGTGATAACATCACCTACGTACTCTGCATGGCCGAACGGTTTGGCGGAAAGCTCAGTGAAGAAGACGGTAAACTTCGTGTTGGGCGGCATATTCTGCGTATCTACTATCACTGTGTCAAAGTCGCTAATGGCTGGATTGCCCTCAATGACTGTGACAAGCGCGGTCGCGTTCGGGAAAAGCTGCTTTATGCTCACTGGAACCAGCGAGAATTGCACAATCACCGAAGGGTCTGCCGAAGCCAGCACCTTGACGGTCGGCGCTTCCTGCTGTCCGAAAGATGGAGTGCGCAGGGCAATTTGTGTTGTAGGAAAAGCGGGTCCGCCTCCTGTGCTAGTGCCGGATGTTCCTGTGCTGGTAGCTGCTGGAGTATTCGATGCTGAGCAGGCGCTTACCAGTAGCCCTAATAGCATCACCATTGCCAGCAACCATCGCGCTTTGAAAACTTTTTTAACTGACATGAAGTGGCTCCTCTCTTAGAATACTGGCAGGATCTGCCCATCGGTCATAGCCTGAGGGCCTGCGTGCAATGGTGGATTACCCGCGTCAAAGATGGTTCCCGTCAGGGACGAGTTGTTCAGCACCTTCTGGGCATCCTGGAGCGAGCTAAACCACATGCCCATATGCTCAAGATTGGTACCCGAAGTTACGCCTTCCTGCCCATCTATCGAGGTGCCGGGGTTACGCGCATCCATAGCGAAGGCAACGAAGGCGATACACTGGAATATGGTTTCACCGCTAC
>JBOGTO010000668.1:0-2549 GCA_050695155.1 Ktedonobacteraceae bacterium
GCCGCCGCAGGCGGCAAGGAAACAAGCGATGAGACGCTTTTGTAACGCTGTTCCTATTATATTACTTTTACAGGCTGAAAAAGTATATCAGCCTAAAAGGAGGAAAATCATGTACAAAGGTCAAAGCGGTATGATCGCCTGGCTGCTGCATCGTATAGCGGGAGTGGCGATCCTGCTGTTCCTGGTCATTCACATCGTGGATATTTCCCTGCTGGGATTCGGCCCCAGTGTCTACAATGAGGGTATCGCGCTCTTCGGTACCGCGCTGCTGCGCCTTATTTCCCTCGCCCTGGTGGCAGCCGTCTTCTATCATGCCTTAAATGGTATGCGCATTATGCTCATAGACTTCGTTCCCTGGTGTGTGCGCTACCAGCGCAGCATGTTCTGGACGGTAATGGTGCTGACTATCCTCGGCTTTATTCCCGTCGCATACTTTATTATCGGGCCGATCTTCGGTCTCCATACAGGCAATGCCGCCTCTGGCATGTAGGCGTCACAGCGCTCCTTGCGAGGAGACTGGAGAAAGGAAAGAACTACTATGCGTCTTTCGACAGGCTATGGCCCGCGCCCAATGAGTGGAGGCTTCGAGGCCGCTTCCTGGTACTTCAACCGTATCTCAGCCATCGGGCTATTCTTCCTGGTGATCCTACACCTGATTATTAACCATGTGACCACCGATGTCTCTTGCACCAGCTATCAACTTATCGCCCTGCGGTACGCCAACCCGTACTGGCGCGTCTACGACTGGCTTATACTCACCCTGGCGCTATTGCACGGCATGAACGGCCTGCGCGTGGTGGTGGATGATTACATGGGAACGCAGGTCTGGCGTGTGCGCATCCTGTGGCTGCTGATAATGCTCACGCTGGTCTTATTCATGATCGGCACCGTCACGTTAATAACGTTCCAGCCAGTAGCCGGAAGTCTCGGCCCCAACTGTATCAAGTAGGAGGTGAAACCTCAGCCACGCGGCGTTGCAGGAAAGCGCGTTCGCGTTCATTCTGGCAGAGGGTAAGCGCGAGCAAATAGGCGTTGCGGGCTTCCTCCAATCTTCCGGCGCGCCGCAGCAGATCGGCGCGGGCAGCGTGGTACAGGTGGTAGTCACGCAGCGTCTTGCCCAGCGCCGGTTGATCGAGCAGCGCCAGTCCGCGCAGAGGACCATCTGCCATTGCGATAGCTACGGCTCTGTTCAGTTCAATCACCGGCGAAGGCGTCATTTTCAGCAGCACGCCATATAAGGCGGCGATCTGCGTCCAGTCCGTGTCTTCGGCCTGCGCGGCCTGAGCATGTAACGCGCTGATCGCCGCCTGTATCTGATACGGCCCGGCTCGCTTCATACGCAGCGCGCGCTCCAGCAGCATCGCGCCTTCCTGTATCTCTTGTTGGTTCCAGAGCGAGCGATCCTGTTCCTCCAGCAGCACAAGCTCGCCCTCCGGCCCCACGCGCGCCTTGCGCCTTGAGTCGATCAACAGCATCAGCGCGAGCAAGCCCAGCGCCTCCGGCACCTCGTCTAACAATTTCTCCTGCGTCAGCAGCATAGCTAACACACGCGCCAGCCGGATAGCTTCATCGCAAAGTTCTTGTCGTATCAGTTCATTGCCACTGGTGGCAGTATACCCTTCGTTAAAAACCAGGTAGATAACATAAAACACGGCCTCGACCCGTTCACCCAGCACTTCGGTTGGCGGCACGCGGTAAGGAATGCCAGCATCACGAATCTTGCGTTTGGCTCGCACCAGGCGCTGCGCCATGGTTGGAAGCGGCACCAGAAAAGCATTCGCAATTTCAGGCGTCGCTAACCCGCCCAACGTATGCAGCGTCAAGGCTATCTGTGCATCCAGAGCCAGGGCAGGATGACAGCAGGTAAACATCAACTTGAGACGTTCATCGGGGATCGCTTGCTCTTCCATCTCTGCGAATGCCTCCTGTGTATCCTGCCCGGTCAGTTCTTGTAGAAGCGCCTGCTTGCGCGCCAATGTGCTGGCGCGGCGTAGGCGATCAATAGCTTTGTTACGCGCGGCGGTCGTAATCCACGCGCTCGGATTGCGGGGAACACCCTCCACCGGCCAGCGTTCGAGCGCCACAAGCATAGCGTCCTGCAACGCATCCTCGGCCAGCTCAAAGTCCCGCAAGGAACCAATGAGCGAGGCGAGGATGCGCCCGCCTTCCTGATGAAAAGTGTCTGCCACAACCCGCTGTATTGCGTCCATGACCCTCAGCCGCTATTACTAGAACTCCATGATCGGTCGAATCTCTATGGAACCATCCGTAACGGCGGGAATCTTTGCCGCCGCCGCGATAGCCTCGTCGAGGTTCTTACAGTTCAGCAGGTAATACCCACCAAGCTGCTCTTTCGTCTCAGCAAAGGGGCCATCGGTGGTCAGCGTCTTGCCATCGCGCGCGCGCACGGTTGTTGCGGTCTGCGTCGGCATGAGGGCTTCCCCGCTCTGCATCTCTACCGAGAGTTTCTGAAATTCGCTACCCAGGGCGCTATAAGCCTGGTATTCCTCCGCCAATTGCTGCTCGCTCCATTTGGAGTGAGCCACCTC
>JBOGTO010000669.1:0-2828 GCA_050695155.1 Ktedonobacteraceae bacterium
GGCTGCGGAAACCCGTGGGTTTCCGCAGCCAGCCCGATTTTCTCGTGTCCATCTCTTTTCATCCTATTGTAAGAAAAGCTGAACTGATATATAATAAGACTACTACCATACTTCAAGTCGCTAAATGTACAAAGTAATCTTGAGGAAAGCGTCTATGGCATCGAAAATAGAAATATTCTTATGTTATGCGCGCAAAGATGAAAAACTGCTCAAGGATTTGAGAAGTCATCTCGCCCCATTATATCGACAGGGGATTATCGATATATGGCACGATCGTGAAATCAGTGCCGGGGCCGTGTGGGCAGACGAGATCCATAAGCGCCTGAACTCCGCGCACATCATCTTGCTGCTAGTCAGCCCCGACTTTATAGATTCTGACTACTGCTACGGTACAGAGATGAAGCAAGCGATGGAGCGGCATGAGCGGGGAGAAGCATGTGTGATCCCTGTCATCCTGCGCCAGGTTTACTGGCAGGATATGCCATTCGGCAAACTCCAGGCCCTCCCGACGGACGCCAAACCCGTAATGAGCCGTCACTGGTTTGATCAAGATGAAGCTCTTAATGATGTAGCGCAAGGTATCCGAAACGCCATACAAAAGCAGAATACAATACAAAAATTGCCCAATCAGAACGTAAAACCGCCGGTCGTGGTCGAGCAACACACTCATGTATCACCTTCTCAAACTTCTCCAGCAGGTAATATCTCTGTTGGAGTGCGAGTGAAGAAAATGCAATTAGTTGATGAGGGGATCAGGTTCAGGGATGCCCATAAATATACAGAGGCTCTCGCAAAATTTGAGGAAGCTTTGAAGCTTGATCCATATGATGCTGTCATCTATGGTCATAAAGGCTATGTTCTTGGTGAAATCAAACAGTATCATGAGGCGGTTAAAGCATTTGAACAAGCTCTGTGGCTTAACCCAAAGGATATTTTTGCCTGGATCAACAAAGGGCGCGCTCTCAACGAACTCAAACAATATAAAGAAGGTTTAGAGGCGTGTGAGGAAGCGCTTCGGCTTGAACCGAGAAATGTTACCGCTCATAACAACAAAAGCTGGTCTCTTATAGAACTCAAAGAATATGAGAAAGTGTTAATAGCGTGTGAGGAAGCTTTGCGGATTGATCCGAACAACGGTATTGCATATAACAACAAAGGTGCTGCTCTCGAAGGACTCAGGCGGTATGAGGAGGCGTGTGTTGCGTATGGGCAGGCTCTCCGAATTAACCCACATAATGCTGTTGCTTTTAACAATTTCAAAAGATTGAACGGATAAACAGAAGCTCAGCCCCGAATATTTAGGGATAGATAACAAGACTGAGTAGTGTACTCCCAATACAGTGAGGGTACACTACTTTACTTTGATGCATTTTATGCTTACAGCCCCGCCAATCCCGCTTTCGCTACTTCCATGTCCTGCGAATAATGACCCCCGCTGACGCCGATGCCGCCTATGATTTGTTCGTTGACGGAGATGGGGTAGCCGCCGCCGAAGACGATCAGGCGGTCGGTTTTGATGATGCCGTCGCGCAGGGGCGGATCGTCCTTCACAAATTCGTGCCATTCGTGGGTTGCCATGCCGAAGCTGATGGCGGTGTAGGCTTTGTCCTGGGATAGCTGTACGCTCAGCAGGGGCGCGCCGTCCATGCGGCTGTAGGCTTTGAGCGTGCCGTCGCTATCGACGATGGCGATGCACATAGGATGGCCCATTTCGCGGGCTTTGGCTTCGGCGGCAGCGATCATGCGTTGGGCAGCTTCGATGGTAATGCTGGCTTTGGTGAAGGTGTTTTCTGCCATAGAAAGACTCCTTTCTTAGTGGTCAACTGTTGGCGAGTTGACTCCGTAACGACGTTCCAGTTCCTGAATCTCAGGGAGACCGATATGCTGTGTGAACTGCGAGAATGTCACCATGCGCGAGCTAAAGGGTACCGTCGTCTCGCCCTGCTTGAGGACTTCCAGCAATGCGAGCATAGCGTGCGTGGCGGCAAATAGCAGGCTCACGGGGAAGATGACCAGTTTGAAGCCCAGGGTATGTATTTCGTGCAGAGACAACATGGGCGTCTTGCCGCTTTCGGCCCAGTTGAAGAGCAGCGGCGTATCGGGGAAAGCCTGCGCGATAGCTTGCAGTTCTTCGTTTGAACGCGGAGCTTCGATAAAAATAACGTCCGCGCCTGCTTCGCGGTAGGCGCGACCCCGGCGCAGCGCATCCTCCAGACCATATACGGCGTTGGAGTCGGTGCGCGCGATAATTACAAAATCGGGGTCCTGGCGGGCATCGACGGCGGCGCGTACTTTCTGCGCCATCTCGTCCATCGGAATAACCTGTTTACCCTCCATATGGCCGCACTTCTTGGGCCATATCTGGTCTTCGATGTGCAGACCTGCTACTCCGGCTTGCTCGTATTCGCGGATGGTGCGTCGCACATTGATGGGATTGCCATAGCCAGTATCGGCATCGGCGATCAAGGGCAAGTCACCCACCACCGTTGCCAGCGCGGAGGTGCGAGCAACCATCTCGCTCATTGTCAATAATCCCACGTCGGGTTGACCAAGCGCACTGGCTGCTGTGCCAAAACCCGTCATATAGACAGCAGGAAATCCAGCCTGAGCAATCAAACGCGCGCTCAATGCATCATACGCGCCAGGAGCGACAAGCAGATCGGGTCCAGACAGCAATTGGCGCAGGCGGGTAGTAGTACGCATGGCAACATCCCTCAAAAATAACGGTGTTTGTTGATCTAAGTGTATGCTATCACGCCAATAGGATCGGAGCAAGTACAGCCCAGGTGTGTCAATTCAAAGAAAATGGTCCAGGTTATCCGTAGGGG
>JBOGTO010000670.1:0-4985 GCA_050695155.1 Ktedonobacteraceae bacterium
CCTGGGTGGCTTTGACTCGCCTTAGGGCTACGATGTCAGGAACTCGCCACGGTCACGAGGTGGGTAAACCATACAGCGACCCTTGCGGTCGCCTTGCAGCTTCCTCTGCCTTGCCTCCTTCACTCAACATGCATCATAACCGGTGAGTTATATGGGGCAGGAGCTTGCAGCTTCCTCTGCCTTGCCTCCTTCACTCGACTTTGACATTGTCCTGCCACCCCGGCTTGTCGCTACTCACTCCGTTTTGAAAATGCGCTGGAGTTGCTTCCACAGGGTGCGGCGCGCCTCCGGCGTTGGGGTGGCTTGCTCAATCATCTGGATAATACCCTCTGGATTGAGAGGGCGCGTTGGCACATCCTCTGGATGTTCGTGTTCCGTTACCGGATTTGCCGCACTCTCGTGGTTGGTTTCATTGATCGGCGACTTCTGCTGCACATTGGGTTCGCTGGCGGGTAGCTGGGTGGCCTCCCATTCGAGGTAACGCGGGCGTTGAGCTTGTGGGCGTTTAGGTGGACGAACGACAATACCTTCGCGCTGCCCTGGCTGGCGCGCCAGATTGCTAGCTCCCGATGGCGCTGCTAAGGGGCCAGGCGCTTGCAGTCGCAGGGCGCGTAAATCCTGCGCCATCAAGTTGGCGTGTTCATAACGGTCGTCGCGCTTGCGAGCCATCGCGGTCAGGATGATTTGTTCAAGCTCAGGGGAAAGCTCGGCATTGAGTGCGGTAGGATGGCGCAGGAGACCGGAAACGATGGCAGTGGTCAATTCGGGTAAGGTGCGACCGGTGAAAGGTCGCTGTCCCGTCACCATCTCATAGAGTACCACGCCGAGCGCGTAGATGTCACTGCGGTTATCCAGCGTCTGCCCCCAGACCTGTTCGGGCGATGCATAGTAAATGCTGCCGACCAACGTTTTAGCGACGGTGATTTGCTGGTGGCCGGGAGCGCGCGCCAGGCCAAAATCCATCACCTTTATCTTGCCCCAGCGATCAAGCATCAAGTTTTCGGGCTTGATGTCGCGGTGAATGACGTTGCGCTCTTTGTAGGCGGAGTCGAGCGCGTCGGCAATCTGGGCAGCATATTCGGCGGCCAGGTGTTGAGGCATCATGGTATCGATTTGCAGCAGGCTGCCGATGGTCGGCCCCTGCACAAATTCCATGACGAAATAGAGAAATCCGCCCTGTTGCCCGGCGTCAAAGATTTGCACGATATTCGGATGATTCAAGCCAGCGATGATCTGAGCTTCGCGGATGAACCGCGCCACGTAGGAGGCATCTTTAGCGAGGCCACGCGGCAAGACTTTGATTGCCACCTCGCGTCCAAGCGCGATTTGCTTGCCGCGATACACCATCCCCATGGAGCCGCGTCCGATCTCTTCTTCCAACAGATAGCCACCCAGGCTCTGGCCCGCCAGTTCATTCATATGTTATGCAGCGCAGGGACCCCAAACTGTTGTCCTTTGCCACCCACTCAACGCGCTTCGCCGCCGAACCGGATACAAGGACTGGCAAAATTTCGAGGAGGGAGCGCTGTTCTCCTTCCCTATTTGAATTTCAAAGGATGCGACAAGCTGCATCCTTTCCTGTACATCCGCGTCATCAATCAAGGTAATCCTTGAGGATACGGCTGGCCTGCGGATGGCGTAACTTGCGAATGGCGCGCTCCTCGATCTGGCGCACACGTTCGCGCGTGACCTTCAGTTTCTTGCCAACCTCTTCCAGCGTGTGATCGTGGTCGTCTACCAGGCCAAAACGGAGTTCGATTACCTGGCGTTCGCGGGTGGTAAGCTGGTTGAGCGCCTTGCGGATTTCCTCGCGCAAAAGGCGTTGGTCGGTGAGTTCAACTGGGCCGCGCTCGCGGTTATCTTCGATGATGTCGCCGAGCGTGTTTTCTTCTTCCTCGGAGAGTGGCGCGTCGAGCGAAAAGACTTTTTCGGCCCAGACCAACAGCTCATTCACGCGCTCTGATGTCATATTCAGGCGCTCACTGATATTTTCTGGCGTGGGTTCGCGTCCCAGCTCCTGGTAAAGCTGGCGCGTCATGCGTTTCACGCGCATCACCTCTTCCATGATGTAGACAGGCAGGCGCACCGTGCGCGTCCCTTCCAGGATAGCGCGGGTGATGGCCTGTTTGATCCACCAGGTGGCATACGTGGAAAAGCGGAAACCTTTCCTGTAGTCGAACTTGGTCACGGCGCGGATCAACCCGATGTTGCCCTCGCCGATCAAATCTTCCAGGGAAAGCCCCTGGCCGACGTACTTTTTGGCGATGCTCACCACCAGTCTCAGATTAGCCTCGATCAGTTGATTGCGCGCTAGCTTATCTCCGGATTCTGCCCGTTCGGCGAGGGAGGACTCTTTGGATGCGGAGAGAAGCGGGATACGCGAAATTTCGCGGAGATAGAGACGCAAACTGTCACTTTGCGCCAGGCTGCCCAGGTCTGATTCCTGGACGGCTTCGCGTTCTGGCTCGGCTGGTTTATTGGCTTCAAACATAACTTCCTGTTCCAATTGCTCGCTCTCTTCTACCTGCGCGCTCCGGCTCAAGGAATAAGGAGGTGGGAATCACGCGATTCCTTTTTCCTCAAAGCAGAATGCATTAAAGATCAGCTACTTGATGCTGACATTTTATCACACCTCTGTGTTATTGCAAGCGTTGATGTGCAATGAGACAATTTGACTACATTTCAATATATTTATCTTCATCGGCAAAATTGCTTGTAACCTTGATTGATTTGTGCGTATATATACTGTGGGATTGTATAGTTGGGTATGTGGCATAAAATGAAATAAACTGTTTTTTCATGTATGGGAAAATTTTATGGCTGATATGCTTTCGTTGATGCCGGGAACTTTGATCGGCGGTCACTATATCGTCGGGAGCTTGCTCAATGCGGGCGGTTTTGGCTCGGTCTATCGCGGGATTGATACCAGCGAGAACAATCGCCCCTGCGCCATCAAAGAAACCTACGATGTCACCCCTGCCGCGCGCCGCCAGGCATTGACCGAGGCGGCGGTGCTGTTCACCATCAATAGCCCACATCTGCCCCAGGTCTATGATGCCTTTGAAGATCAGCAGCGTTTCTACCTGGTAATGCAGTTGATCGAGGGTCAGAACCTGCTCGAATTGAGCAAGCTGCATGGCAAACCATGTAGCGAACAGGAAATCTTGCGCTGGCTCTTGCCGGTGATCGATGTGTTACAGGAACTGCATAGCCGCAATCCCGCCGTCATTCACCGCGATATTAAGCCGGGCAATATCATCCTGACGCCTGGTGAACGGGCTGTGCTGGTCGATTTCGGCCTGACCCGCCTTTACGATCCATCCAGCATTAGCCAGACCATTGTGCGCGTCGTATCCGAGGGGTTCAGTCCGGTTGAGCAATATGTTGGCAAGACTACTCCACAATCCGATATATACGCCATGGGTGCGACCATGTATTTCTTGCTGACGCAGACCGTGCCACCCGTCGCTATGGAACGCAGTTTTCATGACGAATTGATTGCTCCCCGCTTGCTCAACACGCAGATTTCACCTGGTACTGAAGCGGCCTTGCTCAGAGCGTTAGCGGTCAATGCCAGCCAGCGTTTCACCAGTATGTACGAATTTGCCAGGGCATTACGACAGCCTTTTTCAGCATATAACACGCCAGCATTCACTGCTGACCTGGCGCAGGCTGCCGGCGCGCCGACAGAACAGGTTGTCTTACCAGCGCCGCCTCCGGCGATTTCCATAGCGCCGCCTCCGCCGTCCTATAGTATGCCACCTCAATACCAGAATGGGCGCTCGCAGAACGCCATCCAGGCGCGCCCAACGCCCGTTCTGCCCGGTCGAGGAATACGTTCCCCGCAAGGGCAGGGTCAGCCTGCCGCCGCGCCGTCCTATCCATACCTGCCGCCGCGCCGCAACTCCGCGCCGCAACCTCCAGCGCCTGTGACAAAAAGACAAAGTGCTAAGGCTCTGCCGGGTTCCTATAATCAGGGATGCCTGTGGGGATTGTTGCAGGGAATTTGCGCGGCTTTGCTGGTGTTATCAATGAAAAATCAGCCAAACTCGAACGTGACAGTAGCAGTAGTGGAAGGCTTTTTCTTTTACTTTCTGGCCGGTGTGTTCACGACACGCCGGGGAGGAAGTTCGTTGCGCGGCCTGTGGGCCGGTTTCTGGTCGGGCATTTTCGGTACCATTGTATTCTGGGTAGCGTTTTTCGTGGGTCTGCTCATCCAGGTGGCGCAGTACTACCGTCAAAATGCTGCTCTGCCGGGCCAAACAGACGTGGCGACCTATATCGGGGTGCAATTCCACAGGATTGTGGACGGCCTGGCGAACTCGCAAAACGCGCAGCAGAACGGCGCTAGAGGGGCAATCACTTACCTGGTCGTCGGCCTGGTTATAGCAATGTTACTTGGTTTGTGCGGCGGCTTGCTTGGTCGCCTGTGGGCCAGGCGGCGCGGTTTTGCATAGCGAACTTCGTGGGAGATTTGAATCCGATGCGTGCAGTGATCTCTGAAAAATTACAGGCGCACCTGCGCCAGGTGGGCAGCAAAGCCCTGACCGTCACCTTAGAACCTCTGCGCTGCTGAAGCGGCACTTTCTTCGAGGTATCGGTCGATACCCGCGAGCCAGAGGAGGCCAGTCGCTACGCATCCTTTGAACAGGACGGCACGCGCATCTACTACACCCCCAAACTTGGACAAAAATCCGACGTGCTGGAACTCGACTTCGTGCGCCTGCTTTTCCGCAGTCGCCCCATCATGTCCGGCCCAGAGGAGTTGCTGGCGAAGGTGATTATGGGGAGGATGTAGCTGCTTGCTGGCAGATTTGGGGACGATGGCGGCGGTCTGCCAACTATCCTCATGTTGAGGCGGAAAGATCTCTCCCCGGCACTTTCTGGGTTCGAGGGCGACCGCAAGGGTCCCCACTCCGCATCTACCCCACTCCCGCCCTTACAATGACTACGACGGAGAACTACTGCCGTAGTCATTGTAAGGG
>JBOGTO010000671.1:0-3447 GCA_050695155.1 Ktedonobacteraceae bacterium
GAGCATCCCGCATCATGGCGACCCTTGCGGTCGCCATGATGCGGGATGCTCCGCAGGGTCAGCGTTGTGCGAAAAGAGATCGCCAGGGGGAAACCGGGCTACCTACTCTCAGGTTTAGCCATTTCTGGCCGAAAATAAAAGAGAGAAATCCATGAATGTACTTTACACTATCAGGCTGAAGGGAAGGGAATGAGACGTGCTTGAAGTTCTACCGAAGATTGCCAAAATGCAGGCATCATATGCGCTTGGCAAACCTCTTGCTCTTCCAATGAATCTCACCATCAGTGTGAGCTATCGCTGTAACTCTCGTTGTAAAACGTGCAATGTCTGGCAGCGCCCAAACGATGATTTCACCATTGAAGAGTACGAAAAGACATTTGAGTCCGTAGGCCATGCCGCCTACTGGTTCACCTTTAGCGGCGGCGAGCCGACGCTGCGTAAAGACCTGCCTGAAATGGTGGGGGCCGCCTATCGCCATTGCCGACCAGGGGTAATCAATATTCCCACCAACGGCATCCAGGATAAAATTATCCCGGAACGCGTCGAGCGCGTGCTGCAAGCCGCTCCCGGCTCCGAGGTCATTATCAACCTCTCGCTGGACGGCATAGGGGTCAAGCATGATATTGTGCGCGGCGTCAAAGGCAATTTTGAACGCGCCATGCGCACCTATGCCGGGCTGAAAGCGCTCAAAGGGCGCTACAAAAACTTCACGCTGGGCGTGCATACCGTTATCTCGAACTTTAATGTAGATGAGTTTGAGAACATCTACGCCTTTGTGCGCGACGAACTCAAGCCCGACTCCTTTATCAGCGAAATCGCCGAAGAGCGCGTCGAGCTGGATACCGTCGGCATGGGCATCACGCCACCCATTCAGAAATACCAGCCCGTCATCGAACGCTTGCAGGAGGGCATCCACAAGGCCGAGTTCGGCGACGTAACGCGCATCACGCCGCGCATCACCCAGGCTTTCCGTGATCGCTATTACAACATCGTGAAACGCACGCTGGTCGAGAAGCGACAAATCATCCCCTGCATGGCGGGGGTGGCCTCGGCACAGATTGCGCCCAACGGCGATGTGTGGACATGCTGCATTCGCGCCGAGTCGGTCGGCAACCTGCGGCAGCACAACTACGATTTCAAGTCCGTCTGGACAACATCCAAAGCCGACGAATTGCGCCGCAGCATCAAGGCGGGCGAGTGTTATTGCCCGCTAGCAAACGCTTCCTATACCAACATGCTGTGCCACGTTCCCACCATGACAAGCGTCGCGCTTGAAGTGGGCAAAGGCTCTGTCGCAAAAGCTTTTTCATCGAGCAATCGCGGCAAGTCCGCCAAACTGCGCGAACTGCCCGTCATCAACGCGAGCGCGGAAGCAGCTTCGCACAATGGCAACGGCAAGGCAGCGAAGATGCGCGAACTGCCCGTTATCAATATCACGGACGACGCGCCCGCATCTAGCAACGGCCACGCATCAGACGATAGTATAAAGGCAAGGGCGTAATTGAGATGACTCTTATTCTGGCGGATTTGGGTACGAGGGCGACCGCAAGGGTCCCCGCCCTTGCCAAGAACTTCGCTTGGTGAACTATGCTGCCAGTGGACGCGAGGGCGACCGCAAGGGTCCCCGCCCATCCACTCCACCGCCCCCGCCCTTACAATGACTACGGTAGAGGTTCCCAGGTGCGTTCATTGTAGGGGCGGGGGGAGGAGCGGATGTGGGGAGGGGACCCTTGCGGTCGCCCTCCACCCCTACACTGATCAGTCGGATTCGTGAGTATTGCGGATGGGTGAAATTGCGCGTAGTTGGGGACTGGTTTCTTGCAAGAAAGTGCGGCGCAACTGCTCAATTTCTTGTCGCAATTCGGCAATCTCTTCGAGATGCAATTGTTCGTAGGCCACGAGGCGTTGTTGCAGAAGCAGCAGTTGATAAGCAAAGCTTGCCTGGTCGGCAGGTAGCGGCTGGTTACCGACCTCTATGGTTGAGTCTTCCCCGGTCTGGGCGTCACTCATGCGCGAGCGAATGTAGCGTTTTTGATGGGTTGTGCCGGAAGAAGGCTTTTCGGGGAAGTCGCCAGATTGGTCTCGCTTGTTCATAATATTTACTCCTGATGCGTAATCCACCTTTGTCATAGCATATTATGCTGTATTTCTCTGGCGGTGTATATACCAACCGTATCTTGATAGGTGTTCGTTCGTATCAAAGCTCAAGTCAGCGCTCGCTTGTTCTGTAGGAAGAATATCCTATAAATATGAGGGAGAGATGAAATGCGGCGTCAAATGGTGTTTAATGAGGAGGTATAGCTAGACGATATATGGAAATAAAGCAATTATGCTATTGGTTGGGCTGGTCCGGGTGCTAAAACGATATGCCAAACCCTATGTAATGGAGTATAAGATGACATCTGCGTCTTTCCCACCTCAACATGCCGCTGGCGCGCTCGAGGAGTCAGCGTCTACGCCAGATGGCGCAATGCAGGTGGGAATATATGCCGCGCATGGTTCTGTACAGCAGGCAGTCATTCGCGTGCTGGTAGTTGATGACCATGAGCTTATCCGGCGCGGGCTATGCGCGGTGTTTGGCGAGCAGGAAGACTTCCAGGTGGTGGGTCAGACGGGAACAGGCAACGCGGCGATCGTGCTGGCAAAACAATTGCAGCCGGATATTGCCTTACTCGACATCTTCCTGGGCAACGCCAATGGGCTAGATATTGCGCAGCAACTACAGCGAGCTTGCCCGGATACGCGCGTCGTGATTATGACGGGTTATACTGATGATAGTCATCTGCTACGCGCTATGCGTATCGGCGTACATGGTTACTTGCAGAAGGCGCTGCCCACCGAAGAGTTGCTGGCGGCGCTGCGCTCCATCTACCGGGGAGAGCGCGTTATCGGCGAAGCCCGCGCTATTACGCGCGTGCTGAGCGAGTATGAACGACTCACCAAAGAGCAAGAGCGCGTGCGCTCAGGGCTGACCGATCTCGAAATCGAGCTTATCCGACTGGCAGCCGAGGGATGCAGCAACAAAGAGATAGCCGCGCGTCAATTCTGGAGCGAAGTGACCGTGAAGCGCAAGATGCAGGACATTTACCGCAAGTTGCAGGTGACGGACCGCGCGCAGTCGGTAGCTGAAGCGATGCGTATGGGCCTGATTTAAGAGATCTGACGGTGTGTAGTAGAGATGCGATGTATACGGTATACATCGCGTTCATAAAACAAAGGGGGCATTACCATGACAGTCTGTCCACAATGTGGAGCCGAAAACGAAGACGATATTAAAAATTGTAAATCGTGCCGCGTCAATATGTACTGGGCCTTCCAGCACTACTCGGAACTCGCTTCGCTGCGCACATCCAACCAGTTGCCGCCGCGACCCCAGTCGGCATCGTTTCTGGTAGAGACGAGCAAAAAAATCGATGATGGCCCGACGGCTGGCTGGCTGCGCACAAC
>JBOGTO010000672.1:0-5435 GCA_050695155.1 Ktedonobacteraceae bacterium
CAGATTCTTCGCTGCGCTCAGCATGACAAAGCCAGGCGCAGAATGACAGGCGAAGCGAAAGATGACATTCCCGACTCTGGTTGTGAATGTTCATCAGGCAACCATCACCAGTATACCCCAGGTATGAGACGCTGGATACCGTTGGTTTGACCAGTTCTTCACCCGTTAAAAATAACAGGGATGAACGTTGAATCTTTGATAGTCTGTGGTAGACTACTTACTTTTTTATAGCTACTTGCGTAGGATGACAAAAGATGATATACTCCTGTATACGACGTACTATATATTGCGATAAGGCCACACTGGTCAGTAGCAGGCCGGAAAGGCAAGGCAAGGAGATATGGCGGCGAAGCCAATAGAATCAACTATCACAAAACCAACAAAACACCTGTGTAAGCGCTACGAGCAAGCCATCCAGTTGTTGGGCAAACGCTGGACGGGGCTGATCCTGGATACTATGCTGGAAGGGCCGCAGCGCTTCTGCGAAATGACTGCGACCGTCGAGGGGCTTTCGGATCGCGTACTGAGCGACCGCCTGCGCGAACTTGAAAGCGAGGGAGTCGTCGAGCGCGTGGTCTATCCACAGATTCCTGTGCGCGTAGAGTACCGTCTGACCGAAAAGGGGCGCGACCTCAGACCCGTTGTGCAGGCTATTCATGAGTGGGCCGAAAAGTGGATAACGTTAGACGTATCCGAAACTCAGGCATAAGAAATTTGAATTGATGGACAATTTATGGGCTCCCTGGCGCATGGCTTACATCGTGCCAAAGACGCCAGGTTCTCAAGAATGCATTTTCTGCGCATTACCCGCTGCTCACCGCGATGAAGAGTACTACATCCTGTATCGCGGCGAGCATTGTTTTATGATGCTGAACCTCTACCCCTATAATCCGGGACACCTGATGATTGCGCCTTACCAGCACTTGAATAGCATCGAAAAGCTGGATAGCGCGACTCTGGCCGAACTGATGTCCCAGGCGCAATTGGCACTGCGTGTTATTCGCCAGACCATGCAACCCGACGGCTTCAATATGGGTATCAACGAGGGGAAAGTGGCTGGCGCGGGTTTCGACGGTCACATGCATATGCACATCGTTCCCCGCTGGAATGGCGATACCAATTTTATGCCCGTTCTGGCCGATGTTAAGGTGATACCAGAACACCTCGAAAACACCTATCGCCAGTTGAAACAGGCTCTGGACGCTCTAAAGTGACCAGGAGACATGCAGGCTACTACGCGGTGGTAGTTGTGGATGAGATAATTTTAGGAACGAGTACCTTAATCGTACCGTCTGGATCAATATTTACCTGTAAACGCGGCAAGGGCTTGAGGTAATTCATACGCGAATTCTTGTCAGTCTTGCCATATTCGGTGAAAGTACCGCCGTGACAGGGACAATGATATTTTTTGTCTGCGGCCTGCCACTGCACGATGCAGCCCATATGGGTGCAGGCAGCGGATACTGCTACTACTTTGCCGTCAGATGGATCGCCGCTATCACCATCGTTGCGGATTACATACCCCACAATGCCGCCAGCATTAAAACTCACAGGGGTGTCGTCCAATTTATCTAGCGTCGTCACGGGCATCCAGACAGTATCGATGCCGTCTCCAATGATGCTATCTCCTGCCCCCCAGCTTGTAACGGCAGCCAGTTGACCTCTCAGGTTGTCGGCTTCCTGTGCAAGCTTGTTGGCTTCCTGTGCATCGACCGCATGGCTGATGCCTACGCCGACCGACAGCGAAGCAGCGGCAACGGCTGCCGCTGCTCCACTCGTCAGCAGGGCGCGGCGCGAGACGCGGGGTTGTGTATGCGGTTTGCGAGAAAAGAAGGGAAAGGCTTTTCGGGTAGAGACGCCTCTGGCCGTTTCTTCCTGTACCTGTTCCAGTTTTGCCTGCAATTCGGCCACAAATTCAGGGCGAGGAGCGGCCTCCTCGGTTGAGGCGGCATGGAAGAGCGTTGCCATGCGATAGATACGCGCCTGGTCTGGCGTCAGCCCCTCAGGAGCATGAGTAACGCGACCCGCTTGCAAATCTTCGATGAAGCGCTCTAATTCGAGATAATCTTCAAATCGTTCCTGATCTTCCCCGGCCATAATGTCTTGTTCTCCGAAATGCTACTCTTCCTGTCACACCTGTCACCCTGAGCGAAGCGAAGGTCTCGGTTCATCGACGTAGATTCTTCGCTTCGCTCAGAATGACAATGACACACATATGTTACAGACTTTTACCAACTGCCTGCTCGAGATCAGCGGCGCGTTTGAGTGCGCGAAACTGAATTACTTTGACGTTAGCCTCTGTCAGACCCAGCCTGACCGCTGTATCGCGTATCGAAAGGTTGAGTAGAAAACGACAGTTCAGAACTTCGCGGTGAGGTTCGGGCAACGCCTGCAAGAGACGTTTTACTCGTTCCCCTGGGAGACTGCTTGCTACCGAAGCTTCTCCTTCTGCTGGGCCTTCCCAGCCGGCATCTAATAGCTCATCAAGCGAACTGGTGGGAATACGGTAGTAGTTCCGCCAGTAGTCAGCAATAGTGGTGCGCGCGACCTGAAAGAGCCATTTTTGCATACTTTGAGAGCCGCGCTCGGTATCCATGCCGCGCACAGCTTTAATAAATATCTGTGAAGTCAGGTCTTCGGCCTCTTCGCGATTCCCCACTTTACTGTAGACAAAGCGATAAATCAGGCCGACGTTTTCCTGATAAAACGTCTGAAAATCCTGCACGTTCGACCCTCGCGAGAATCCGGACCCGCCCATCTCTTGAGATGCTTGCCCTGTATTCGTCTGCGGTTCTGCTATGATGTCGGGATGCGTGCTCACCTGTTTCTCGCGCAGTGTACCCACTATATGCTCCGTAAGGCTACCATAGTACTGTGGTCGCCCGCGTTCTCTGCTCTGTTCGGCTCTGCCCCCCACCTTGATACTACGTCTCTTTGTTACCGAAACAGAATGACAGTAAAGGCCTTGCAGGTGTAATTACGCTTGCGGGTTACATGCTCCGCATCAAACCTGCAAGAGCATACCACGCAATCAGGCGTTATGCAAGAGTTCACCCTGCTTGCTAGAAGCCTCCTGCTGCAATTGCGCGAATGCCTCCGGCCCTAGCTTCTGCTCGAAGGTGTTCAGGAAACGCACCAGTGTATTGACGGTGGGGTCTTGCGCTTGCTGGCGAACTTGCCGGGCATATTGGAGCAACGCGAGCGATTCGGGCAGGCGGCGCTGCTCAAAGAACAACATGCCCATGTTGGTGAGGATCATGCCCGCGTTGTATGGTTCGTTCAGGCCCTGCGCCCATTTTAAGGATTGCAGGTAGTTTTGTAGCGCCAGGGGATACTGTTTTTCGTTTTGCGCCAGCAGCCCCATATTATGCAGCAGAACGCTTTGCAGGTGCAGATCTGGCTTTTGTGCGAGAATATGGTACGCTTGCTCAAAGTTAGCGCGTGCCTGCTGCGTGTCGCCCGCGCTGCGCAGCAACTCGCCCTGGTTAATCAAGGTGATGGCCTGCCCATGCAGATCATGAATTTCGCGCTGCGCGGCAAGCGCCTGCCCATAATAGCGGACGCTTTGCTGGTAATTGCCGAGCCGCTCATATAATACGCCGAGGTGGCTGCAAATCAACGCTTCGTCATAGCGTGTCACAGCGCCGGTCGGCGGCACCATCGCCATATACAGGCGGATCAGCGTATTCCACGCTCCCCATTGCATCAAGTTGTCGTGCAATCCTTCGGCGCATAAGAGGTCGTAAGCCTGTTGCCAGTGCCAACCGAGGCATAAGTGGGCGATGACTTGCAGCAGCGGTTCTATATCGCGGAGGCACCGGCGCTGCTGGCGCGGTGGACACTGGCGACTCGCCACGCGCTGATAGCAGGCGGCTACGCGCATATGACCTGCCGCCAGCCCGATGTTACGCGCCTCTGGATTGGTTGCCATAGGATTCGGTTCAGAGACAACCCCGACGGCGGATTCCGGATTTCCACTAAGGCGGCGATCGTGTCCCTCCAGGTAATGTTCGCGCGTATACTGGCGGATGGCATGATGTAACAGGTAACATGGCCGGTATTGTTCGTCTGCCATTTGCTGGACGATTGAAAAGCGTAGCAATATTGCCAGTTCGCGTTGATACGCTTGCGTATCGGCTGGAGGGCCATTGCCTGTGATGGCAAGCAAGAGGCCATCAGACGGTACAGGTTCACTGAAAAGGCACAATGCGCGTAGTAAGGTGCGTTGAATGGGATTGAGGAAGTTATACACCATGCCGATAAGGTTAAGGGTCACGTCGCCGCTCCAGAGGAACTGGTAATCGGGTGAGTTGAGCAAGTAGCTGAGCGAGAAGCCACTGAACGTAAACAACGCGCAAAAGAGTACAAGGGCATAGACATGGCCCCCGCAGCGCTGCCAGACCAGCGATAATTCCGGCGCGCTGCCCTGAACTCCCCTCTGTTGCAGTAACGCCGCGCCTTCGGGCATACTGACCCGCGAAACGAGGTAAGAGCGGACGCGCGAACCATCGCCATTCTGCTGCGCAAATGGCGAACGATAACTGGTACACAGCACGCGACTGCTGCCCAGGTTTTGTTGCAGCATCTCGAGAAACAGCGCGATGGAGCCGCGCCCCGGCAAGCCCTGCGCTGTTTCAGGATCGAGCAGTTCCTCAAACTGATCGAGTACGACAAAAATGCCAGCCTGGGGATGGTTTAGCGCATTAAAGAGCAGTGCAATCTGCTGATCGGGTTTGAGTAGTAAGAAATCAGGCGGGAGGGTTTCCACGCCGGTACTACTCATCAGCGCGGCCAGGCAATCAGGCAAGGTGGCATTGGGGCCGAGCGTAAGCCAGGCAAACTGCTGGAATGGCGTGTTTCCCACCGCTAGCTGCAACTGCCGGTAAACGAGGGCTGCCAGTGTTGATTTGCCTGCCCCCCCATCGCCCGTAAGCACAACCGTGCTGATCTTCGCTTCCCCAAGCATCCGCAGAATCGTATTGACATCATCCGCGCGTTGTAAAATGGCGCGCGCGTCGGTGGTTGGTGGCACAAGCGCAGAAACGCTAATGCCGGAAACATTGGCTAGTGTCGTCGAAGAAGGTGATGCAGGTTGTACAGCCTGACTATACGCTATTTGTTGCATGAAATTGACCGTATCCCCATTGCCGCTGCGGTATGAAGAGACCATGCGTAGCGCAGTCCCCACTTTATTACGCCTTCTGCCTCTCCTGTAAAAGAAAGTATAGCATATCCTCTCTGGAAGAAAGACGAGATAGTACCCCCTTCATACGAGAGCTATAGCCTGAATGTGCTAACATACTATACTGAATCCTCGCTGCTTCGCGGTTTGCCAGGAGGAAAGAGGTCTACAGGCCGCTCAGTTGCTGCCGCAGGCACCTCAATGTGTGATGTGGTGTACAGGGCGCAGCCGCAGGCTGCGCCATGTACACCAC
>JBOGTO010000673.1:0-4529 GCA_050695155.1 Ktedonobacteraceae bacterium
CTACTATAGACGAATGAAGCGGCCTGTGAAGCCGTAGTATAGTAGTGGCGACCCTTGCGGTCGTCATGTTCCTTAGCGATACAATAAAAATCCCGCGAGTCCCGCCAGGCTCAGAATAATCAGGATGTTGACCTTGCGGCTCAAGGCCAGCCCGAACGCGACGGCGGCAATCAGCAGCCCTTTCCAATCTACGCCGGGCTGGCGCAGGATGGTCACAACGACGGTAAGCAGCAGGCCGATAACGGCGAGCGAGACGCCATGCATAGCGCCCTGCACCCACGCGCGATGCTCTATGCGCGTGTAACCGGCAGAGACAACCAGCACCAGCAATGCTGGGATGGTGATGGCGATCAGGGCCAGCGCCGCGCCCAGAAAGCCGTAAGTGAGATAGCCCATGCTGATTACCCATAAGCCATTGGGGCCGGGGCTGATCTGGCCGATAGCGATCGATTGTCCGAAATCGGCTTCGACGGCCCAGCCGTTAGCGATCAAATCCTGGTGCAGGCTCGGTAAGTTGCTAAAGCCGCCTGTCGAGAAGAGCGAGGCTTTCAGGAATAGCAGGAAGTAGATGAACGGGTTAATCATGGCTATTGCTTTTCTCCTTTGCGGGAAGAGGAGAAGCCGATTTTGGCACAAAGAAGAATGCGCCCAGAAATACCGCGCCCACAATCACCACGATCACTGAGAGCTTCAAGAAAATAATCGCCAGCGCAAAGACAATGATAAGCACACCGCTCATTGACAGGTAAAGTAGCCCCTCTTTATAGCCTCTACGAATGAGGGGCAGCGCGAAATTCAGTCCGACCAGCAGCATAATACCACCCGTAGCTGGAACCACGCCGCGCAAGATGGCCTGTACCGCTGGCTGGTTTTCAACGCTTTTGAAGCCGACGGTAAGCAGGCAGGTAATCAGCGCGCTGGGCAGCAGCATTCCAGCCAGCGAAACGGCTATCCCTCCGGTTCCACCCAGCTTGCGCCCGATCAATACCGTCAGGGCGATAAGATTGATACCCGGAGTGAGTACGCATAAATTCCACAGATAGGTAAACTCCTCCATCGTAAGCCATTTATGTTTCTCGATAAACGTGCGCTGTATCAAAAACGTTGTCGATGCTCCGCCTCCAAATGATTGCAGCCCGACGCTGGCCCAGATACGAAAAAGTTGCCATTTGCCAGGTCTGGCGTCTTGTAGTTCCATAGAAGTAGCCTCTCTCAATAATGGGTAATCTTGCGCATAAATTCTTGCCCTGCCCCACATATACTTCAGATAACAAGTATATGCCTTTTTAAAATATATATTCCAGGCAGGAGAAGAAAAAAATGGACACAATGACTATCGCAATAACCGGCTCTCTGATCATTTCGCTATTCGTTGCCTTCGTGTTCACACTAATGTACAAAGAGCGCCTCCACTACTATGTGGGGAAGGACGACAAATGGAGCTTCAAGGATTGGGCAGGTCCCTTAACCGCTACGGCTGCCTCTTTGAGTCTTATAATCACAATCACCCAGAACAACCCGGCTATTACTGGCCTCAGCATAATTTGTGGAGCTGTGGTTATCCTTATGCCCACGGCTTACCAGGCGTGTAGCCCACCAAAAGGACGTGTCTGGTTATTCCTCTCTTTTACTGCTCTTACGCTCTGTGCCGTAACCACCCAGTTAGTAGTTGCCGCATTACTTGCGGACGACAGCCTGATCAAAGCGGTTCCGGCAAACTATATTCATGTATTCCGGGGTCTGATGGGGCTGGCGGCATTGATTGCTCACATCTATTATTGCCGATCAACGAACCAGACGATTGAAAATCAGAGTTATACCACTGCGAAAGACGAAACATTAGCATCGCAGGCACAAGAAGCTGATACGGTTGCAGTAGCTCCTCTAGCAGTTTCTGTCTAATGCGGTTCATAAGAAAAGAGTCGAAGGCATAGCGAGCGCCAGTGTATGACTTCCCAACATCGTGATGGGAAGTCATACACTGGCGCTCGCTATGAAAACTTGCAGCTTCACATATCGACTTTCGAAAAGCCCCAATACTCAGCATTGACAATAGTGCCATGCATGTGATATATCAGATACATATCACATTTCTTGTATCATTTTTATCGTCAGGTCTTGAAAAGTCCCTTGTAGGAACGCGATTAATCGCGTCCATCCATTGCGTCCACTCTATCGTGTCCGCCCTTTTCAAAGGAGGCTGAAACAATGGCAGAACCCTCTTTCGTCACCACTCCGGGCGAATCCCAGAACGTGCAACGCCTGGAAAAGAACGTACTCACTGTTCCTAATGGCATCGCGCTGGCTGCCGCCGCCATGGCACCCGTCATTGCGGTGGTACTCAACGCGCCCGCAGCGGGACCTGCCGCAGGTGCCGCGCTGCCGCTCTCCTTCTTATTGGCCTTTATCGCGTGCCTGCTGGTGGGAAATTCCGTGATCCAGTTCGCGCGCAAACTGCCCTCTGCCGGATCGTTCTACACATTCAACAGTTACGGCCTGGGCAAAACCGCCGGGTTTTTCACGGGATGGCTATTCTGGATTGGCTATGCCATCCTGGCTCCCGGCCTCTTTACCGCCATGGGCGCGTTCGCGCACGATTATGTGCTGGGCGTCTTCAAGGTAGAGATATACTGGTGGATTTTCAGCCTCATTGGTATGGCTATCGTCTTCGCGCTCTCCATTCGCAGTATCAAAGCCTCGGTGCAGGTTGACCTGACATTTCTCATTATCGAGGTCATTGTTTTCCTGGTGCTGGCTGTGATCGCTATTGCGCGAGGCGGCAATGGCAACTCGCTAAGCGTATTTACGCCTGCTGCCGCGCCCACCGGCTTCTCCGGCGTGGGTCTGGGGGTCGTCTTCGGCATCCTCTCCTTCATCGGTTTCGATGCAGCCGCGACGCTGGGCGAGGAGACGAAGAACCCGCGCCGCAACGTGCCACTGGCGGTTGGAGGCGCGCTCGTCTTCGTCGGCGTCTTCTACATCATCATCATGTACGCACTCACCGCCGGTTACGGATTGGTTCACGCCGCGAACTACACGAAGTTCCTGGCCGATCCTAACCCCATCGTCACACTTGCGCACACCTATACGCCCTGGCTGGAGCAGATCATCGACCTTGCCGCCATCACGGGGCTGTTCTCGTGCTTCCTTGCCATCCACAATACCACCATACGTATCATTTTCTCGATGGGGCGCGACCGCGTGCTGCCGGGTGTGTTTGGCCGCGTACACGCGCGCTGGTTCTCGCCCTACACTGCCATCTTCGCGCAGACCATCTTCACGCTGGCGGTTGGCCTGAGCGTCGGTGCCTGGCTCGGCCCAGGGGCGACGGGCGCGTATGGTTTTACCGGCTCAATCGGCACAGTCGCTATCGTGATCGTCTACATGCTGTGCGACATCGCCCTGATTCGCTACTTCTTCAGCCTGCCGGAGCGCAACTGGTTCTTCCATATCGTGGTACCCATCCTGGGTATCGCGGCGCTGGCCTACCCGCTCTGGTCAGTGGCTCAACCGGGCCAGGCATACCCGTATAACCTGGTGCCGTATATCGCCGTTGGCTGGATCGTGCTGGGCGCGATAGTCTACTTCTACTTCCGCGCCAGAGCGCCTGAGAAGTTGACAAAGCTCGGCGCATTTCTGGCCGAGGAAAGCCTGTCTGAAGACCGCCTGATGCTGGATTCAACCCATCATGCCGGTGAAATCAGTTCTGGTTCTTAGTTATTAAGTGGAGTAGCATGATTACAATCGAGAATAAATTGGTTTACACCACGCTTGAGGAACTGGTAGATGTGCGTCACACCGCGTTGGTCGTGGTGGACATGCAGAATGATTTCTGTAAACCCGGCTGGGCTTTCGACCAACTGGGCATAGACCTCTCGATGTACCCACCCATGCTCCCATGTCTCGCGCGCCTGCTTACAGGCGCGCGGGATGCTGGTGTGCCTGTCATCTACATTCAGATGACCACCCTTCCCGGTCGCGTAAGCGATTCACCGGCGCAGATTCGCTTTAACATGCGCCTGCACCTGGCATCGCACCAGGTGACTGAACCACTGCTTTACACCATTGAAAGCTCGCCTGGACAGGCCATCATCTCTGAAATTGAGCCGCAACCCGGCGACCTCTTCGTGCGCAAATACCGTTCGAGCGGCTTCTGGGGTACCAACCTGGATATGCTTTTGCGCAGCAACCACATCGAAACGGTCATCATGACAGGTTGCACAACCGAGGGCTGCGTCGAATCGACCGCGCGCGACGCGCTCTTCAATGACTATTACGTCGTAGTGCCAGAGGACTGTGTCGCCAGCGATGACCCACACCAGCACGACGCCGCGCTCTTCCTGATGCGCCACCGCTTCGATGTAGTAATGTCTGACGACATATTGGCCGTGTGGGAAGGAGGAAATAGTGCATAAGCGTCGTCCCCGTCCTGATGAACATTACCCACTAAAATCGGGAATGGACGTATCCCCGTCCTGTAGGGACAAGGGGCGGACGCGGGGATGGGTGGGGGCCTTGTGCTTGTCCTG
>JBOGTO010000674.1:0-59041 GCA_050695155.1 Ktedonobacteraceae bacterium
GTGTTATACTCATTTTATACGCAGCAACCGTGTTTTACCTGTCGAGGTGTATCCTATGCAAATCAGACCTTATGGTGATACCGCCAACGATGGCGTTGTCCAACTCTCATTTACTTTGCCTTTGCCGCTTAGTGGGCGCGCGCGGGAGGCGGCTCGTCGCTATGCTATGCTCATGGGTATCAGTAATCCTCTAGTGGCGCAGGCAGAGGCCATCGACGAAGCGTTTACTTTCTTCGTGGTGTATGGCGCGTGTTCTCATACAATTGATCCTGACCAGATTCAGGTCGATGAACTGGCGCACGAAGAAATGGACTTTCACGAAATCAACGAATTGATCGAGCAGCGCCTGGGACGACGGGTGACGGTCATTGGCGCGGCCATTGAGAGTGACGCACATACGGTTGGCATCGATGCCATATTTAACGCCAAAGGATTCGCGGGTAACTATGGCCTGGAACGCTTTCCAGCGTTTCGCGCGCTGAATCTGGGAGCGCAAGTTTCCTGTGAGGCGCTGTTGCGGCGCGCGGCGGCGGAACAGGCCGAGGCTATTCTGGTATCGCAGGTAGTGACCCAGAAGAATGTACATATCCATAACCTGACCAAATTGATCGAACTGGCCGAGGCCGAAGGCGTGCGCGACCGCTACCTTTTTATCGTGGGTGGGCCGCGTCTCTCACATGCCTTTGCGAAAGAGCTTGGCTATGATGCTGGGTTTGGGCCGGGTTCTAACGCCGCTATGGTTGCCAGCTACATCGCGCAAGAGTTGGTAGCGAGGGCGGCTTAGAGCTGGATTTCGTAGCGCCTGGGATTGCGCGGATCAATGATTACAGGCACCATCTCGCTGATCGACTTGTCGGGGTCTTCGTCGAAGAAGTACTTCCAGAAAGTATAGGTATGCCCCGTGCTGGGATTGGTCCAGACAGCGCTGACGGTATAAAAATGATGGAAGGCACCCATCGAAGTTTTTTTCTTATCGTGTTGCACGGATGTCACCCTGGCGACGATGCGCTCCCCACGTTTTTCCATCCAGCGAGCTTTACGCGCCATAAAGATGATGGGCAAAGCGAAGGCCAATATGACGGCTATACCCAACCATATGAACAGTGTGGCAGAAAAGCTCATATATTTACCATGAGTGAGAATCATCCGAACACATATTACGCGAGATTTAGGTTACAATAGCATTATATAATTTTTCAGCTTGTCCCACTATTTGCGTCACAGAAGGAGAATGTGCTATGCCGGAACCGACCAGTGGTTCGAATGAAGCGCCGCCAGTAGCTATGGATATTTTGACGATGCAGTCCGTGGCGCGCGCGGATAAACCCGCGCTCATCTGCGGTGAAAGATCGCTCACCTTCGCTGAATTAAATGCGCGAGCGAATCGCGTCGCCAACGTGCTGAAAAGCCTGGGGGTGAATATGGGAGATCGCGTGGCGATTATGGTACACAACTCCATTGAAGGGATCGAGGTGGGAGCGGCATGTACCAAAATCAAGGCTATTCAGGTACCCGTCAATTATCGTTTGCTCGAGCGCGAGGTGGCCTACGTACTCAATGATAGCGAAGCGAAAGTGCTGGTAGCCGGACCAGAACTGGTGCAGGTCGTTGAGCAGGCGCGCGTCGAAGTGCAGGGACAACCAACGTTCATCGCTATCGGTGGTCATGCGCCGGAGGGCTGGTTGCATTATGAAGAAGTGGTAGGGGCAGCCAGCGGGACGATGCCCGTCGTAGGTGAGGCATCGCTCGGCAGCTCAATGAGCTACACATCCGGCACGACCGGCAATCCGAAGGGCGCTTATCGTCCCAAAGGTGTCTCGCTTGAGGCGGTGTTGGGCGTTGTCCAGGCTTTTGAACTACGCGATTCGGATGTGCATTTGCTGGCGGGGCCGCTCTACCACAGCGCCCCCAACGCCTTTGTGAGCTTGCAAATTTTGCTGGGCGCAACGACAGTAATATTGCCAAAATTCGATGCAGTTGAAGCTCTGCGCCTGATTGATCGCTATCGCATTTCTACCACCTTTATGGCTCCGACGCTGCTGCGGCGTTTGTGTGATGTGCCTGACGAGATTGCAAAGACCTTTGATACAAGTTCGCTGAAAACCGTTGTCCTGGGGGGCGCGCCCTGCCCGTATGCTCTAAAGGTGCGAGCCATCGAACGCTTTGGCCCTGTAGTGTGGGAATTCTATGGCGCAACCGAGACGGGCTTTGTCACTATTTTGCGCCCCGAAGACCAGCTTCGCAAGCCCGGTTCTTGTGGCACAGTTGCGACCGATCAGGAAATACGCCTGCTCAATGAAGCCGGTGAGGAGGTACCAAATGATGTGCCGGGCGAGATGTGGGTACGCAACCCCTCGCTGGCGCAGTATTTCAAAAAGCCCGATGCAACTGCCAGAAGTATGCGCGATTCGTTCTTTTCGGTAGGTGACATCGCCTACCGCGACTCCGAGGGCTATTATTTCATCTGCGACCGCAAGATCGATATGATCATTTCGGGCGGCGTCAATATCTATCCGGCAGAGATCGAAGCTGTTCTTAGCGCCCACCCGGCTATCGCGGACGTGGCCGTGATTGGTGTTCCCGACCCGCACTGGGGCGAATCCGTGAAGGCGGTCGTATCCCTCCGACCGGGAGCCAGCGCTACTCAGGAGGAGCTGATAGAGTATTGCAAAGAACGGCTGGCCGATTATAAAAAGCCGCGTTCAGTAGACTTCATGGATGAGCTTCCACGCAACCCGGCAGGGAAACTGCTCAAGAGAAATATCCGCCAGGCGTATTGGAAAGATCAGGAGCGCAAAATCTAATCTGGTTGCGTAAACGATTCCAGTACCGGGCAATCGTTGCGCGAGAGGAGCGCGAACGCCGCCTGTATGATGCGCGTCTGAAGACCAGGGTTATTAGGTTCGCCGAGCGGATAGCCCAGAGGGAAAGGCACGAAGAGGGCGCGCGGTGGTCGTGTCTTTTCGGTTATTTCACGTAGCAAAGAGATGGAGACCGTCGTGATGCCTGCATATTCAACCTGGCGCTGGATCAATCCAACTGATTGATTGCACATCGGTCAGACGGGCGTCAATAGAACCACATCAACGAAATCTTCTTTAAGCCGCCGCGCTACCTCCGGCGCGCTTTCCTTCATCAGTTTTGCTGGCCCGACAATTGACCCCATAAAGCTATAGCAGTTGGGAGCGAGCGCGGCGATTTCGCCTCGCTCTTGCATCTCGCGCAGGCGATCTAGCGGGAGGGCTAGATTGCGGTCGCGTAATATGCCTGTCTGGTCAAATGACCAGCTACGCTGGTTCATCTCGAGCAGTTGTGGAGAAATATCCGAGGGGATTTCGCGGAACGAACTGTCGCCATTGCGGATGCTGAGATCAAATGGCGCTTGATCTGGCAGGCTCAAGCCCGCCGTTGTTATCAGGGCAACTTTGCAGGCGGAGAGCGGTTTTTGTAAAGGCGTGACCGCGTTGGCTACCGGGTCGCCGGGGCGCGGGCTATAATGCTTAAATGGGTATCCTTTCAGAAAAAGCCGCTCTTTGAACTCGACGTCTTCCATACGTGCCATATGCTCACAACCGCCTTTGATAGTAATAGCTAGAGATCCTCTAAGAAAACTATAGCACACTGCTTACTCTCGTTTCCACGCGGCAAGGGGGTCTGGCATGAGGGCAGTCGAGCTATGTGAGCCTGTGGTTGGCGTTACCTGTGAGGTAGCTGTAGGGGGAGTCATGTCGAGCAACAATTGTGGGATGGTCACGAATGTGAAGCCGCGTTGGTGCAGGGTTGCAATGATGATAGGCAGGGCCGCGACTGTTTGGGCGCGAAAACCGCCGCCGTCGTGCAGCAAAATAATCGAGCCATTATGCGCAAGATTGAGAATGCGGCTGACAATCACATTGACGCCCGGGGTCGCCCAGTCGCGCGACTCGTCATTCCACAGGATAGCTGTGAGGTTCAGTTGTGTAGCCTGGGCAATCACGGTGGCATTGAAAGAACCGTAAGGTGGGCGAAAGAGTACTGGCCGCGTTCCCGTCACCGATTGAATGGCATCCGATGTACTCACTAATTGAGAAATTATACCCGCCACCGAGAACCGGGTCAGGTCTGGATGTGACCAGCTATGGTTGCCGATAGTGTTCCCCTGCAAAAACTCCTGGCGCACAATATCGGGATAATCTTTGACCAGGTAGCCGACATCGAAGAAAGTAGCCTTCACATTATATTCGTTCAAAACAGACAAAATCTGCCGTGTATAAACAGGATTTGGCCCATCGTCAAATGTGAGGGCGATTTCCGGGAGTTTCGTATTGCCATAAAATACCGCATGGCCGAGTGGTTTGACGACGTTTTGCGGAACCGAAGCGGGTACCACAGGCGTTTTTTGCGGAGTTGATTGAGGCTTTACAGCCTGTTTGTGACTATAATTGGCAGGTGCGGCAAGTTGCTTGTGACTATCATGAGTAGATGCGACTGGATGCCCGGATACAATAGTATTTTGCTCTGATGCCTCTGCATTATATGTAACGACTCCTAAGAAACATAATAAGCCACATAAAAATATCAGCAGCGCGCCGCGATGTACAGGGTTTGCACCGGTTCGCTGCGCTTGTAATGGATTGTTGTGTTGAGATACATGCATAATTTCACTACCCATCGTAGCCGCAAACAAAGTAGAACATGTTAAATCTACTGATACACCTCATCAATTTTACCATACTTTTAGCATAGTAGTACTTATTGCATAGTGTGAAGTTGGTCACACTTTTTTTGTGATATAGATAACAGGCAGGACCGCCAATTGGCGCGAAGATAGAGTCTAAGTTACTGAGTACCTGTTTTCGCGTTCATTTTATTGTAAGGGAAGCATTGCCATTAGCGGCCAGTTTAAGGATTTTAATTGGATGCGTGTCCGTCAATCCTGTAATCCGTATGCAACATTTTGGATGAAGTTTAGCTGTGTGCTATTGCTCATTTTCTTGACAGGTTGCTCCAGTATCTTTAGTGGGGTTGATGCCTCTAGTACTCAGCAGCCTACTGCCACGCCCACGCGGCCTTTGCCAACCTACGTTGCGGGCGGCAGGCTGGATGGCGTGGTAGAGAATCCACTGGCAATGCAAATGGCGAAAATACAGAATATCATGGCGGGAATGACGCTGGATCAGAAACTGGCGCAACTGATCATTGTGGAGTACCTGGGCAATAGTTATGCGCCAACGCTGCAATATATGATTGCTCAACAGGGTGTCGGGGGCTTTCTCTATCAGGCCAGCAACCACAATTTTGATACGCCCGACGATGTCATTAGTAACGTAGCGGCTTTTTCGCGCCAGGCCATGAAAGATGCGAAAATACCTCTGCTGATCGGCACCGACCAGGAAGGTGGGCTGGTCAATCGCCTGTACACTTTTCATGGCTACCTGCCCTCTGCCGCAGAGATGAGCGCTACCGGTGATCCTCACTACGCCTATAATCAAGGAGCAATGGCCGCCAAATGGATGTTGCAACTGGGCATCAATGCCGATCTTGCGCCGGTTGTCGATGTACATACCGTCGATCCTCCTGTGTTAGAGAGCCGCATGTTCGGCAATACGCCGGCAATTGTGGCAACTTACGCAGGAGCATTCCTGAACGGTTTGCAACAGAATAATGTTATTGGTACCCTCAAACATTTTCCCGGATTAGGCGCGATCACCTCTGATCCTCATGCCGGGCTACCCACCGTGAGTAGAAGCTTTGCGCAATTGCAGAGCATTGATCTTGCCCCTTATAAGCTTATGCTACAAAAAGACCATCCAGCTATGGTTATGTCTACCGATGTCTTGATGCCAGCTATCGACCCTGCCCTTCCCGCCGAGCTTTCACCCAAAGCTATCAACGGCGTGCTGCGCCAGCAGTTGGGATACAATGGTGTGGTCATCACCGATGGCTTGTACATGGGCGGCATTACCCAGCGCTGGTCATTGTCGCAAGCGGCTGTGTTATCGATCATCGCCGGCGATGATCTGGTAGAAGGTCCCTACTCCGTCAGCCAGGTCTCAGATGTGATCGCGGCCTTGAAACAGGCTATTCAACAAGGTCAATTGACCATCGACCGCGTCAATCAATCTATACAGCGCATCCTCTTGATGAAAATGCAATATGGCATTATTCCCGCATAAATCCTCAGGTTTTTTTCCCTGCAACAGATTCAGATCTGCCAACGTGTAATATCTGAAACTTATCGTACCAATGAAGAGTGTTAAAGAAAGAGAAAATATCGTAAGACGATATATCTCTTGCTAGCTAAGCGCGGAGAAGCTTTTCTCTTCTTAAAACCCGGATTAGCGCTGCTGTGTAACTTCACTTTTCTTGATAAGTCACTAGACGCGAAATGAGGACAGTCTATGACCATGCATATAATCTTTGCATCGCTCGAATTCCCACTCTGGTTGCGCCTTACCCACTTTATCAATTTGCTCTTCATAGGTTTGTTAATTCGCAGTGGTATCCAGATTTTAGCAGCACATCCGAGGCTGTATTGGAATGATAGCTCCAACCCTAAGCGTCAATGGCTCAAATTTACAACGACGAAGGTACCGCAAGACAAACTCTATACTTCGATGGATGATGAGAATGCTGTATCACCAATCATAGCATTGCCAGGAGGCGATAATCTCGGCCTGGGTCGCCTCTGGCACTTCTTCACAATTATTTTCTGGGTGCTAAATGGTCTGATATATGTCATCCTGCTTTTTGCAACAGGTGAATGGTCACGTTTGATTCCAACATCCTGGACGATCTTTCCCGATGCCTGGCATACGTTTCTCACGTATCTGAGTTTTCATATCCCACCGGCCAGCGTCTTTCGTCCCTATGATCCGCTCCAGCAACTGGCATATGCTGGCGTTGTTTTTCTCCTGGGGCCTTTTATGCTCCTTACAGGAGCGGCTATGTCACCTTCCATCGAAGGGCGCTTCCCCTGGTATGTCAAGCTCTTTGGTGGAAAACAGGCTGCGCGCAGCCTGCATTTTCTGAGCCTGATCGCATTTATCCTCTTTATTATTGTACATACGGCGCTGGTACTCATCGTGCATTTTCAGGATAACATCCGCCATATTGTGCTGGGAACCGTCAACTCCAGCTTTGGGGTAGCTCTGACCATTGCCATCATTGCGCTGCTGTTCGTGGCGGCTATTTATGTCTGGACATCGTGGTACACCTTGCGCAAAAAACGACAGACGCAGCGCGCGCTACGCGCATTCTCGGACCCTGTCGAAAGGCTGATCCTGCAAAAAAGGGAGTCAAAGCAGCATTACAAGGAATCCGATATCTCTCCCTACTTCTGGGTCAATGGCTATCCGCCCGAAACCGAGGAGTACAAAGGGCTGGCGCAGCATAGCTTCGTGGATTGGAAGCTTGAAGTATTTGGCCTTGTCAGCAAACCACTGAAATTCTCGCTTGAGGATTTGCGTAAGCTGCCAAAACAAACGCAGATTACCAAACATAACTGTATCCAGGGCTGGTCGGGCGTTGCCGAATGGGGCGGCGTTCCTTTGACGGAAATTCTGAAGCTGTGTGAAATGGTGCCTGAAGCGAAATATGTGGTCTTCACGTCCTACTCACTGGGAAAGCAATCGGTCAAGGCTGATCTTACCGAAGCGTTTGATAAGCCCTTTTATGAGGTTCTCAACATGGAGTTGGCGACGCATCCACAGACCATGCTGGCCTATGAAATGAATGGCGAGCCGTTACCCATCGAGCATGGCGCTCCCTTGCGTTTGCGTGTGGAGACCCTACTTGGCTACAAGATGGTGAAGTATCTGCGCTCGATTGAGTTGGTCGCGGATTACACGCACATCGGAGAAGGACAGGGAGGCTTCCGCGAAGATTTCCAGTATTACGGCAAAAAGGCCGAGATTTAGCGAGATTTGCGATGGACCTTGAGTTTCTTATGCGTCGCACACCTAAATGGCGTGTTGCGGCGCAAAAGGTACTCTTCAAGAGCGGCAATATCATAGAGAACAAGGGACAAGGGGAAGACGCAGAAGACAAAATGTAGTTCCGAAGAAGCAAGCATGGATACCTATCGGGGTATCTTTACACACAGAAAGGTTACACCAATCATGGGTGATAAAGTTAGCGATTTTATGTTGAAACGACTTTCGCAATGGGGGGTAAAGCGTATTTTTGGCTACCCCGGCGATGGCATCAACGGCATTCTAGGAGGATTGGAGCGTCAACTGGACCTCTTTGAGTTTGTCCAGGTGCGGCATGAAGAGATGGCAGCATTCATGGCGACGGCCCATGCCAAGTTCACCGATGAAGTCGGCGTTTGTCTGGCAACTTCTGGCCCTGGCGCTATCCACATACTTAATGGTCTCTATGATGCGAAAATGGATCATCGTCCAGTTGTCGCGATTGTTGGGCAATCGGCCACAACAGCCATTGGAGGAAACTACCAACAAGAAGTGGATCTGGTCTCGTTGTTCAAAGACGTGGCAGGCGAATATGTCTACATGGCTTCCAGTCCGGTCCAGATACGTCAACTCGTTGACCGGGCCATGCGTATCGCCACCACCGAACGTTCCGTGACCTGCATCATCATTCCAAAGGATGTGCAAGAGATGGACGCGGTTGAGCAGCCAGCTCATACCGCGAATACGGTTCATACAGGTCTCGGCTACTCAACGCCTCGTGTGATTCCCACCGAGGCTGATCTCAAGCGCGCGGCAGACATTCTCAATGCAGGCAAGAAGGTCGCAATCCTCGTAGGCATTGGAGCGAAACATGCCGCCGATGAGGTTATTCAGGTGGCCGATCTGCTTGGCTGTGGTGTGGCAAAAGCCTTGCTTGGCAAACAAGTTCTCCCGGATGATCTCCCCTTTGTGACGGGGACTATTGGTTTGCTTGGCACGAAGCCGAGCTATGACATGATGATGGGCTGCGATACGCTGCTCATGATCGGTTCTACCTTTCCCTATGGACAATTTTTGCCAAAAGAGGGACAGGCGCGGGGTGTCCAGATTGACATTGATGGACGCAACCTGAGCTTACGGTACCCGATGGAACTGAACCTGATCGGCGACAGCACCGAGACATTGCGCGCGCTCATTCCTTACTTACAGCGTAAAACAGATCGCTCCTGGCGAGAAAAGATCGAAGCAGATTACCACGAGTGGTGGAAAGTGATCGAAGCTCGCTCTATGGAAAGCGCCGACCCCCTCAATCCACAGCGTGTCTTCTGGGAGCTGTCGCAGCGGCTGAATGAGAACATCATTTTGAGCGGCGATGCTGGAACAGCCACCAACTGGTATGGCAATACCATCAAAATGCGCCGTGGCATGATGGGTTCCCTTTCAGGCAGCCTTGCCACGATGGGACCAGCCGTGCCTTATGCCATTGCCGCGAAGTTCGCCTATCCAGACCGCATTCCAATAGCTCTGACGGGCGATGGAGCCATGCAGATGAATGGCCTCGCGGCTATGATTACCGTCAAAAAGTACTGGAAAAAGTGGAGCGATCCGCGACTCATCTTCATGGTACTCAACAACCGCGACTTGAATCAAGTGACCTGGGAGATGCGTATCGAAGCGGGCAATCCAAAGCTGCCAGCAACGCAGGACCTGCCTGATTTCCCCTACGCCAGTTACGCTGAATCGCTTGGACTCAAAGGCATTCGTGTGGATAAGCCAGAGGATGTGGGAGCAGCGTGGGACGCCGCTCTTTCTGCTGACCGCCCTGTAATTTTCGAGGCGTATGTTTCTGGCGATGTGACCACGATACCACCGCACATCAGCTTTGAGGAAGCGAAAAACTATGCTTCCGCTCTGTTGAAGGGTGATCCGAATGAAGGCGGCATTGTCAAAGAGTCTATCAAGAGTGTTTTTGAGGGCATCGTACCTCACAAACATGAGTAAAGAAGGAAATAGAGTCATGGCAAGCACACGCTTTGGCGACAAAGGTGTTACCATCGAGCGGCTTGATGTTTCGGCTTATACGGTACCAACAGACTTTCCAGAGTCGGATGGTACCTATAGCTGGGACAAGACTACCATCGTGATTGTCGAAGCGACTGCTGGTGGCAAACGGGGACTTGGCTATACCTATGCTGACCTGGCTACGGCGAAGCTCATTCAAGAAATGCTCGTACACGTTGTGCAGGGGCATGATGCTATGAATGTACCGGGCTGCTGGCTGGGCATGGTGAAGTCTATCCGTAATCTTGGCCGTCCCGGCATTGCTTCGATGGCAATCGCGGCGGTTGACGCGGCTCTGTGGGATTTGAAAGCGCGTTTGCTCGATGTGGCGCTGGTCACGCTGCTGGGCGCGGTGCGAGAAGCTGCTCCTATCTATGGTAGCGGTGGCTTCACCTCGTATTCGCGCGAGCGGCTGCAAAAGCAACTGGGTGGCTGGGTAGCAGAGGGTATTCCGCGTGTCAAAATGAAGATTGGCAGGCAGCCAGAGAAAGACCCCGCGCGCGTTGCGCAGGCCCGTGAGGCTATCGATCAAGACACGGAACTGTTTGTCGATGCCAATGGCGCGTATAGCCGGAAAGATGCCCTGGCGCTGGCCGAGATCTTCGCCGCCGAATCGGGTGTCACCTGGTTTGAGGAGCCAGTCTCGTCTGATGACCTGGATGGCCTGCGCCTGATTCGTGACCGCGCCCCGGTAGGCATGGATATTGCTGCTGGCGAGTATGGCTACGATCTGTGGTACTTCCGCCGCATGTTGGAGGCGGGCGCGGTAGATGTGCTGCAAGCTGATGCGACGCGCTGCGCGGGTATCACCGGCTTTATGCGTGTGAGCGCGCTGGTCGAAGCTCGCTCCATGCAGCTTTCATCACATTGCGGGCCGTCGCTGCACGTTCACCCCTGTTGCGCGGTCAATAACTTCCGTCATATGGAGTATTTCCACGATCATGTGCGTATCGAGCGCATGTTCTTTGATGGAGTGCTGACCCCTGTGCATGGAGAACTGCGTCCCGATCTCGCGCGTCCGGGCATGGGTCTGGAGTTCAAGCGCAAAGACGCGGAGCAGTACGCTGTGTAAATGTCGTATCAGTCTGTTTTTCATGAGGTCCGGTACTATCTCATCGGGCCTCACTATGAGAAGTGTGTAGTCCTGTGAAACAAGTCACCGTTTTGAATGAAAATGCGCAGACCCACGCTAGCAAAAGCAATGTACGTGGCGGGCAAATGAGCGCATCGACCATTGATGTCGCTGGATTAGAACGCGATCTGCGCGCAGCAGTGCGCGGGGAAGTGCGTTTCGATGAGGGCAGCCGCGCGCTCTATACGAGCGATGCCTCGAACTACCGGCAGGTACCCATAGGTGTCGTTCTCCCGCGCGATGCTGGAGATGTTGTCGAGACAGTTGCTATCTGTCGGCGCTATGGCGCGCCCATCCTGGCTCGTGGCGGCGGTACAAGCCTCGCCGGTCAATGTTGCAACATAGCAGTCGTCATCGATATGTCCAAGTACATGAACAACATCCTCGAACTGAACGCGAATGAGCGGCGGGCGCGCATCCAGCCGGGTATCATTCTCGACGACCTGCGTAACGCAGCGGAAAAATATCATCTCACCTTCGGGCCAGACCCGGCCACGCACAATCATTGCACGCTGGGAGGCATGATCGGCAACAATTCTTGCGGCGTTCACGCTCTCATGGCGGGCAAGACGGGCGATAACATCGAGGAAATGGAAATTCTCACCTACGATGGTCTGCGTATACGCGTAGGCCAGACCAGCGATGAAGAACTCGCGCGCATTATTCAAGAAGGTGGTCGGCGCAGCGAGATTTATGCGAAGCTTAGAGCTTTGCGAGATAAATACGCGGACCTTATCCGGGAACGCTATCCTAAAATCCCCCGACGTGTTTCGGGCTACAATCTCGACGAACTGTTGCCGGAGAACGGTTTCAATGTTGCTCGCGCGCTGGTTGGCAGCGAATGTACCTGCGTCACCGTGCTTGAGGCGACGACACGCCTGGTGGATAGCCCTCCGGTGCGCTCGCTGCTGGTAGCGGGGTATGCAGATATTTACACCGCTTGCGATCGCATACCGGATTTGCTCAAGCATAAGCCGATTGGATTAGAAGGATTTGATGATAACCTGATCGACGATTTGAAGAAAAAGGGCTTACATCCCAATGAAGTCGCGCTTTTCCCGCCGGGGAAAGGATGGCTCATCCTGGAGTTTGGCGGTCAGAACAAACAGGAAGCAAATGAGCAGGTACAGCACTTAATGGATGAGTTGAAGGGCAAAGAGAATGCGCCGCATATGAGACTCTTTGATGATCCAGGGCAGCAGGCCATGGTGTGGTCGGTACGCGAATCCGCGCTTGGCGCAACCGCTATCGTACCGGGTGAGAAGCCCTGCTGGCCTGGCTGGGAGGATTCGGCTGTGCCTCCCGACAAATTGGGGAACTACCTGCGCGATTTACGCAAATTGCTCGATAGCTACGGCTACCATAGCAGCTTTTACGGACACTTCGGTCAGGGATGTTTGCATGAGCGCATCGATTTTGACCTGGAAACACAGGCTGGCATCGAGAAATTCCGCGCGTTCATCAATGACGCGGCAGACCTGGTAGTCCGGTATGGTGGTTCTCTTTCGGGTGAACACGGCGATGGGCAGGCGCGCGCGGAGTTTACGCCCAAGATGTTCGGGCTTGAACTGATCGAAGCGTTCCGCGAGTTTAAGTCCATCTGGGACCCGGCATGGAAGATGAACCCTGGCAAGATGGTGAATGCCTATCGCATCGATGAAAACCTGCGCCTGGGGACAGACTACCATCCACAACAAGTCCAGACCCATTTTCAGTTTCCCGATGATAAAGGAAGCTTTGCCAATGCTACGCTGCGTTGTGTAGGCGTGGGCAAGTGTCGCAGGATGGAGGGCGGCACCATGTGTCCCAGCTTCATGGTTACGCGCGAGGAAGCGGACACGACGCGCGGGCGCGCCCACCTGCTCTTTGAGATGCTACAGGGAAACCCGCTACAAGGTGGCTGGCGCAATGAGCATGTGAAAGAAGCGTTAGATCTGTGCCTGGCCTGCAAAGGTTGCAAAGGGGATTGTCCGGTCAATGTCGATATGGCAACCTACAAGGCGGAGTTTCTATCGCATTACTATGCTGGCAAGCCGCGCCCGATTACAGGATACTCGATGGGGCTGATCTACTGGTGGTCGCGCCTGGCCGCACTTATGCCAGGATTGGCGAACTTTTTCACTCAGACACCTGTCTTGAGCAGTATCGCCAAAGCAATGGCGGGTGTAGCACCACAGAGGCGTATGCCAGCCTTCGCTGCTCAGACATTCAAGCAGTGGTTTCGTGAGCGTGACATCAAAAATGTGGGATGTCCTCAAGTGATCTTGTGGCCCGACACTTTCAATAACCACTTTCACCCGGAGACAGCGCAGGCGGCGGTAGAAGTGCTTGAAGCGGCTGGCTATCAGGTGATTGTCCCTCAACAATCGTTATGTTGTGGGCGTCCACTCTACGATTATGGTTTCCTCGACCTGGCAGAGAAGTTGCTGAAAGATATTCTTGATACTCTGCGCCCGCAGATCGAAGCGGGTATCCCTGTGATTGGCCTTGAACCCAGTTGCGCAGCCGTTTTCCGCGACGAGTTGAAGAATCTCTTTCCGCATGACGCGGACGCAAAGCGACTGGCAAGTCAGACATTCCTCTTGAGCGAATTTCTTGAGAAGAAGGCGACACATTACCAGCCGCCAAAGCTCAAGAAGAAAGCCATTGTGCATGGGCATTGCCATCACAAGGCCATCATGAAGATGCGCGATGAGCAGTCTGTTTTAGAAAAGATGGGCCTCGACTTCCAGATGCCCGATTCTGGTTGCTGTGGTATGGCGGGAGCATTTGGCTTCGAGAAAGACCATTATGATGTGTCGATCAAAGTTGGCGAGCGCGTCCTGCTGCCTGCTGTGCGCGAGGCAGATAAGCAGACACTCATCGTTGCTGATGGGTTCAGTTGCCGTGAGCAGATAGCCCAGACAACGGATCGCCGCGCGCTACACCTGGCGCAGGTGCTACAAATGGCGATACATGAAGGTCAGGGCGAATCGTCAGGAGCTTATCCCGAAGCAAGCTATACCTCTTCCAACGCAGAACGCTCTAAACAATCGCAGGCAAAACTGCTGCCTGTAGCATTTGTTGGTGCGGGATTAGCGTTCGTCGGCGGAATGCTGGCCTGGTTATGGAAAAAGAGTAGATGAACGCGATAAGTCTAGTAAACACGTCTAACAAACATACCTATAAGAAAGGAAAGTCGTGATGGCTCTCAAATTCCCTTCTATGCAGATGAATGAGAAGCGGGGCGCAGGTAGCGCAAATGGTGCCAGGAAGAATCAATCTCGAGACGGACGCGCGACGACTTCATTTCTCCAGAACCTGTTGCCGCCAACGCTTGCGCATGATGAAAAGACGATACTGCAACATATTCGTGAAGGACGTTTTCAGCGCAGCCTCTCACTTATAACCGCCTTCTCAAGCCTGCTGAGTGGACTTGAGGTGACATATGAACATTACGTGGGCAGCTATAGCCAGCAGATCATGTATACACCGGTGTTTCTCAGCCTGGTGCTGTGCATTGCGGGTGTCTGGGCGGTATTTAATCGTTGGGCAGCGCGTATCCTCTTACCCATTGTTTCATTCGTTACCGCCATTGACGGCATTGTCGGCTTCATTATGCATGTGCGCGGTATTGCTCGCAAGCCGGGTGGCTGGCGCATTCCTGTCTTTAATATCGTGATGGGACCGCCCGTTTTAGCCCCATTGCTTTTTGCGACGAGTGGCTTTCTGGGCCTGGTTTCAACATTTTTGCGCCGCGAAGACGATCTTCCACAGACGGCACGTAGGCAGGTTCAATCGACCCGCACAAAGCGACCCCTCTGGATGGATATACTGCCGCGCGCGATTACAAAGGATATGAGGGTCGCCGAACACGAAATCCGCGAAGGGCGCTTTCAACGCATCATGGGCGTTGCGACAGCCATTTCGGCGTTTTTCAGTGGCTTCGAATCGCTTTACTCTCATTACAAGAATAATTTCACCTATCGCATCGAATGGGTGCCTATTCTCTTAACGCCTGCTGTGATGATTGCGGGTATCGGCACCATATGGAGCCGCGCGGTGGCGCGTACACTGCTGCCCCTGACATCGGCTCTGGCTTTGATTAGTGGAGCGCTTGGTTTCTTCTATCATGTGCGCGGCGTCCTGCGGCGTCCAGGTGGCGCAAAGATGCCATTGTACAACATACTCTATGGGCCGCCTGTATTCGCGCCGCTTCTGTTCGCCGCCACCGGCTTTCTTGGACTACTGGCAAGCTTGCTACGGAGGGCGAAATAATGAAGGTACGCAATAAAAATGGCGTTTCTCCCCTGATAAGCGACATAGGCGCGCGGGTAGACGCTGACCGCCTGCCAGTTGACGCCGTGAGCAATCAACCGTTGCCGCCGCGTGTCCAACCGGGCTATTATCCTGGCTTCCAAACCTTGAGCCAGCAAGCCTATTGGGATGAGGCCACGCGCAACGTGGTGAAGGCGCGCGTAGAAGAGGTACCGCCCATTCGCTTCTTCTCAGCCGAACAGGCGCGGTTGATGCAAGCCATATGTGACCGCTTGTTGCCGCAGGATGATCGCGATGAGGCGCACAAAATTCCAGTCGTGAACTACATCGATGATCGGCTGTACAACAGGCGCATTGACGGCTATCGCTTTGAAGATATGCCACCCGATCATGAAGCCCATCTTCTCGGCCTGCAAGCGGTTGAAACCATTGCTCAACACCTGTTTCATCGCTCCTTCATACAGCTTGAGCCGCGAGAACAAGACCAGGTACTCCAGTCCATTCACGATGGCAATCCGCCTGCTGCTGAGGATATCTGGAAAAAGATGCCTGTGACGCGCTTCTGGATGCTGCTGATGCAGGATGCTATTGAAGGCTATTATGCTCATCCCTATGCCTGGGATGAGGTCGGGTTTGGCGGTCCTGCCTATCCTCGCGGCTATATGCGTCTCGAAGGTGGCAAGCCGGAACCCTGGGAAGTCGAAGAACAGCGTTATGAGTGGAAAGCGCCACCCACTTCACTCTCCGACGTGTACAAACAGGTCGGCGGGCCTGGGGGCCACAAAACGCAAACATCCGGGCAAGAAGGGACGCATTAAAACGATCTCAGATGAAGTATAGACAATTCAGGAGAGCATAGAATATGACAAAACCATTATTAGGAAAGTTTAAGGCCCTCAAAACCGATGCACATATGCTGGGGCCGGTGCAAAAACTTGATTTCCCTATGCGTCACTATGACCCGGACGAAGAAGTTGATTTTTGTATCGTGGGCGTGGGAGCGGGCGGCGGTGTAATGCTCCAACGATTGGCGCGCGCAGGATTCAGCGTAGTGGGTATTGAAGCCGGACCTTTCTGGGACACCGAACGCGATTGGGTCAGCGACGAGGCGGGATCGTCAAAGTTGTACTGGAACGAACTGCGTATTACCGGGGGAGAAGACCCTATCACGCTTGGCGCGAACAATAGCGGTCGCGGCGTGGGTGGCGGTTCCGTTCACTGGGCTGGATTTACGCCGCGCTTTCACCCGTCAGATTTTCGCATTCATACGCTGGATGGCGTGGGCGTCGATTGGCCTATCGCGTATGAAGACATCAAACCCTATTATGAACTGCTCGAAAAGGAGATACCCGTCTCCGGCCCCGCTTATTTCCCCTGGGGCGACCCTCACGGCTACCCCTACGGGCCTCATCCAATGGGCGGCGTGGGCGACATTCTGATTAAAGGTTGCACGGCACTGGGCATCGGCGTGTCCGCAGGAGGCCCCGTTGCCATCCTCGAAGGCTCGCATGGTGATCGCCAGCACTGCATTTACCGGGGCTTCTGCATTCAGGGTTGCAAGGTGGGGGCAAAGCAAAGCACGCTCATCAGCCATGTTCCCGATGCTATCCAGCACGGCGCGGAGATTCGCGCTAACTGCATGGTCTCGCGCATCAATATGGGGAGAAACGGGCTTGTCACGGGAGTCAGCTATTTTGATCCTGATGGCAATGAGCGGGAACTGCGAGCAAAGGTTGTCCTCGTGGCTGGCTATGCCATTGAGACGCCGCGCTTGCTCTTAAACTCCGCCTGCTCAGGGTTCGAGAATGGGCTGGCGAACTCCAGCGACACGGTTGGTAAGTATCTGATGGTGCAGATTGGTAACGTTGTGCTGGGACGATTTGAGGAACCCATTCGCATGTATAAAGCGCCGCCTGCCCACGCGCTGACCGAGGAGTTTTATGAAACCGATCCCAAACGTGACTTCGTGCGTGGTTTTGCCATTCAGACGGTTGGGCCGTTGCCCATCGCGTTTGCCAAACAAATGATGGTGGCGAAAGGAGCCTGGGGTTGGGGAATGCGCCGCGCCATGATGGACTACAACCACTGGGCCGCGCTGGGCGTGCTGGGCGAGATTCTACCCTGGGAAGATAACCGCGTTGAACTGGCGGATGAGACTGACAGACATGGGCTGCGCGTCGCAAAGGTCACGTTCAAATTACACGATAATGATAGGAAGATCGCCAAATTCGGCGCTGCGAAGACGACTGAGATTATGTACGCGGCTGGCGCGCAAGAGGTCGTAGAGGAGCCGCGCTATGCTCACCTGGTAGGTGGAGCGCGTATGGGTAACGACCCACGTACCTCCGTCGCTGATGGTTTCGGTCGCACGCACGACATTCCGAATCTGTTTATCTGTGATGGAAGTCTGCTCCCAACACAGGGATCGGCCAATCCGGGTCTGACCATTCAGGCGCTGGCAGCACGCACCGCCGATTACCTGATCTCCGAAGGGGGTAATGTGCTGGCTGGTCGCCCCGGCACCGTGACACATCCACCCGTTCGTAAAAATCTCTCTCCAGCAGGTACATCAGGCAAAGGGGTTCCCAGAATCAAGTAGAGACGCGACAATCGCGCCTGTTATAGAAAGGAATAGTTATGGATACTATGCGTACTCTGCACATCGTAGAGATGTTCAAACAAAGAGGCGCGGATTTTCACGCCATTATATGCCGCTTGCCCCAAAACGTGGTCATGCTGACAGGCTACCAGCCGATTCTGGGCAATTCATTCTGCATTGTCACGCTAAATCCTGCTGGACAGGTAGAATTTCTCCTTGCCGTCCCAAAGGATGAAGAGGACCTGGTACCGCCGGGAGTAGCGGTTGAGGTTAAAACGTTCTCTGAGGAGACGATGGACTATATCGGCAATACCATCCAATCGGTGCATGGCCCGTTGGCGGAGTTGTTGCGCTCGGCAAACTTGAATGAAAACGCGGTCATTGGCTATGAAGGTGGGTATTCACCTGTTGCCACTTCGTATACTCAGGTGGGCATTCCGGGACCGGCCACGCTTGATATGCTGCACCAGCTTTTTCTCGGCGGTTATCTGCGCGATGTGACTCCTATGCTTGATGAGCTTGCCTCTATCAAGACCGAGGAGGAATTGAACGCTATCCGGCGCTCCGAGGAAGTTGGACGGCAGGGATTTGTGGCGGCACATAATGCCGTGCGCGTGGGAGCGACCGAGGCGGATGTAGCGGCGGCTGCATATGCCGCTATGATACGAGCGGGGTATGCAGCCCCTGGCGCTCATCATGTGTTGCCGCATGTGCATGTCATGGCAGGTCCGCGCGCGGCTCTGGCCTATCGCGCTTTTAACCTGACCTCCAATGCCACTATCAACCAGGGAGACACGGTGACGGTTCAAATGGAGATTGGCATCAATGGCTACTGGGCAGAATTGACGCGCACCTTCTTCGCAGGCAGCATCAGCGACGAGTGGCGCAAGGCGTATCAAGCCTGTGTCGCGGCACAAGATGCTGCGTTGAAGGAGATTCGTGACGGGGCCAGCGCGCGGGCTGTGGATAGCGCGGCGCGTAACGTTATGCAACAGGCGGGCTTTGGCAGCGCCTTCAAGCATGGCCTGGGACATGGTTTTGGTTTTCAGGCCATCAATCATGCCGCAGCTCCCGTCTTGCATCCCGCTTCAAAAGCCACGTTGCGCACTGGTATGGTGCATAACATGGAACCGGCGGTGTACCTGGATGGTAAGGGAGGCATTCGCCTCAATGATAATGTCGCCGTGCGAGCGGATGGAAACGAAGTGCTTTCAAGGTCCCTTTCGCGCGATCTGGATTGGTTTGTTGTTACAGGATAAAGTTAAAAAGGAAAGATAGATGAAACCAGAAGAATATAAGCGCGTAACTGAAGTAACGTACCTGGGGTACGTTATCAAGCATTTACCAGAACCGCCCTTGCCGAGTTTAGACGCCGACAAAGTGGATGCCTCGGCGGAAGCTTATTCTCGCTTTTCAACTCCCGATGGCGTGTTGGGACTTGGCAATTATGCCGTGACGATGGGTTTAGCCGCGATGGGAGGACAGGATCGCGCGCAGAAACAGCCCTGGATTCCTTTGATGCTGGCGGCAAAAGTGGCATTCGACCTCTCGCAGGGCATCCGGCTGTTTTTGATCAAAGGTCAAAATACCATGCATTCTGTTCCTGGTGCTTGGTGGCTGCTGGCTCGACGGTTGCGACTGTACCGCTGGTCATACCAGAAACCTATGCTGCCATTCGTCAACTGATGGGTAAGACAAAGTGAAGTAGTTTCGTAGGAAAGAAGCATACTAAATTAGATTTTGCATATATGAGAAAGGATACATAAAATGGGACAATTCGATGGGAAAGTTGCGATTGTGACGGGCGCTGATAGCGGCATCGGTCGCGCTATCGCTCTCCAGCTTGCCGCAGATGGAGCAACCGTCGTCGTGAACTACGCCCACAACAAAGATAAGGCTCAGGAAGTGTTGCAAAGTATCCAGCAAAAGCAGGGAAAAGCCATCGTGATACAGGCGGATGTTTCGCAGTATCAACAGGCGATGGGACTTATACAGCAGACGGTTGAACATTTTAATCGCCTGGACATCATGGTCAACAATGCTGGTATGGAGATACATAACTCGTTTTTAGATGTCACCGAAGAGCAGTTTGATCGGGTGGTGAGCGTTGACCTGAAAGGCGCGTTTTTCTGCGCTCAGGCCGCTGCGCGTGAGATGGTCAAGCGCAAGACGCCTGGGCGCATCATCAACATTTCGTCGGTGCATGAGGACATTCCCATGCCCAAGAACGCACCCTATTGCTGCGCTAAAGGCGGTATGCGGATGCTGACTCGTACTATCTGTCTTGAACTGGCTCCCAACAATATTACCGTGAATAACATCGCTCCTGGCGCGGTACATACACCAATCGATGCAGATGTGGAGGCCGACCCGGAGAAGATGAACGCCCTGCTCAATGAGATCCCATTGCATCGCATGGGGCAGCCGGAGGATATCGCCAAACTTGCTGCCTACCTGGCTTCCGATGCTGCCGCCTACATTACAGGTTCGACATACATCATTGATGGTGGGTTATCGGTCTATTCGGGCGCGTTATAGAAGGTGCAGAGCGAAAATGAATACGACAGATACAAGAACGCTTGTGAAGACAAGCGAAGGAGAATACCATGACTATCGAAATTAAAGTCGGACCGCCAATCATCACCATTAGCCAGGGGCGCACCTTTATGGTCACAGACCTGCGTGGATTTGTCAATACGGAGAGCGATCAGGGTATTTACGCTATCGATACGCGCCTCGTCAGTTTTTATCATATCTACATCAACCGTATCCCCTGGGATCTGATCAATTCCAGCCAGTTGAATTTCTATATGGCGCGATTTCAACTGACCAACCCTACGATTAATTTTGTAGGAGGTAAAATCGCAGATCGTACCTTGAGTCTAATCCTGAATCGTAAGGTGAACGAGGGTATTCGCGAAGAATTTGAAATAGTGAACTACAGCGGTCAGAAGGTCTCATTCTTGCTGGAACTGGGGCTACGCTCCGATTTCGCCGATATCTCCGAAGTGAGAGCAAACCATATTGTTCAGCGTGGCGAACAGGAAACCAGGTGGGATGCGAAGGCGAAACAACTTCGCACGAGCTACGATCGCAAAGATTACCACCGCGCCGTTATCTACCAGGTCACACATGTCAATTCTCCCGTTGGTTACGCCAATGGTCGGCTCTTTTTCGATATTGAGCTAGATCTGAATGAGAAGTGGCAAATGTGTGGAGACCTGATCCTGGAACACGGGAAGCACGTCAAAAAGCCGGGTTCCGGATCAGGTAATCACGGGCAGAAGAGTACAGTTTCTTCATCAGATGCAGAACTCAAAGACGACTTCGATGCAAAACAAGCACGCTGGCGGTCTCGTTGCACCGCCATTGCAACCCCACACAATGATCTGTACCGCATGTATCGCCAGGCGATCAGTGATATGGGCGCCCTGCGTATCTATGACATGGATGTTTCAGACGAGGCGTGGGTGCCTGCTGCTGGTGTGCCGTGGTTCGTGACACTCTTTGGGCGTGACAGCCTGACGGTCTCTTTCCAGAACATGGCTGTTTCAGCCGGCTTCGCCCGTGGCGCGCTCAAACGCCTGGCGGAGTACCAGGCGACCAAACGCGATGACTGGCGCGATGCTCAACCAGGCAAGATCATGCATGAGATACGCTTTGGAGAACTGGCTCATTTCCATAAAGTACCTTTTACGCCTTATTATGGCACAGCTGATGCTACCATCCTGTACCTGATCGTGCTCTCCGAGGCCTATCGCTGGACAGGCGACATCGATCTGCTCAAAGAGTATCGCAAGGTAGCCGAAAGATGTCTGGACTGGATTGACCACTATGGCGATCTGGATGGAGATGGCTTCCAGGAGTATAAAACATTTTCCACACCGGGCTACGAGAACATGGCATGGAAAGATTCGGGCATTGCTGTCGTGTACGCCGATGGCACGCAGGTCAAGCAGCCCAAGGGAACGAGCGAACTGCAAGGCTACGTTTACGATGCCAAGATCCGCATGGCCGAAGCCTTCCAGGCGCTGGGAGACGAGGCACGCGCAAAAGCGTTGCTGCACCAGGCTAAGATATTGAAGCGTAACTTCAACAAGGCTTTTTGGATGGAGGATGAGGGGTGCTTTGCGTTTGGACTTGATCCCGACAAGAAGCAGATTACCTCGATTGCTTCCAACGCCGGCCAATGCCTCTGGAGTGGCATTGCCGATCAGGACAAAGCCGAACGCACTGCGAAGCGACTGTTACAAGAAGATATGTGGAGCGGCTGGGGCATTCGCACACTTTCGAGCAAGAACCCGTCATTCAACCCATTGATGTATCAACTTGGAGCAGTCTGGCCGCAGGACAACGGCATTATTGCCGCCGGGTTCAAGCGCTATGGTTTAGCAAATGAAGCAAATCAGGTGATCCGTGGCATCTTTGATGCAGTAGACAGCTTTGACTCCTATCGTCCACCAGAGGTTTTTGCTGGTGTGAAACGAACGGGAGTAGTAGATTTTCCCGTGCTCTATCCCGCTGGTGCCAACATTCCACAGGCATGGGCAACAGGGAGTGTCTTTCATATGGTGCGCACTATACTTGGTTTACGCGCAGATGCGCCTCATAAACGGCTCTACGTCAACCCCACGCTGCCCAGTTGGCTCACTGAGATCGAGCTGCAACACCTGCAGGTTGGCCCTTGCTCTATTACAATCCACTTCTGGCGCGAAGGAAAATCCTCACGCTGGGAAGTGCGGGATATAGCAGCAGGTAAAGGGGTTTCAAAAGACGATATGATCCAGGTGGTGGATGAACCTGAAAAAGAGGGCATTCTATAAAGCAGCATTCTTTACAACAAAGCAACGTGTTGCACTATTCAGCCAGGCCGATCCAGCACAACACGTTGCTTTGTTACGCCATATGCGTTGCGATGCGGTTAAATATTCTCAGCTTGTTCTTAGCTAATCCTCAGTACCAACTCACACATAGAGACTATGCTTTCTTTTGAGGCAGAAAGAATTGCCTCATTCCAGGATTAAATAGGAGAAGGTACGCATGGGAATCACGCGAGAACGAGAGAAACGAGCATCAGAGGCCATAATGCAAATGCCATATGTTCAAGAAACATCCCGTATGCCAGTCATCGCCCCGGTAATTGAAGGGCTGCCAAAGGCGATCATACAGGGGGATGTGCGCCTGTGCGTATCTGAATCACTCGCTGCGCTTCGACCGGTAGAGGGTCATTACACGCTTGAGACGGAGGAGATGCAGCTGCCGCTCCACGTCATCTGGATTATCGAAGGAAGTGTACTCGACCATACTGCGCATTCCATCACTGTTGCATTTGATATGCGGGGAACGTCAGCAGGAGAAACACGTACTCATTTGCTAACAGCGCAGGTGACAGACGAGAATGGGCGCGGTTATGTTGTCCACAGCAGCATCTTTATTCAAATAACGGTGGTAAAGGATGAGTCATAAATGTTCATAAAGGGATCGGCGAGTTTGCTCGCCGGGCAAAAATTTTCTCAGGCTCATCTCAGACAATTCACAGTATCAACTCACCCTCATAGTATATGCTATGAGTGTAGGGTGCGATAAACGATTATCTCATGAAAGGAGTACTCATATGAATACGACTGAATATACCACCTCGCAAGACAGGCTAAACATGTCGGCAGGAATTACGCTGGCAGAATATAAAAGAGCAGAAGCTGAATTGCGCATCGAAGAGCGCGAAGCAAAAATCGAATACCGGGCCAGGCAATCCCTATCAAGGGAAGCCAGCGCAGCTTAACGCTGCGCACCCGTGATATAGCTGCCACCCGGCACCCCGAGTGGCAGCATTTTACGTAATGTGGAAGGAATCAAAACAATGCATTATTCAGTAACAGGTACCCCATCAATATGGCGCGACAGGGCTGCGACTGGCCTTATGCTGCTGGCCGCAGTCGGCGCGCTCTTCTCGTTTGTGGGCTCGATAAGTTCGGTCGCTATAGCGTCTCCTACGACACAGGTTGTTGAAATCTGGCGTATGTATGGCTTTGTCGTTTTCACTGGCCTCTACGTTCTTCTAGCCTTCTGGCCGCGTCGCTATCCGGGAATTTGGGAATTAGCGATATTGGATAAAGTCGCACTGACAATTACTGGCCTTGTGCTTTTCGGACAAGGAGTGGCAGACGCCCAAACCATTTTGATTGCCGACGGCGTCATGACAGTAATCACTCTTGTGGCTTATATGCTCGCCAGGGGATATTCTGGCTGGACGAGGATGCACGTTGAACAAAGGAATTAGAATTGGTTAAATTGGAATCAGCGGGAGCGCCTGATGCACTCGGACAGAGGCAGGAGGCGAGACACTAAAATTTAAGTAGGTGTCTGAAATGCCACTCCTTGCTCGCCAGTAGTGTGCGAGCAAGGAGCGTACCGTCAGGATGAGAAATTCATGTTTCCAACGGCGGTATGCGTCAGCAACTTTTGCGCGTTTCGCCACATCAGTTTCTCGCGTGCTTCCGGTTTGAATTCGATCTTTACCGCCTCGAAGTCCTTCAGCCAGCGTTGTGGCGTGATAAAAGGATAATCGGAGCCAAACAAAAAGCGATCCTGCAAGCGCGTAGCCGCCTCGCGCAGCAGACTATCAGGTATGTAACGTGGCGACCAGCCAGAGAGGTCATTATAAACATTAGTCTTATGCTGCAAGATGGCAAGCATCTCTTCATGCCAGGGCCAGGAGGGGTGCGCGCCGATAATGGTCAGTCCAGGGAAGTCTGCTGCCAGGGTATCGAGGTGAATGGGACGAGTGTAATCGAGCTTGATACCCATGCCGCCGGGCGTACCTGCTCCCAGGCCATTTGTACCGGTATGAAAGAGGGCTGGAACACCCAGTTCTTCTATCTTCTCCATTAATGGATAGAAAGTGGGATCGCTGGGGTAGAATGCCTGCACCCCTGGATGAAACTTCGCTCCGGCCAGCCCCAGGTCTTTGATAGCGCGTTCCATTTCTTTAATGGCTGCCTTGCCCTTATGAGGGTCAACGCTGGCAAAACCAATAAATTGCTGTGGATAGCGCTGCACGATGGCTGCCACATAATCGTTTCCCAGCGGTGGCAGCCCGGTAGCGGTTTCCGCATCCCAGGCGAGCAATACACCAATCATATCGAGTTCCGCGTAATCGGCGGCGATCTGTTCGATGTCCTTCAGTTTCACCTCGGTGCGGAAGTAGCGCTCGGCGGCTTGAGCATATGGGCCGAGTGTGACCTGCATAAACTCCGTTGTCGGCAGATGAACATGAAAATCTATAGCGCGTGGCATGGGCCAGTCCTCCTCCATAGTAGTTGAACACAGCTTTACGCCTGTTGTGTCCTTTATTATACTCTCATGCGCGCCTGTAATGTCCAGGTTCCTACGCACATTGGCGTCGAATATATGATTTTCTTTGAGTGAGACTGTTTGATTCGACAGGCGATAGAACGGCAAAATAGCCAACCTGGGCATGTAATTGTCAAGAAATTGACACGTTCATTTGAACACCATATACTAACGTCCAGAATGCAACCGAAATGAGGAAGAGAGCAAGGAGTACGCGCTATGTCATTCACAGAAGACGAACTTCAATCGTTCAATACGATTCTTGAGCAGCGACTAACAGCCCAGCGCAAAGAGATGGAGCGCATTTTCGAGCAGCGTATCATCGAATCTCGCCGCGAAAACGAACAGCGTTTCTTTACCATGCAGCAGGAACTTCTGCGCAATATGGCGCTGAAGCTGACAGAGATGCAAGGGCGGCTGGACTCAATGTTCAGCGAAAAACTGCAAACGCAGCAAACACGTATTACGCAGGCTGTTAATCTTGACGCGGAACAGAAAAACCAGCAGATCGAGAGCGGCCTGGCTCGCCTGTTAGATACGCAAATGTCCGGCATAGAGCAGCTGGTGAGTAAGCAGTTGCAGCAGTTGACGCTTCAATCACTTGAGGATACCGTTATGACGGCTAACGGTGTTCATCCATTGGAAGCCTTCGAGGTACAAACAGAATTGCCCTGGGACGATCTGAGTGATATGATTGGTAAGGCCCTTGATGAGCGTCTATCTGCGCTCAGCGAGGCTCTCTCGCGGTCACTACAGAACCTGGAACAATACCTTTCAGTGCGCATTCATAGCCTGCGCGATGAGTTTGTGCGCAGCCAGCCACAGTCAAGCGCCCTCAATGGTAGTCAAACCAGCGTGCAGGAAGTGCTGCATGGTATCGAGCATCTCGAACGTGTGGTGGAGTCGCTGCAAGTAGCGATGACTGCTAACCATGCGTTGCTTTCTAACCGCCTGTATCATCACCAGCAACTTCCACTCGAACGCGCTCACCCTGGCGGACACGCTCTCTTCGCCCCGGTCAATGGGCAGGCCAATGCCCTGACGATGGCTAAAGATCGTGTTGCGCGCGGTCTGGAACCCGAAACAACGGGTAATGTTAAGATTGAGGAACACGAGGGGTTGTAGTTTCCTCTGCCTGTTCCATATAATAGGAGTGGCGAACATTTTGCGCATTGCATAGTGATCGCCGGGTCTCATTATTATTTGGAATGAAGGAGCGGTTGTATGGCGATTGAAAAATCATCAGCCGATGGAGTGTTAGAGCACACCTTTGAATTAGACCAGGAAGTGCTGGACCGGGATGGAAAGAAACTGGGGAAAGTGCGAGCGCGTTTCAGCCGGTATATTCTGGTAGAACGCGGCGGCTTGTTCAGGAAAGCATACTATGTGCCAAAAAGCGCGGTAACGGGCAATGTAAAGGGCGTAATCCGTTTAGCGTTAAGCGAAGATGACCTGCGCCAGCAAGGATTAAATCGTGTGCCAGAAAACCTGTATCAAGAGGTGCCAGAGATTAGTCGCCCCAATGTAACAGGCGTTCCACTATTTGGGTCCAAACCACTTTCCCCGGCTGAAACGGGACATTATAACTATGGCCCTCTCTGGCCCGGCATGAATACCGATGCCAGCCATTCCTACCTTAGAGAAGAGGTAATGCCCGTTCCGCAGCGCGTGGTAAGCGAAAAAGGTTCTGACGAGGTAATACGGGAGTAAAGAATGGGAGTGCCTACCAGCGCTGGCAGGCACTGTGAATCCTGAAATTGCATTTTGACTCAGCGCTCTGCTGGGCGAGGACATCCTCGCGCCGGGTATAGTCTTCACCAACATCGAGCAGCGTCTTCTTGAGATCCTGGATGAAGCGCACCGGGGCAAACTCCTCGCCACAGCGCGCGCACTGCTGTATCTCGGTGCGCTCGCCGGTGCGCCAGTACAACTCGATACCGACCGTTGCCGGGCGCTCAATGAGATGGAAAAACTTGCCGAAGGGCAGCGAGATGAGTCAGAGCATCACCACCGCTTCGTGGGTCAGGGAAATATACTAGTAGTACGCTCCGCGCAGCCAGGTACTATCGGCGGTCAGCGCCAGGCCGGTCACCACGATCGCCATCAGCAAGGCCAACGGCATGAGGTCGAAGCCGAACCTCTGCACGCTAATCAGCGACAGGTCGTGGAAGCGTCGGCGCAGGACCAGAACCAGCCCGACGAAGAGCAAGATGGCGGTGAAATCCAGGGCATGATAGATCAGAAATCCCAGCGCCGAGTCAATGGAGAATGCAAACGGCGGAAAGCGGATGTTCCATAACACATCGTTTCCTTTCGCTACTTTTTCACGATCTCAGCTTTTGTACTGATGCTCGCGCTCTCCTCGGGTAAAATAATGCGCGCCCCTGGCTGGAACGTCACATAGGCCCAGGCATACTGGATGAGTACCAGGAGGCGATTGCGAAAGCCGATCAGGTAAAAGATGTGGACGAAAATCCAGGTCAGCCAGGCAAAAAAGCCGGTAAAATGGAGCGGGCCAATGTCGACGACGGCAAAGGAGCGGCCAACCGTGGCCAGCGTTCCCTTATCAAAGTACCGGAATGGCCGCCTGTGCGCTTTCCCAGTAACCCGATCAGCAATCATCTTTGCCACGTACCGTCCCTCCTGCATCGCGACCGGAGAAAGACCGGGCAGTGGTTTCCGTTTCTGTAGCGCGCACGCGGTATCACCAATGACAAAGATGGTGGGATGCCCAGGAAGAGTGAGATCGTGTTCGACCTTGACGCGGCCATGCCGATCGACCTCGGCACCGAGCCACTTCCCAGCAGGGGAAGCCGTTACACCTGCCGTCCAGATCACATTCTTCGCCGCAATGTATTCCTCCCCGATCTTCACTCCATCAGCGGTCACGTCGGTGACATGCACGCCTGTCCTGACCTCCACTCCGAACTGCTCCAGCTTGTGGCGTGCTTTGCGCGTTAAGGAGGCAGGAAACGTGGGAATGATGCGCGGCTCTCCTTCGACCAGCATGATCCGCGTCGAGGCGGGGTCGATCCGCCTGAAATCACAGGTCAGTGCCCGGTGAGCCAGTTCGGCAATGGCCCCGGCCAACTCTACTCCGGTCGCTCCGCCACCCACCAGCACAAACGTTAACAGCGCCTGGCGCTTTTCAGGATCAGACTCATTTTCCGCCGCCTCGAAGGCGCACAGGATGTTGTGGCGCAGCGCCATCGCATCCTGTAAGGACTTCAGGCCGGGAGCCAGGCGCTGCCACTCGTCATGACCGAAGTAGTTGTTGGAAGCCCCTGTTGCCAGCACCAGGTAGTCATACGGGACGGCCTGGTCTGTCGTCAGCGCCAACTGCATCTCGGTGTCTATATCGGTGACTTCGGCCAGCATCACCGAGACGTTGGCTTGCCTGCTGAAAATGCTGCGAATAGGGGCGGCGATATCTTCGATGGATAACCCTGCCGTCGCCACCTGGTACAACATGGGTTGGAACAGGTGATGGTTCCACCGGTCGATCACCGTCACCTGAACCGGCGCGTGGCGCAAGGCTTTGGCAGTTTCTAGCCCGCCAAAGCCCGCCCCGACGATCACGACACGGGGCTGGGTAGCAGCAACCGGCTGCTGCGCGCCTTCTCTCGTCTGTAACTCGCTTCCAGATACCAGAGCATCTTTCATGCCTTGACTCTTCCTCTCCAGGCGAACACGGCGTTCCTCGCGCGAGGTCAGTAAAGCTGTTCGCGATCACGTCTCGCTAACGCGCTTTACTTCCACCTGCCCATTGCGCACCCGCACATCGTAGCGCGGCGCATTGACCGTCGCCGGGCCGGTCAGTACGCGCCCATCGCACAGACGGAAGCGCGAGCCGTGCCAGGGACACTCCACAATATCACCCGTGAGTGTTCCCTCATCCAATGGTCCGCCCGCATGGGGACACGTCGCGGAGATGGCGCAGAACTGCTGGCCCTGGCGTAGCACGATTACCGGCACACCCGAGGCCGTCACACGATACAGCTTGTGTTCCTCCACGCCCTCCGCCGGCAGCACCGCTTCGTAGTCCTCACCTGCTGCTTCCCAGGCCGTATGGTTGACGCCGGTGCCTTTCGTAAAGACCATCTCGCCGCCTAGATAGCCGGCATAGATGACGCAGGCCAGCCCCACGAAGCCCAGGATAGCGGCGGCAATACCATCACCCGGGCCAGCGATGAGCCGCAGGATGAAGGAGACGAGGTAAAGGATGGTCGCACCCGTGTTGAACAGCAGGTGATTGAAGCCGACGCGCCGCTCGGAGCCATAGGTATCGCTCCAATCCGTGAGCCCGGTCGCAATCGCACCCAACGCACCCAACAGACCCACGATCACCGCGACAAAGCCCCCATAGGCTGCCCAGGTGGTGTGGACTATCAGCCAGATGATATCGAAGACCGCTGTGAGCAGCCAGGCCGTAATCGGGATATCCGTGATGACCGGGTGCAGGGGGTGGCCGAACCACGTCCCGTTGAGGAAACTCCTGAAGCGTCGTGGTGGCTTCCGTTTTGAACCGATCACTCCTTTGATCACCTCCTGCAGACCGTCGCTCAACCGCTCCACGAACGGTGGAGGCGGAGGAGTAGATGGAGCTGCTTCAGAGGGAGAAGCACTTGAAGCGGCAAGAGAGATGCTTCCTTGACAACCGCAGGTCTCACACATAAAGTATCCTCCTATTGAACGGGCCATTGCCCTCGCGCGCGTTGGCGCGGAGGAATGGAAATGCTCGCTCACTCATACGATGCTGCTCCTGTTCACTCTGGTCAACAGTTCCGTCAACTGGGACACGTCTATCGTCTCCAGGTGCGCCACCGCCTCCGCAATCGCCTGGCGCAGCCACCTCTCTGTGTAGGGAGTTGCCAGGCGCTCGAACTTTGCCTCCGCCTGTTCCCAGGAAAGAGGCCAGGTAGAGAATCCCCCGTAGTCCTGTTTCTCGAGATGGAGTACGCGGCTCCCGGTGAGGAAGACGCGCAGGCAGCAGGGCATTGCTGCGGGGAAGCGCTGGCTCAAGGCGTCGTCGAGCCGGACGCTCACCTTGCGCAGCAGGGCTTGCACGTCTTCACGCACGATCCGTTCCGGTGCATACTGCGCCGGGGTCACCTCCCCGTCCAGCAGCGCGACGGCGATCAGGTAGGGCAGGCTGTGGTCGGCCTCTTCTTTGGTACGCACACAGTGCTTGTCCCCCTCCTCGCCTCCGCCGATGATGTGGTACGCGACGTCGAAGATCTCGACCTCGATATGCTCGATCTCTGCTGGTCGCACCTGGTAAAAGTCCTTGAGTTCCAACACACCCTCCAGCACCGACTGCGCATGGAACTCGGCGTTGTACTGCTTCACGCTCGTGTGCCTGACGGCCTCAAGATTCTCCTGCTGCCAGTCGATCTCAAAGCGCCCGGCGATGCCCTCAAAGACCTCAAGGGGGCCTGTGATGCCGCGCATGGCAAGGAAGGCGGCATGGGTGGCAGCGAACGCCGTGTTGGGAGAGGCCAGGCCTTTCCAGTGCGAGAGCCGCCCGGTGCGGGTCACGCGCAGGGCGTTGTTGGCCGTGCCGCTGATCGCCACGGCATGCGCGGTTTGCGCCTCTGTGAGACCCAGGGCTTTCGCGACCCCTGCCGCGACGGCATACGCCCCCTGGGTGGTGTGATCAAAGCCCTTCGCGCGCACCGGAGCGACATCGGAGAGTCGGCACTGCACCTGGTAGGCCACCGCCAGGGCCGTGAGCAAGGTTTTGCCGTTTCCCCTGGCGTACTCGCTGGCGGCGAGGACCGCCCCCAGGTTGTCGCTGGGGTGGCAGGTCTCGTTGCTGGCAAGATAGCTGTCGTTGTAGTCCAGGTAGCGCACCAGCGCGCTGTTATAGCATGCCGCCCGGTCAGGAGCGGTCTTCCCGCCACCGATCAGGGTCACCTGCGGATTGCTCCCAAAGCCTTCCATCTGGGCGCGGAGCATACGCATGGGTGGCCCTTCGATGGCTCCAATGGCACAGCCCAACCCGTCTACTATGCGGATCTTCAGCTCACGAAGCGCCTCTTCCGAGAGGTCGGTATACGTGGCTCGCGCGACGAACGCCGCAAGTTGTTCAACCCTGGTCATGCCTGCCTCCCACTCTGCCTACTCATCTGCTTTCAATGCCCATAGAGGGTCGAGAGCAGCCGCCCATCTCAAGAGTTTATCGGATTACGATATGCTTCTAGCATAACACGCGCTGCGTTGAGTGCATCGTCCAGGCAATCACAAAGCAATCACAATCTGTCCACCTGACTCGTGAGAAACGGTGTGGATTCGAAGCTCATGGCCTGGAGAGCCGCACATGGGCAGACAGTTGACCCTCTTTCGTTGAGGAGAGGCTGGATGATCGAGACGCTTTCTCAGAGACGTGGTATCTTCCTGCGTTGTATAATGAAGAAGCTGGCTTTCCACCCATTGGCATTAGACAGGAGAGAGTGCCATGACCCACCCCCTGACAACTATGGATGCTTTCGCGTCCGCCCATGCTCTGCTTGCGGCTCTACGAGACGGGCAGATTGCTGCAACTGCCTTAGTAGAGTTCCACCTGGCGCGTATCGCGCGCTACAATCCACAACTCAACGCGATTGTGATCCCCAATTACGAGCAGGCGCGTCAGCGCGCAGCCGAGGCCGATGCAGCTCGTCGTCGAGGCGAGTCGTTTGGGCCGCTCCACGGTCTGCCGCTGACGATCAAGGACAGTATCGAGGTGGCCGGATTGCGCACCACGGCGGGTATTGCCGCACGCGCCGAGGTCGTTTCGGTGGAGCATGCGCCGCTGGCACAGCGGCTCCTGGCCGCCGGTGGGATCTTGCTCGGCAAGACCAACGTGCCGCCCTATGCCGGTGACTGGCAGGCCGATAATCCGCTCTTCGGGCGAACCAATAACCCCTGGGATCTGAGCCGCACCTCCGGTGGGAGTACTGGTGGGGGAGCGGTGGCGGTCGCGGCAGGACTCACGCCGCTGGCGTTCGGCAGCGATATCGCCGGGTCGATCCGTGTCCCGGCGGCCTTCTGTGGCATCTACGGGCATCGGCCCAGCGAAACGGCCGTTCCACATGCCGGGCATGTCCCAGGGTCATCCCTGCCCAATCCGGCGCTGGTCATGGCCGTACAAGGACCTCTGGCGAGAGACGCCGCCGACCTGGAGTTGGCACTCGAGGTGATCGCCGGCCCCGTCGTTGGCGAGGACGTGGCCTGGCGGCTCACGTTTCCACCCGCGCGACATCCATCGCTCGCCACGTTTCGTGTCGCCATCTTGCCGCGCGTCGCGTGGTTGCCTGTCGATGCTGAGATTACGGCGGCGCTGGACGATCTGGCTCTGCGCCTCGGTCGGCTGGGGGCAACGGTGGCTGAAGCACAGCCGGAAGGCTTCGATCTCTGGAAGCACCAGGAAGTCTATGCCTCGCTCCTCCACGCGGTCGTCTTCCTCAATCTCCCTGACGAGCAACGGACTCAGCTTGTCCACAGGCTGCACCAATCAACCGATCCTTTTGCCCCCGCGCAGGTGTACGGGCTGACAGCGACAGCGGCGCAATTCATCGGCCTGCACGCGCAGCGCGAACGCTACCGGGCAGCCTTCCGTGCCTTTTTCCGCACCTGGGATGTGTTACTTGCGCCCGTGACCATCACGCCTGCCTTCCCGCACATCGGCCAGGAAACCACCATTGCGAGCCGCATCCTCCAGATCAACGGGGCGAGCGTGCCGTACTCGCGTCTCCAGGTCTATCCTGGCCTGGCCTCGCTCAGTGGGCAGCCTGCCACGGCCTTCCCCTGGGGGCGCACGCAGAGTGGGCTGCCGATCGGGCTGCAAGCCATCGGCCCCTATCTAGAGGATCGCACTCCCATCACCTTCGCCGCGCTGCTCGCGCAGGCGTTCGGTGGCTTTGCGCCTCCGCCCAGGTACAATGTGTGAGTGTGGCATATCGGGAATGTGATTGATTCGTGATGCACGTTTGATCTTCGTCGATGGTTTTTGAGATACACTTGACTGTAGTGATATATCGTAGAGCGACCTTTTTGTTCGCAAGGGAAAAACAACGAAAGGTGAAGCAGATGCAAGAGCAGAGGTGAGCGTCAAGATCGTGGCAAGGACGAAGCCGCCACCAGCACCCAGGAGCAATGCCGCTTCCAGCAGCGGGGCCACGCAAGAAAATGGCTCCTGGCGTGGTGCCGTAGCCGGTGATGAAGCAGGAGTACTGGTTCGTATGCGCGCGGCTCTGCCTACCCTTCAGCGCGAGCCAGCACAGGCTCGATAAACGTCCTGTAGAAGTCCGGCCTCCTCTGTGCAAGCCAGCGGAGCGGGGCAAGCAGTACCGATGCCAAAGGAAGCTCCGCCGCGAGTACCTGCCCCAGCGCGGCCCTGGCCTCCTCGTCTCGTCGAAGCTCGGCACAGACCAGGCTCTTCCAGAACGAGGCCTCCACCATCTCTGGATTCAGCAGCAGCGCCTGCTCGAGTGAGGCCAGCGCCTCCTCAAAGCGCCCGCGCAACACGAGCGCCACCCCTCGGCAGAGCGATGCCGCAGGCTGCTGCCGGTCAAGCGCCGCCAACGCCTCCAGGCGTTCCGGGAGACCCGGTTTGTCGGGCATCGATTCCTCCTGGCACAGGCCGAGCCATTCGAGCAGTAGACCCACATACACATCGTGCGGCGCGAGCTGCTGACTGCGGAGCAAGTCGGCCCTCGCCCGCTCGGTCTCTCTCATCTCCAGGTACACATGCCCTCGAGCGGCATACGCCAGGGCGTTGCGCGGGTCGATCTCAAGCGCCCGCTCAAAGTCCGCGATCGCCAAGCGTTCTTCATCGAGGCAGCAATGCGCCATGCCCCGCAGGACAAGCGCCTGACCATCGCTCGGATCGAGTTCGAGCGCCCGCTGAAACTCTTCCTTGCCCCAGCGGGACACGTTCAGTTTCCAGTACGCCTGGCTGCGGAGCAAGGAGACCCCCCTGAGTTCTGGATCGAGCGCCAGTGCCCGGTCGAAATCCGCGATGGCCCGCTGGTACTCGCGGCGCTCTGTACAGGCGATACCGCGATGGGCATACGCCAACGCCTCTCGGTCCTCCAGTGCGAGCGCCTGATCGAAGTCCGCGATGGCTCGCTGGTACTCCTCACCAGCAGAGAAGGCCATGCCCCGCAGCACATATGCCCAGGCATAAGTGGGATCGAGCGCCAGCGCCCGGTCGAAGTCCGCGATGGCTTGCTGGTAATCGCTGCGGGAGCAGTATGCCATGCCGCGCTTGCCATAGATGCTCGCCAGCAGTGGCGCTGGAAATGTCGGAACGCGGCTCACTCGCTCTACCAGCACACTGGCTGCGGCCAGAAACTCCTGGCTCGCCAGGTCGGCCTCGAGAGCGTGCAGCAGTTCCCCGGCAAGCGTTCTGGCACTCCCATGTATCATGCTCTGCGGAGGTTCCTGTACGCATTCGCGGAGGAGGGAGATGATCGCTTCCTTGTGCTGCTCCGTGTGAGCAACCACCAGGCCCTGTTCGATTGCGCTCGTGTGGCTGGCGTCGTCGGGTAAGCAGAGTAACTGGTAGACAAGCGCCTGGGCCAGTTCCAGCCAGCCAGTTGACGTGGAGATCTGCTGTCCTCCTTCTCCCGGAAGACGCGCAAGTTGCCGCCGATAGTAGCTCGCCAACGCCCGCCGACCGACCTGATAGTCCTGCGCAGCACACTGGAGCAGCGCCTGGCTGAACCACTCTCTAGCCAGGCTGTGGTAGCGATGCCGACCATCCACCACGCGGTGCTGCACGAATGGCAGTGCTATCAGCCAGCGATAGAGGCGGGTTCGCTCGTACTCAGACGCAGGCAGAAAACGGAACGCGGTGAGCTCATCCTGGTGAAATGGCCCGGAGAACAGGGCGGCATGCAACACGAGTTGCTGCTTGCTCCGCTCCTGCCTGGCGAGCCAGCGCAGCACGTTGGCTGGCGTGTCTTCCTGCGGGTCAATGACCGCCCCGTGATCGAGCGTGAGCAGGCTCAAGGCGAGCGGCAGCCCTCCCGAAACCTGCCAGAGCGCGTTGCAGCGGGAGGCCTCGATGATTCCTCGCGCGGCCAGGTACAGACGGGTTTCGTCTTCGGTAAACAGGGCAAGCGGCATGGAGTAGACGGTCTGCTCATCAGGGAGGGCAGGCGCGATGGAAGCACGCCCGGCAACGACGAGTACCACGTTCTGACTCAAGCTGGTTGCGAGCAGATGGCTGCGGAGCCAATTCACGGCTTCAACCGCCGAGGGCTCCAACCCGTCGAAGAAGAGGAACATCCGCAGCACCCGCCTGCTGCGATAGGAGGGGTAGAACACCTGGGTCGCGGTCAACCAGTTGAGATCCTCGACAAATACCCGCGTCAGCTCATCGAGCGCGTCTGAAAGGCTCGCAGTCGTGCTGGCGGAGCGGAAAGCACGACGTTGGCTCCAAAAAGCGGCGCTCGCCTCCCTGGCCACGGCTGCATACAAACCACCCAGCACCGGTTCACCCATGACCTTCGCGCCAGCCAGGGCCGCTCCCTCGTACAGGAGGGCCGCCTGCGCAAATGCTTGCTCGGGTTGACGCTGCGGCGCGCCGTGCCTGTAGCGAGCCAGCGCCTGCTCAAAGGCTACCAGAGGAGCACCTGCGCTGCGCAGTTGCGCGGCGACGCGCTCCATGAGGTGAGCAGGAGTCAGGGGCCACTCGTCCACCAGGGCGGTCAGGCACACCTCTTTGAACTCGATGGAGCAAGCAGTATCCCTGAAGCGCGTGAGCAAGGTCGATTTGCCCACCCCAGCTGCCCCCCACACGGAAATAAGATTGTATAAAGGCTCTACCGGCCGGAGTACATGCTCGGTAAAAAAATATTGTTCGCTCGTTCGGCCAATCATGCCGCTCCGGGTTTCGACCCGGGGTTGAAAGGCTTGCTTGCTAAAGAGCATGGTACATGCACCTCTGTGCTCTTCTCACCCATAGGGCCACCACGTTTTCTCCGTAGTAGCGCATCGCGATACGATCTATTCCTCTCTATACTGTAATCCGAGAATTGCCGGGGCAGACCTGATTCACATCACAAATCAGTCACAATCCAAGTATGCTTCCCTGTACTCCAGTGACTTTGTGAGCCTCTCACCAGGCCGCGATTCATTGAGCCGCACAAAGTGGTGCAGAACTATCGCAATACGATGTATTGTGACAGAAGTCGCTGTTCCCGGGAGAGCATGCTGAGCTGTGCTCCACTGCGACCGAGGCTCGCTCGCAAGCAAGGCACTTTTCTTTCTTATGCCTGCGAGAGGACCCCTTGTTTCGCCAATTTAGCAAGGAGTAGATGGAAATAGACGAAGCCTGCATAGGGTTGCCATAGCGACGTTACTTCCTTGACCTTTTCGTAGGGAGGTTTTTCCTCAAGATGGAGGAGCTGTTGCAGATTCTTTTGCGCGCCGACATCATCTCCCGGAAAGGTATCGAGTCTGCCTAATCCTCTGAGCAAGACGTATTCTGCCGTCCAACGGCCAACGCCTCGCATGGACAACAAGGATATCTTCACCTCTTCATTGTTCATTGCCTCCAGTCTGGAAAAATCTCGCTGGTTCTTCACCAGCGCTGTTGCCAGTTCAGTGATGGCTCGCGCTTTCTGATGGCTAAATCCCAACGTTCGTATGCGCTCTACGGAAGCCTGTGCTAATGCTTCCGGTTCCGGAAACGCAGAGACGGTGGTCTGACCGTCATCAAACGGGATGCCATACGCTGCTGTGAGCTGGTTGAGCAGCATGATTCCTACATCCAGACTCACCTGTTGGCAGGCGAACGCATTGAGCAGCGCTTCGAACAGGCTGGGAAAACGAGGCGGCTTCAGTCCCAGGAAGCGTTGAGCGAGAGCAGACAAGAGATGATCTGTCTCTGCCAGCGTATAAAATCCCGTGAGATCGACCTGTAAGCCAAGCATGCGCCCAAGCGCTTCTCCGATCCTTGATGAGACCTGTTCAACAGGTGCAGGGCTCCACACGTTGACGAGCAACTCAGGGTGGTTGCCTGCTTGCCGTTGCGAAACGCAGACTTTCACGGGCGTATGGTCAACGAGAAGCGCGCGCGTGTAGACAGTCCCATCCCACTGATCGATCCTGCTGTGCGTTCTTCTGCGAAGCGCCCACACGGTCATATCTAAGCGAAAAGGGGAGCGTGGGTGGACAAGAAATGATTCCTGGATCATGGGCATTCCTGCGATCGAAGGACGTGTTGTTTGCGTTCAATACACTGGAAGAGCTTCTGGAAAGAATCGATGAACTTTTGCATTGCTGTTCACTCTCTGTTTCTGTCTGATAGCAGATGGCTCGGCAAGCCATTCCCAGGGGACTGTGAGAGCATCATGGTTCTCCTGGTCGGTCCACACCCAGTCGCGTACTTCTGGCATATCCTCACACAACTCAGCATGGTGTCGGAGAAAGGCATGGCACACGACGAGATGATAGAGTTGGGTTCCAGAAGAGCGCGTCTGAAAAAAGTATCTGATGCCGCGCTTCACGTCCTTGTGCAGTGGATGCAAGGGATTTTTCAGACGCCCCTACTGTATCGTTACCTGATACAATAGCAGCATAGCACACCTTCCGCCAGGAGAGCAGGCAGAGCAATCACAAAGCGGTCACAATCAGTTGCCATCGAGCCTAATTGGCATCTCCCCATCCTGTGAGATAGCATAAAGCAACGCACCATGAAAAATGCGGCATAGCAGCTAAAGTTGACATGAATAGAATAATCGAAGGACGAAGAAGGAGGGAGTATGAAAGACGTGATACAGGAGCGCGTGATCGCCAGGTGTAACGAGCTCGGCTGATCCGCAGTCTAGTGCTCCCTGGTGACCACACCTGGCGGGCGCACGATCAAGAGCGGAAGCCTGGTGGCATGCAGCACACGCTCGGTGATACTACCCACGGCCCAGTGTTGCAGACCACTGTATCCATGCGTTGCCATGACGATCATGTCACAGCCCTCAAAGACTCCTCCCCCCTCGATAGCTTCGCCGCTCTCCGCCATCCTGGCGATACCCGTTGCAATATCATCACCGATGGTGACGGACCACGTAACGGAAAGTTTGTGATCTATTCCAGGGGCTGTAATCAATCCTGCACGCATCTCTTCCACTGTAGCACTAAGATTCTGCTTTGCCTGCTGCAAGATGGCTTCTCGTTCAGTCTGGCTGACGTCCCCTCGTCCTGGCATGACGACGACCTGTGTGAGATGGAGCGCACCTCCCCCGGGAGCCGATGCTGCCGTGACGAGCTGCGCAGCAGGTGCAATGGCAGTGAGTGCAAGTACAGAACCATCAAGTGGGATGAGCGCGCGCAACGTACTCCTACCATGTGGAGGGAGACCTGCCAGCAGCGGCTTCTCTCCACGCTGGAGAAGCACCGGGACTGAGCAGTGATGGGCTACCTTCTCTGCGACACTTCCTAAGGCCCAGCGTGTCATCCCTGTGTACCCATGGCTGCACAGCACGACCAGGTCAATGTTGCGCGTCTCCACGACGGAGAGAATGTTGACGGCTGGCTGACCTACCATTACTGCTGTTTCAGTGTGTATATTGACGAGGTCGTTTGAGCGGGCCAGGTGATCAAGGTAGTTTTTCGCCTCTTCGAGTTGGGTATCTATGACGGCCTGCGTGGCCGTTGGTTCAAGGGCCACGTGGGGTACAAACTGGTTGGGGAAGTTCACGACTCGCAGGAACACGATCGTCCCGTTTGAGGCATGCGCCAAACGCGCAGCGATGGGAAGTGCCTGCTCTGCGCGAGTTGATCCATCCAGGGGAACAAGAATGCGCTGAAACATAGCGTAGTACTCCTTCTCACTTGATTAGTCGGTAGTGTTCACTCCTTGTATGACCTCGAACAGCTTGCTTGAAATGCCTCGTTACTGCGGAAGCACCTGTCGCTTCTTGTCAATACACTGAAACAATGTGTGGAAGGAATCCGTGAACTTTTGTACCCCCTCCTCTTGTAGTTGCCGGGTGACCTGGTCGTAGTGGATCCCCACGTCCGCGAGTGCCGCAAGCTGCGCCTGTGCCTCTCTTAGCTGGTCCTCGATGGAGAGGCGCACCCGGCCATGTTCGCGGAAGCGCTCGATGGTCGTGAGGGGCATGGTGTTCACGGTGTCGGGGCCGATCAGTTCCTCGACGTACAGCACATCCCGGTAGGCCGGATTTTTCGTACTCGTGCTGGCCCAGAGCGGTCGTTGGACACGCGCCCCTCGCTGCTTGAGTGTTGCAAAGCGCGGCCCGCCAAACATCCGTTGGAACTCCTGGTAGGCCAGGCGTGCATTGGCGATGGCGGCTTTGCCCTCCAGTGCTTTGAGCTGCTGAGGCTTCGCGCTCGCGCCAACAGCTTTGATCCTATCCTCGAGCAGGTTGTCGACCAGCACATCCACGCGGCTGACAAAGAAGCTGGCTACCGAGGCGATGCGGCTGATGTCCTGGCCGAGGGACATGCGCTCTTCCAGGGCGCCCAGATAGGCCTCGGCGACCTGGAGGTAGTTCTCGATCGAGAAGATAAGTGTAATGTTGATGTTGATGCCCGAGGCGATCGCCTGGCGAATGGCGGGAATGCCAGCCGGGGTGGAGGGAATCTTCACCATCAGGTTGGGCCGATCAATGGTGTGCCAGAAGCGGCGCACCTCTGCCAGCGTCCCTTCTGTATCCTGCGCCAGGTAAGGCGAGACTTCAATACTCACGAGGCCATCCTGTCCGTTGGTGCGATCATAGGTGGGGCGCAGCAGGTCAGCGACGTGCCGTACATCGGTCATCGCCAACGTCTCGTAGATGGCCTGCGCGGGCTTGCTCTGCGCGATGAGCTGCTGCATCTGCTCATCGTAGGAGGTGCCATGATCAATCGCGTGTTCAAAAATGGTGGGATTGCCCGTCGCGCCTGCGAGGCCATCTTCGTTGATCAGCTGTTCAAACAAACCGGAGCGTAACTGCTCCCGGTCAATATTATCGAGCCAGACGCTTTGCCCCAGGGCCTTGAGTTCGAGTAAGGGATTGGTCATCGAGTTGTCTCCTTCGTTACAAATGCATAGCGCAGAAACAGGTGGCTCCCGCCGCGTTTGACGCTCACGAGAGATCCCCACAGCGGGTGCTCTGGCGCAAAGCGCCGGCCAGCGACCAGCCCAGGCCGCTCCGTGGAGGCATCGCGACCGGCGATCTGTGGAGCCAGCGTCAAGAACAGTTCATCCAGCAACTGCTCGGCGAAGAAGTCCCCCAGCAACTGGGGCCCACCCTCTACCAGGATCACCTGGCACGGGCGCGCTCCGCACACTGCCTGGATGATTGCCTGCGCGCTAAGGGTACCGGCGCGTTGCACAGCTGCAATCTGCACCGATAGGGGAACGTGTTGTGTGCGGATGCGCTCCTCGCCCTCGGTGGTCGTGACGAGCAACACGGGTACCTCCCCAGACTGAAAGACGGGCAGGTTCAGGTTGACTGCGCCGCGAGCGGTCACGATGACATTAAGCGGCGACTCCGGCTTCCCCAGGCGCGTTCGCAACTCCTGATACGCGGAGGCATATGCGGGAGCGACGTAGGCGGCCGTCCAGCGGTGCTGGGGGACGGCCCGCAGGGTTCCGGCCCCCACGATCACTGTGTCGGCCACCGCGCGCAACAGTCCCATCACCAGGTGGTCGTGGGGACTCTCGCCACTGATCGGCCCGCCACCCGACTGACCAGGCATATTTAGAGTCACCACGCCATCCAGCGTGGTGACAAAGTTGCCGATCACGTATGGTCGACCTGCATGTGGTGGAAACTGGAGATGCCCATAGAGCGTTGCCAATTCAGGTGGGAGCGGCAGGTCACTGCCACGCTCCACCTCGTAGAGGGATCCCAGTGGTGCGAGTGCGGTCGGGTTCATAGGTGTACTCCACTCACGGTGAAGAACTCGGCCCGCAGGTCTGGATTGGTGTCATAGGCACCGCGCCAGAACGTCGTCCGTGTCAGTGGTGCAATCGCTCGCACGCCGCGCATCTCGGTACAGAGGTGGTGGGCTTCGAGATAGACGGCCACCCCGTGCGGCTCCAGCATCGCCTCCAGGGTATCGGCGATCTGCTGGCCGATGCGCTCTTGCACCGTAAATCGCTTGGCAAACAATCGCACCAACCGCGTCAGTTTCGAAATGCCGATGATATGCTCGTGGGCGATGTAGCCGACGTAGGCGTGTCCATGAAACGGCAAGGCGTGATGTTCGCACAAGGCGAAAAAGTGGATGGGGCCTTCCACCACCTGGCTTAGACGGCAATCCGGCCCACCGCGGCACTCGGTCTCGAACACCTTGAGCAGCTTGGGATCGCCTTCGTAGCCCTCGGTCGAGTCAAACATGGCTCGAAGAAAGCGCTGGGGCGTCTCGCGCGTGGCCGGGGTATCCAGGTCTAAGCCGAAGGCCGAGAAGATTTCCGCCATGTGGCCCTCATAGCGGCGCAGTTGCTCCTCGGAAAGGTGGCGACGGTGCAGGTGCATGGCGTCGAGAAAGTGCTGATCATCAGGCTCCAGATCAAAAGACATCGTGTATCTCCTTCATTCATCATCTATAGTTGTTTCCTACCTCTGTGCTTCAGGAATCGTGAAGCAACAGGTCGCGCAGGACGACGGCATTGGTATGCTCGGTGTCGCGCGCGGCAAATACCAGGGTCACTGGTCCCTGTTTCGCCAGCTCCCGCAGCCTTGCCAGAGCTGCCTGCCCGGTCTGAGAGGCTAACTCGGTCTCGTAGCGGCGGCGAAACTCCGTGTATTTCTCCGGGTCATGCCCAAACCAGGTGCGCAACTCGCGGCTGGGTGCAATCTCCTTCATCCACAGGTCAACGTGCGCCCGCTCTTTGGAGAGCCCGCGCGGCCAGAGGCGCTCCACCAGCACACGGGTGCCATCACTCGACTCCGGCGCGTCATAGACGCGCTTCAGTGCGACCATTACTCCCGGTTGTGTCATGCGCTTCCTCACAGGCTCCGCTGTTGCAGCGTTGCAAGAGACCTTCACGGCCATCGGCTTATCGGATAGGGCAATCCACCTGGCGACATGCCTGGAGCTACCTGATCTTCGCCTCCCTACGGGAGCGTCGCGCGCAAGTGGCGGTGCTTCTCCCACTCGGTGAGGTGGTCGTGTTTGGTCTTTTACTGCACATCATAATGCGATCTATTATCTACGAGGTAGTGTAACCCGAAAATCACGGGTGCGGGTACGATATCTATCACAAATCAGTCACAATAAGCCCTGAGGTATTGCTCAGGTTGCTACGATTCCAGGAGGCTGTGAGTCGAAGCATGACGTTCTTGTGGGAGGTCTTTGTTGCTGCGTCATGCGGGTTGGTCCGATTGTGATTGATTTGTGATGGATATCGTGCCCACCTCTGTGGTTTTCGAGTACAATACAGGCAAGGTTCAATCGTATAGCGATAGTATGGGGCGTATCTGGAGACCGACTATGTCTCGGCAATGGCTTGACACAGCGTGGAGAGACCACAAAGGCTGTTGGATTTCCATTTCTTGGCAGATTTTTTTCGGCAGTATGACACGCTGATACAAAGAGCCTTGCGGCAAGGGCGGATCGCCATATCGGACATCGAGGGACAGTATGGCAGAAGGAGATCGAACATGGCACAAGAGAACAAAAACCAGGAACTGGAAACGGCCTCTGTCACCCTGGCAGAAGCCATGCACTTTGTCGGAGCTATTGACAGCTTCCACATTGACCTTGACGCCGAGGAGTATGCGGGTGGCATGGGTGCTGGACCCCAGCCCCACCGCTTGCTGCTCCTGGCTCTGGCCGGTTGCACGGCCATGGACGTGATCTCGATTCTCCGCAAGAAACGCCAGCAGGTCAGTGGCCTCACTGTAGCAGTGCAGGGGAGTCGGGCGGAGCAGCACCCGAGGATCTACACCCAGATCGAGGTACTCTACCGCGTGCGAGGCACCCACGTCGATCCTCTCGCCGTAGAGCGGTCGATCGAGCTTTCCAAAACCCGCTATTGCCCGGTCATCGCGACGCTCTCGCACGTAGCGGAAGTGACCACACGCTACGAAATTGAGGAAGGAGAGGAGAGGTAGCGAGAGAGATGCCTATCTTCCTCCGGTCTGTTCCAGCAATTTGGCGACCAGGGCCGTCCAGCCCGTCTGGTGGCTGGCACCCAGGCCCGCGCCAGTGTCGCCATGGAAGTACTCATGGAACAGCAGGTAGTCACGCCAATGCGGGTCGTTTTGAAACACCTCGTTCGAGCCAAACACGGGTCGGCGACCATAGGGATCACGCAAAAAGATGTGCGTCAATCGGCACGAGAGCTCCTCTGCAATCTGCGAGAGCGTCCGTGTGGTGCCTGAACCGGTAGGACACTCGACCAGGAAATCGTCGCCGTAGTAGTGGTGAAACTTCTGCAACGCCTCGATCAACAGGTAGTTAATGGGGAACCAGATAGGCCCACGCCAGTTGGAGTTGCCTCCGAACATCCCGCTCTCCGACTCAGTCGGCTCGTATCGCACAGTGTACTCTGTGCCGTTCACCTGGTAGACGAAGGGATGTCCGGCACGATACTTGCTGATGGAGCGGATGCCATAGTCTCCGAGAAACTCCTCCGGGTCGAGCAGGCGCTTGAGGAGGCGTTTCATCCGGTGGCCGCGCACCAGGGTCAGCAGGTGGCGTTCGCCCATGCCCGGCTCATACCAGCGTGACACCAGACTTGAAAGCTGCGGGCGGTTCGCAAGGAACCATTCTAAACGCACTCTGAACTCTGGCAGGGTTTCCAGGAGGTCCGGCTCTATCGTCTCAACCGCGAGGAGGGGGATAATCCCCACGAGCGAGCGCACTTTAAGCGGCCGTATCTCACCGTTTGGCAGATGCAGCACATCATAAAAGAACTCATCCCCCTCGTCCCAGAGTGCGATCCCCGCGCTCCCGATGTCATTGAGCGCATCAGCAATGTAGAGGAAGTGCTCGAAAAACTTGGTGGCTACATCTTCATAGACACGGTTCTCGCGTGCTAGTTCCAGGGCGATAGTGAGCATGGTCATGCAGTACATGCCCATCCAGGCGGTGCCATCAGACTGCTCCAGGTGTCCACCCGTCGGAAGCGGAGCGCCGCGGTCGAACACGCCGATATTGTCGAGCCCCAGAAACCCGCCCTGGAAGACGTTGCGCCCATCCCTGTCTTTGCGATTCACCCACCAGGTGAAGTTGAGCAGGAGCTTGTGGAACACGCGCTCCAGGAAGGCGCGGTCGGCCTTGCCGGTGGTACGCTGCTCGATCTTGTACACCCGCCAGGCTGCCCAGGCATGCACAGGTGGGTTGACATCGCTGAAACCCCATTCATAGGCGGGCAGTTGCCCGTTGGGGTGCATGTACCACTCGCGCAGGAGCAGGATGAGCTGCTGCTTGGCAAAGGATGGGTCCACCAGCGCCAGCGGGATGCAGTGGAAGGCCAGGTCCCATGCCGCGTACCAGGGAAACTCCCAGGTATCGGGCATCGAGAGAATATCTGCATTGTTGAGATGCCGCCACTCGGCATTCCGTCCATCGTGGCGCTCGGGTGGTGGCGTTGGCCCAGCAGGATCGCCATCCAACCACTGAGCAACGTCATAGTAGTAGAACTGCTTGCTCCACAAAAGACCGGCAAAGGCCTGCCGCTGCACACTCCGTGCATCTTCAGGCATCCATGCGGGGCCAAATGCCTGATAGAAGTGATCTGCCTCTTCCCGCCGCTGTGTGAAGAGTTCCGCAACACCCGCAAACGGTGTGCTGTGCCGCTGCGCTGATAAGCGCAGCAAGACGGTCTGTGTTGCCCCTGCGTCCACGATGAAGCGGTAGTGGGCTGCGACCCTGGTGCCGACGCCCTCTGGATTGACGGTCCCTCTGGCACCATGCACCACCGCATCGTTGATGCCATCTTTGACAAAAGGGGTACGGCTCGGCACTCCCCACAGTCGCTCGGCGTTGCTCTCGTTCTCAGTAAAGAGCAACGTTGGCATCTCCTCCACCTGCTCACACATGAGCCAGTACTCACCCAGTGTCTGGTGAGCCGCACGGACGAGGCACAAGCCCGGAGGGGCCTGCTGTATTGTGTCCTCGCCCCTTACGGCACACAGCTCTGGGCGGCGGGTATCGTAGCCCCACGCCCAGGTGTTGCGGAACCAGAGCGTGGGCAGCAGGTGCAGCGGCGCAGGTTCCGGCCCCCGGTTCGTGGCAGTCATGCGGATCAGGATGTCCTCCGGGTCCGCTTTGGCGTACTCAACCGTGACATCGAAGTAGCGATCCTCGCTGAAGACGCCTGTATCGAGCAATTCATATTCAGGCTCACCCCGACCGCGACGGCGATTCTCCGCTACCAGTTCAGTGTAGGGGAAGGCACGCTGTGGGTACTTGTACAGGGCCTTCATATAGGAGTGGGTCGGCGTACTATCGAGAAAGAAGTAGTACTCCTTCACATCCTCGCTATGGTTGCCCTCGGTTCCAGTCAGGCCAAAGAAGCGTTCCTTGAGAATGGGGTCGGCCTCGTTCCAGAGCGCGAGGGCAAAGCACAGGAACCCCTGGTCGTCGCAGACGCCCAGCAGGCCGTCCTCGCCCCAACGATAGGCGCGGGAGCGGGCATGGTCATGCGGGAAGGAATCCCACGCCGTGCCAGCGGGCGAGTAATCCTCGCGCACCGTCCCCCATTGACGCTCGGCGAGATACGGTCCCCAACGATACCACGGCGTGTGTTGAGCCTCGGCCTCGATCAGCCGGTGCCGTTCTGCATCTATCATGGTTCCCTGCCCTCTGCCGGTTCAGGTGCTTCCTGCACCTGCGGTGGCGCGACCAGCAGATAGCCGACCCCCGCCTCGGTGAGGAGGTAGCGCGGGTGAGCAGGATCGACCTCCAGCTTGTGCCGCAGTCGGTTCTTATTCACCTGGAGCATATGATGCTCGCCGACGTACTCCTGGCCCCAGACGCGCTCTAAGAGGAGGTCCTGTGGGACGATGCGCCCCGCGTGGCGCGCCAGATCGGCCAGCAGGCGATACTCGGTCGGCGTGAGGGCCACCTTGCGACCGGAAAGCAGCACCAGCTGCTGTCCAAAGTCGATGGTGAGGTCGCCGAGGGTCATGGCCGTGCGCAGCGCGCGTTCGTCCTCCATCAGCCGGGTGCGCCTGAGCGCCGCGCGCACGCGCGCCAGCAGTTCGCCCACGCTGAAAGGCTTGACGAGGTAATCATCCGCGCCCAGATCCAGCCCGCGCACCTTCTCTTGCTCCTGTCCGCGCGCGGTGATGATGATAATAGGGACCGTCGAGCATGCACGCACCTGGTGGCAGACGGCGAACCCGCTCATCCTGGGCATCATCACATCGAGCAGCACCAGGTCGGGGTGATGCCGCTCAAACCGTTCAAGCGCCTGCCTGCCATCACTGGCCCTCAGTACGCCATAGCCCTCAAGCTCGAGATTGAGTGTGACCAGATCCAGGAGTTGCAGGTCGTCATCAGCAATCAGAACGATCGTTTTCCTCTTTGGCATGATTCTGTACTCCTTTCCCACCGCGCACTCGCGTCCGTTTGCGCGACCTGATGCCCATATTATAGAATAAAAACGTCCACCGCAGGGGAGGGATGTTCTATTCCATCAGAGATGTAGGAAAGAAGCAGGGCGTACTCACATCGATCAGTGATGGCCTCTGCATGTTTTTCTTCAACGTTTAGCATGAAATAAAACGGACCTGACAGGCTTGCCTGCTCACGACTCCTCATGTGCATCTCACTGCCTGGTGGCACTGATTTGACTGCCAACAACAACTTCACGGAAGAGGCACATGGATACGCACGGCAAGGAAGAGAGGGACGGTACAGAGCGACACCAGCGCGAGCAGCATAGGCGCGAGGCCGAACAGGAACTATCATCACGCGCACATCAGCTTGAGGCGATTTTTGAGGCGATGGCCGATGGAATCTTCGTCTACGACAAAGACGGCCATATACTCCGCATGAACAGGGCCGCGCGTGACCTGCTTGGACTCGACGATCTCCCCGGCTACACGGCTCTCTCGTTGGAAGAGCGCGGCACGCTGATCACGCAGCACTATGTGCAGGGGCAGTCGCTGCCTCTCGCACAGTGGGCAACCACGCGTGTGCTGAGCGGAGAGGTGCTCACCGACACAACTGCTGTGGAGTTCACGATTCGCAACCTGCGTGGACGTGAGATGCGCATCAATTTGAGTGGAGCCCCGATCCGCGACCGGGAAGGGAACATCGTTGGATCGATCAATATCTGCCGTGACGTGACGGATCGCTGGAAGCTTGCGCAGCGCACACAGGAGGCCTTGCATGCCCTGCTCGCCATGGCCGAGGCGCTGGTCCAGGTTCCCCAGCATGATGACGAACTCAACGCACAGGCAGGTGGAAGGGAATCCCCGGCACCAGCAGCGACGTACCTGATTGGGCAGCGGCTGGCCGAACTGACCCGCAACACTCTTGGCTGTCGGCGCGTCAGCCTGACCGCCCTGGAGCGAGAGACCGGCAGACTGCGTCCGGTGGCGGTCGTTGGCCTTTCGCCAGAGGAAGAGCGGCAGTGGATGAGTGAGATCGGGCAGTTCCGCCTGGATGATTACCTGGCACCGGCACTCCTTGCTCGCCTGCAAGCAGGCGAAGTGGTACTCAACGATCTCAGCGGAATGACGGCAAGTGACCCGCCCACCTACGGCGCGCGCGAGGTACTGCTTGCCCCAATGAACATGGGGGCGCACTTGGCAGGGGTGCTCGCTCTTGATTATGGGGGCGAAGCGCATGCCTATCCTCCGGAAGAAGAAGCCCTGGCAGGTGCTGTGGCGAAACTCGCCACCCTGATGATTGAGCGCGAACGAATCCTCCAGGAAAGCACAGAGGCGCGCGCAAGAGAACTGGCCTCGCGTGAGACCACCCAGCGGATGGATGAGTTCCTTGGAGTCGTCGCACACGAACTGCGGACGCCGCTGGCTAGCCTGAGTGGCTTTGCGCAAACCTTGCTCGTCCAGACGGCCCAGGGCAAAGGGCCACAACTCGCCGTGTGGCAGAGGAAGGCCCTCGCGGGCCTTGACCTGGCGGTGGCTCGCCTGGGCGAACTCACCGACGATTTGCTCGATATGGCGCGCTTGCAAGCGGGCCAGCTGGAGTTGCATCCCGAACCGACCGATCTGGTCCCCCTGGTTCAGCGTGTGGTGACCCGATTGCAGATGACGACCGAGCGGCATACCATTGTGCTCGTTCCATCGGGGGAACACCTCGTGAAGTACGTCGATCCCCGGCGTATGGATCAGGTACTCAGCAACCTGATCAGCAATGCGATCAAGTACAGCCCGGAGGGCGGCCCCATCGAGGTGACCATCGCTGAGGATGTCGAGAGGCGAGAGACGCTCCTCTCTGTGCGGGATCACGGCATCGGCGTTCCGGCACAGCAGCAGGCACAGATCTTCCAGCGCTTCGTGCAGACGGAGAACGCCCGCGTCTACGGGATCGAAGGCACAGGGTTAGGACTCTATCTCTGCCGCGCCCTCGTCGAGCGGCACGGGGGACGGATCTGGTGCGAGTCGATCGAAGGACAGGGCTCGACCTTCTTCATCACCCTGCCTGTCGTCTCGAAGGCTGCTCCTGGGCGCTAGGACGCCACCAGCGTAGATAAAGCAGGAGACGTTCTTCTAATTCCAGAGATGATCGATCGAGTCGATCAGGTCTCTCTAAGGGAACGCTATGCTGTTATCCTGTGATTCATGGCCTGCACTCTCCACTCTACCAGCTTCTGTACACTGGATTGTGATTGTTTTGTGATGGATCTGGTCGTTCTCTCCATAGATGGTATGCTACGCTAGATGTGTATCATGACACGACATACTGTTGAGGTAGAACCAACGCCACTCTTGTGTCCTGTTTTATGAAGCTTGCAAGAACAGAGAATCGCATGCCACCCTCACGCTGTTCGACAGACGAGTATGAAGGGAAGGGAGCGTAGAGCGCCGTCTACGGAGTTGACGAACGGCATCTAAGATTGGTGGAGGGTCCTTGTGTAGGGAAATAAGCCCGGAACTTTTTAGTACTCGCTCGTGAACCATTTCATACACTGCTCCTGGATCAGTGAGCGAGTATCCTGTTGCAGATGATTGGAAAGGAATCTGACCTCATGAAAGATTGCATCCGTGAAATACTAAGCTGGTACGCCAGCGAAAATCCTGGTGTCCGTACCAACCTGGCCCGTATGCTCAATCACGGTCGCCTGGCGGGTACCGGAAAGATGATGATTTTGCCCATCGACCAGGGCTTTGAGCATGGCCCGGCCCGCAGCTTCGCGCCCAACCCTGCCGCCTACGACCCGCGCTACCATTTCGAACTCGCCATCGAGGCGGGCTGTAATGCCTATGCCGCGCCGTTAGGCTCGCTTGAAGCAGGTGTGTCCGACTATTGCGGGGACATTCCTCTGATCCTGAAGTGCAGCAACCATGACCTGCTGCACGAGGAACGCGATCCTCTTTCAGCGGTGACTTCCTGGGTGGAGGATGCCTTACGCCTGGGCTGTGTCGCTGTTGGCTTCACCATTTATCCAGGCTCAACTGAGCGTACCACGATGTACCAGGAGTTACGAGAACTTACGAAAGAGGCGAAAGCTGCTGGCCTGGCCGTCGTCGTCTGGTCGTATGCCCGGGGCAGCGGCCTGAGCAAAGAAGGCGAGACCGCCATTGACGTCATTGCCTACGCGGCCCAGATTGCCGCCGAGCTCGGAGCAGATATCATCAAGGTGAAGTTGCCCAGTGCCAGGGTAGAACTGCCGGAGGCGCAGAAAACCTACCAGAAGTACGAGATTCCCATCGCGACGCTGGCAGAGCGGGTACATCACGTTGTGCAGAGCGCTTTTGATGGGCGCCGCATCGTCATCTTCTCGGGTGGACCTGCTACCACCGATGAACAGATCTTCACCGAAGTGCGTGCGATCCGCGATGGTGGCGGATTCGGCTCGATCATTGGCCGCAACTCCTTCCAGCGGAAGAAGCCGGAGGCGCTGAGATTGCTTGCGACCATCATGGGAATCTACGAGGGTTCCGTGCAGTAAGTCCCGGTCCCTTGCTTTGTCCTGGCCGTCGAAAGCCTCGCCTCGGCAACCGGTGGTCGTCGCTCCGTCCATGTCATCAAGAGGAGGAACCCGGACTTAGCATGAAAGCTAGAGATGTCATGACCACAAAGGTGATTGCGGTCAAAGAAAATCAAACCAGGCAGCAAGCAGCGCGTCTGTTGTCCCAGCATCGCATCAGCGGCTTACCCGTCGTCAACGATGAGAACGCGGTGGTCGGCGTCGTGACCGAGCATGATGTCATCGGCAGGCAGGGGGAAATGGTCGATGATATTATGACTCGTAGTGTCATCAGCGTTGCACCGGATACCGATGTAGAAGCGGTCAGCCATATTCTCGTGCATGACCACATCAAGCGCTTACAGGTGGCTTCGATACGCAAGCAATTCGTCCCCATGGATGGTCAGCCCGTCATCCGCGACCTCATGCCCATGCCCATGTCCGCCGACCATCGCATCCTCTACGGGGCGACTGTCGCGCGCTTCCTCCAGGAAATCAAGCGCCTGCTGCAGAGCCCCTACAGTTTGCTGGGGTAGGAGGGGTCATGCTACTGCACAATCACCGTCAGGTTCATGTTTTGGTGAACGCTACAGTACAAATGGTAAGTACCAGCCGTATTGAATGGCCCAACGGTCTGACTCTGACCAGAGGAACTGAATTGCAGATTGCTCACGGTCGGCGCACCGGATTCTGTTGCTGGCCTGGCGACACCATTCACCCAGGACCCATTGCTAATGATATGTGTCACGTTCACATCATCGATCAGATTGAGGCTGCCGCCCTTACTGATGGTCACCGAAGACTGCGTGAAGGTTGTATTGCCCATGTGAACATCAGTCTCCCCACCACCAGAACTGCCGCCACAGGCTGCAATCAGGATCGTGATTGAGATCAGCAACACACATACCGCGAGAAGCTTTTTCATTGTCATACTTTTCTTTCCTTTGCGAAAAATGAGATATGAGATGCCCTGCTCGTGCAGGCTCAATGCACACATCACATGTTGGTGGGAGTACTTTCCCTGTACCGATTTATCGTATTACGACATACTCCTGCTTGTATTGTAATCCGCAAAAGCGTGGAGCAGGCCCGAGGGCGGTCACAGATCAATCACGATCAGTCCATGCGCTATCACGCGGCAGAGCGGCTCAAGAGAATCCGTTCTGCTTGTGTAGATTGGGACAATGGGAGCTTTTTCTGGAGCTTGGGATGTCCCCCATGAGCGTGGAAAGATACGGGTCTGTGCGCCACACCTTTCATGTATGCGCTCTTCCAGCTGGCCGTTATCAGAGCCGTAGGTTCCGTCTCTTTCATCGGTTCGCTTTGTGTCCCTGGCGATGGTACCCGGTCTCAGTCCTGGTGAGTTCTGTCCAGCATGTCTGGCGGCCGCACAATCAAGAGCGGGAGCCTGGTGGCCTGCAGAACCCGCCCGGTGATACTGCCCATCACCCAGCGTGGCAACCCATTCGCCCCACGCGTGGTCATGGCGATCAGGAGGCCTTGCCCGAAGGCGCCTGCCCCGTCCTCCGCCGCCCGGATGATGCCGGAGGCGACATCCGCATCAACAGTGACCGACCAGGTGATGGCAGGCTGAATATCCGCGACAGGACTGGCGACCAGCCCTTCACGGATCTGTTCCACGGTCGTACTGAGGTACTCTTTCGCCTTGTGTATGATGGCTTCCCGTGTACGGTGACCGATCTCGTCTGGATCCGGTTGGACCACAACCCGCGTGAGATGGAGCGCGCCTCGCGCGGGAGCCGACAAGGCGGCACTCAACTGGGCAGCGGGAGCAATGGCCGCCTGCGCTCGCGCTGAGCCATCGAGAGGAACAAGCACACGCCAGGGACTTCCCACATCTGGATGTGGGCCAAATGGCAGGGGTCCCCCTTCGCGCAGCACCAGGACGGGTACAGGACTATGATGGGCGACCTTCTCCGCAACACTTCCCATAAACCAACGTGTCAGGCCCGTGTAGCCGTGGCTACATAGCACGATCAGATCGAGGTGCTGTGCGTTCACTGTCGAGAGAATGGCGGCGGCCGCCTGGCCGAGGGTCACTTCAGTTTCGGTGTGTATGTCGGCGAGACTGCTTCCGGTGGTGATGCCGTCCAGGTAGTTCCTCGCTTCTTCACGGGCAGCCTCAATGTCTGCCTCTAGCGGGAGGGGTTCGAGCGCTAGATAGGACACCAACTCATTGGGGAGACTCACGACCCGCAGCAACACGACGGTTCCACGAGAGGTACGCGCGAGGCGTGCAGCGATCGGCAGCGCCTGCTCGGCGCGGCGTGATCCATCCAGCGGGACCAGGATGCGCTCAAACATCTTCTTGCTCCTTTCTGCTCGGCGTCGTCATACCTATTCTTTTCTGGTGTGTTCTTCTCACCTCGGCACCTTCGGCAACGTATCCGGCCTGGATGCGGACCCCCGAGGTCTCAGAAGTAGAGCCGCTTCTACACATCTTTCTTCTCCAACGTGGCAAGCAGCACATGAAAATAAAAGAGTCCTGCCAGGGTGTCATGGTGCGGTTATCGTACTCGACCCTAACGTTCTCAGGCCCTCTATTGAAGCGGTTGCTATCTTTCTGGTGGTTGGAATGCGGGGAACCGGTTCGCTAACTTGCCAGGAAGGAAGCATGGCGTCCACAATCACCACCACCAGGGAACAGAAGGCCCAAGTCCTTCTTGCAGAAGCGTCTCCAGCCAACGGACAAACCCGGAGCGACGAGGGTTGGCTGGTGCCTGCTCTCCCTTTTTTTCAACGTAATCTCGACGCAGTCGACGTAATCGCTCTATTTCTGGGTCGGTCCACCCGGCCTTGCGCAACTGTTCGATGGCTTCTTTCTCATCGACGTGGTTCTTCATGGAATCCTCCCTTGTCAGATCAGAACTGCTCGCTTCCAGGGGACGCTTATCGCCGGGCGTCCCAATCATGGAGCAAAGCATCTACGCATGTACACTCCTCTCCTCGTCACCATCAGGCGTGCAAGCGACTAGCGAATATCCTCTCTTCATAAGCTCAGGGACTTTCCTTCTACTGGTGTGCCACCTGATGGCAGTTGCGCAGGGCTGCTCCGATTCCAGGTGTGCGTTGAGTTGAATGGCGACGTTGTTGCGGAGGGCGTTTGGGACAGGACAGAGCTGCTCCGCCTGCCGAGCCGCCCGTTCAAAATCGGCGGCATCCAATCCCGGTACCTTGCTGCGGACCTCCAGGTCTATGCGCGTGATCCTGGGTTTCCCCGCCACCTCTTCCAGTATGCAGGCGGCAGTGACCTGCACGCGCTGTAGCTGCTTGCCCGCTTCCGCGAGCGTGAGGGCGAGGGCCATGGCGTAACACCCGGCGTGCGCGGCGGCGATCAACTCCTCCGGGCTCGTTTTGCCGCCTGGCTGCTCTGCTCGGGCAGCCCAGGTCATCGGCAGCTCCTCCACCGCTCCACTGCCAAGACGGATCATGCCTTTCCCTTGCGCCAGGTTCCCCTCCCAGGTCATTTCAGCTTGTCGTTCTGCATGTAACGTGTGGCTCTCCTTGCTGTTGTCTGCTTTGTCGAAACACGCTACAGCTTTCATGACGCTCACATGCACACCTCACACGTGGATGGGAGCGTTTCTACTGCAACGTTCTATCGTATTGCGATAGTGCTTCTGCTTGTATTGTAATCTGCAAAAGTGTGAAGCAGGCCCAAGAGTGGTCACAAATCAATCACGATCAGGCCACACTTACTCGTGCGGCACTACACGAGGAGATGCAGCGCAGTGGATAACCAGGAAGTCGCACCACCGTCTTGAGGAAGCATCTCGAATACGACCTCATGAGTTCCTCCATTTTCCAGCAGAACGTGAACCTTTCTTCACATGAGTGCTGCAAGAGAGAGGGTGGAGTGGTTGCGCTGGTTGGCACAGCACACCGTGTCCCACACCTTGCGTCCAAAGCAGGTGAGGAAACAGAGGCGCGGCGGCCAGGCTTGCACTGTTGCCGCCGGGGTGGCATATTCTATTTAACATTCTCTTACCACTATGTTAATATTTATCGGCAGGCATATCCGATGTTCGACGCAACCACTCTTACCGCCGTATTGGGCCTGCTCGCAAGCGGGGTGCTGTTCCTGCTTTACGGGGTGCGGCTGATCACTGACGCCATGCAGCGTGCCGCAGGCGCACGGCTGCGTCGGGCCACCATGATGCTTGCCAGGCATCCGTTGGCAACCTTCTGCGTGGGTATTCTGGCGACCGCGCTCACCCAGAGCCATCACAAAGCAATCACAATCTAGTATGGCGGATTCTCCGTTGGAGGGATGCTTTGTTTGCGATAGCATTGTGCTTCGTCGTGGCATGATCGTGACTGATCTGTGACCGCCCGTGAACCGGCACCCCGTGTTTCTGAGCTACATTATAGGTAGGAGAAAAATACAGCGTTGTGCGAAGTATCGCTGAGGGGCAGGCGCTCCCCGCTTCATAGATGACGGAAGGAGCAGCGCCACCTGCAACTGGGAACAGTGCAAGACGGATGTCCTGTGACAAACATCACAGTTTCCCAGAAGGGTTTGATTCTACACTTATCATGTGAGGAAGGGAAATAAGAGAGTGCTTGTCTGTTTGGCCTGTAGATGTCAAGGAGATGTCCCTTCCTGGCGTATCCTCTGAAGAGAGGAGCCATCCCTTATAGAATAGATAGCCGTCTACACTGTATCGTTCTTGTCTGCAAGATGAGAGGAGAAGGAAGATGCAAATACTGCCTCAACATACTCCACCATTGCTCCTGTCCGCGATTGCCAGGTATCGATAAAACATCCTACCCTGGTGGAATATTACTCAAGGCGGAGAGCGGTGCGGAGCCAGGACAAGGCAAGCAGTGTATGAGCAGAGAGAAGGAAACGTATGAAACTGCACGAGAATCTCCAGATCTGTCTCCTGGCCGTTGCCAGCAGGTATCCCGAGTGTACGTTAGACATCAACGAAGAAGTGCTCTTGCCTCACAGCTTCCAGAAGCAGCGATGCACCCCTGTGGATCTGATGGAGCGGCTGCAAAGCCACGCGCCACAGTTGTTGCACGCACCGGCACAGTTGGTGGTAGATGAACAGGAGCGCTCGATCTACCTTGTCGAGCAGTCTCAGCAGGCTCCTGCGTTCTGGCTTCGCTATCGAGAGCGAACGCAAGAAGAAGAACTCACGTCCCTGCGCAGGGAAAACACGGCGCTGAAGGCGGAGAACAGGGAACTGAAAACCAGGTTAGTCCAGCCGCTCCCCGTTTGAGGCCGGACGAGCATGCCAGGGGGACGGAGCTTCCGTTCGGAAAGAGATGATTGGTATGTCAGAGCGGGTCGATGTGACGATTGAGAAAGAGATCGATGCGCGGGGCAGCTTCAGCCCCGGCCCCTCTCATGGAGCTTATTCGTGAAGTGAGAAGAATGCCGGTCGGGAGAGTGCTGGCTGTATTCTCCAGCGCTCCAGGCTCGGTGCGCGTGATCCTACCGTGGATTTGCAAGGCCAGGCATGAATTTCTCGGCGCTTTCCCAAAGCAGGGCTGTACACGGTTCGTGATGCGTAAAACCCATTAGGGGTGGGGAAAAACCAATCAGAGCCTTGCAAGCAGGCCGATGTAGTGCTACAGGGCGACCTGCATATACGGCATTTGTTGATGGACAATATCAAAGAGGAGAGGTATCCATGACCTACGTCATCACCCAGCCATGTATCGGCGTGAAAGATGGCTCATGCGTCGATGTGTGTCCGGTGGATTGCATTCATCCCGCTGCCGGTGAGGCCGACTACGACCAGTATGAGCAGCTCTATTCACGTGTGCTTGATGTGGACACCTCGCCACTCCTCCCTGACCGAGTGGTTTGAAAGCGTATAAAGCCCCCACATCTCCCATGAAGCTTCCATGGCTGCGCATCTCTTGCTCAGCCATCTCTGGCAACAGGACGCCGACGATCTGCTCGATCCTTGCATACACAGGCGGATGTACAATACAGTGCCACATGTCCATCAAATGTCGCTGGCAGCGGTCCCTCCTGATTGAGGATCACCGTCCGGTACGAGCGGTCGTCCACGCGCACATAGGTTCCCGCTGGAACGATTTCGCCCGCCTTCCATAATGGCATCTGGCATTCCTCGCATCGAAGTTGAGTTGCCTCGTCAGGCGCTGCTTCGCGATCGTGTGTGTGTTTCATGAGAGTGCCTCGCTGATGAAGTGCGTGAGATCGGCCACGCGGCAGGCGTAGCCCCATTCATTGTCATACCAGGCGATGACCTTGACGAAGTGGTCGCCCAGCGTCATGGTCGAGAGGCCGTCGACGATGGCGGAATGCGCATCCCCGCGAAAGTCGGAGGAGACCAGCAGCTCCTCGGTATACGCGAGGATGCCCTTGAGCCTCCCTCAAGAGGGAGTAGGTGTTCATCAGCGTACTCTCCACCTGTATGCTGCCGAGCCTCTGACAGTGGGTACACATCAGCGCGTCTTTCCATACCTGCCGCAGCCGCTTCCCCTCTCTCCCTCGCCTGTCCACTGGAGAAAGTGTTTGAACTGGAGTGACCCCTTACTACCAGACCACACCTGAGGTCAACACCTTACATCTTGAAAGTAAGCCATTTCAAACTCGATGGGAGGCACATAGCCAAGGCTGGAATGGAGCCGCTTGGTGTTATACACATCCTCGATGAATTGACCAAGATTGGTGGATGCCTCTTCAAAGGTTTGATACTGTTTCAGATAGACCTCCTCTTGTTTCAACGTTTTGAAAAAGGACTCGGCTTTGGCATTGTCATAGGCATTGCCTTTGGCTGACATGCTGATGTGAACGCCCACACTGAGCAATCGTTCGGTATAGGCAGAACTGGCATATTGTACCCCGCGATCCGAATGGTGAATGAGTCCTGGTTTCACCTCACGGGTCGCGAGTGCCTCCTCCAATGCGCCCAGAGCCAAATGAGTATCGATGCGCGTCGACACATTCCATCCAATACACCGACGCGAATAGGCATCCAGGATCGTGGCCAGGTAGACAAACTCGCTTCTCAAGCGGATGTAGGTGAGATCGGCCACCCAGATCACATCCGGGGCATCAGGCGTTGTGCCATGGACCAGATTCGGATAGATCGGGAAGGGATGACGCGAGTCAGTCGTGTGTACAAAATGCCGTTTGAGATGGCAGAGCAACGACTCTTCACGCATGATCCGCAGCACTCGCTTATGGTTCACCTTCCATCCATCTCGTTGCAACGCATGAGTCACCCGACGATAGCCATAGCCGGAAAATTCCAGAATGATTTGTTCAATGGCATCACGCAATGCCACCGCTTCAGCCCGCTTGGATGGCTCGACGATGACGTGTTGTTTGGCATAATACCAGGCGCGGTTGACCTGCAACAGCTCACAGAGATGACGGATGGAAAGGGGCAGCTTCTCCTGGCACGCGTCCTCAATTACCGCATGTCGCTGTTCAAGGGGAGCTTGCCCAACGCTTTTTTTAACAGGGCATTCTCCAGGGCCAGTTGCCCACAAAAGCGCTCTAACTCCGCAATTTTTGCCTCGGCTGTTGGCGGCTCGGAAGTGGCCGCAGGCAGAAAGGCTTCTTCGCCGCGCTGATCATATTCATTTCTCCAGCGCGAGACCACACTGGGAGCCAGATTATGCTCGCGGCAAATCTGAGCTGGACGCTTTTCTCCGCTGGCCAACTGTCGGACAATTGTCAGTTTCAATTCTCGGCTGTGAACTCTTCCGCTCATCAGTTTTCTCCTTCGGCATACTCTTTGACCAGTATACCATATGTTTGACTTGATGTGCGGTCTGGTCACTTGGGTTCACTCCAAACAGTGCGCCTGGCGCTCCACTGCACGTCCTTGTGCGGGGAGTACCAGTTCTGTTTCTGAAACCGCTCTAACTCTCGTAGAACGATCTCTTTCGAGCATAGCATACCATCCGCAGAGAGAGGTGTCAGAGCAATCACAAAGCAATCACAATATGGCGTGAAGGCCGATCCTTTGGTGCTGCTGGGGCTCAAGACCTACGGCGCGCGCAGCCTGTTCACTAAAGCGGAGAAAGCGGCGCAGTTGATAGCTATAGTGGACCCCTCTGCTCATCGGGCGGCGCGACCAGCAGATAGCCGACCCCCGCCTCGGTGAGGAGGTAGCGCGGGTGAGCAGGATCGACCTCGAGCTTGTGCCGCAGTCGGTTGATATTCACCTGGAGCATATGATGCTCGCCGACGTACTCTTGACCCCAGACGCGCTCTAAGAGGAGGTCCTGTGGGACGATGCGCCCCGCGTGGCGGGCCAGATCGGCCAGCAGGCGATACTCGGTCGGCGTGAGCGCCACCTTGCGACCAGAAAGCAGCACCAGCTGCTGTCCAAAGTCGATGGTGAGGTCGCCGAGGGTCATGGCCGTGCGCAGCGCGCGTTCGCCCTCCATCAGATGGGCGCGTCTGAGTACCGCACGCACGCGGGCCAGCAGCTCATCCATGTTCAGGGGCTTGACGAGGTAATCGTCCGCGCCCAGGTCCAGCCCGCGCACCTTGTCCTGGCTGCGCCCCTGGGCCGTGATGATGATGATGGGGACCGTGGAGAACTCCCGCACGCGGTGGCAGACAGCGAACCCGCTCATCCTGGGCATCATCACATCGAGCAGCACCAGGTCAGGCGCATGAGTCTCGACCTGGCTGAGGGCTTGCAGGCCATCACTCGCCAGCAGGACCGCGT
>JBOGTO010000675.1:0-3068 GCA_050695155.1 Ktedonobacteraceae bacterium
GTCGCCATGTGTCCTGCGACTCTGCAACAACCCTCTCCAGGGCCGCCGTAGGCGGCAATATGTTGACCAACGATGTTACAATGGTAATAGATGTATTGATGTGTATTAACAGACCGGGCAATAAAGGGAAGTAAGGTAAGTTATGAGCGATCCCACACCGTACCCCTACTATCCAGATAATGGGCAGGGTGGCTATGGAACTTCAAGCAACTCCTGGCCGAATAATGGCACACCTCCTTATGCTGATCCGACCTATCCAAATGCCGCTGAACCATATCCGCCGCAGCCAAATACGGCTTATGCGCAGGGGAATTATGAGCGGCAGTCTTATTATCCACCAAACAGGCAGGCTATGTATCCACCCCAACCAGCTTATACACCATACGGTGGATATAGCACTGGACAGACCAACGGACCGGGTATTGCCGGTATGGTGTTGGGCATTATCGGAGTGATTACGTTCTGGTTTCCGTTCGTTGGCCTGGCTGTTTCTATCATCGGGCTGGCCCTGTCTTCCGTTGGCATGAAACGCTTCGAGGGCAAAGGGTTCGCGGTCGCGGGCCTGGTTCTCTCGATCATCGGGGTAGTATTAGCGGGTTGTATTACCGCCACCTCTATAGCGGCTTTCTCGCACTTGCATTTTTATTAGGAGCCGCGTCCAAATCTTCCCCACAGCACTGCAATTGCCAGGATGTAGCATAACGCTCCCAGCAGGAAAACCGGGGGATAGCCGACCTGCACAATGATGACGCCGCCCACGGACGCGGTGATAGCCCAGGGAACCTGATACGCGGCCTGGTAACTACTATTTGCCAGGCCGCGAAATTTTTCGGATACCGCCTCCATCGAATACACCTGCAATATCCCGTTGGACATGTCCATCACACCCTGGCGCAATGGGTAGAGCAGCGCGGCCAGCGGCAATATACCCGTCAGCCCGACAAGTAGCAGCAAAGGAATGCTGAGCAGGCGCGTCACAGCAATCGTATTGACCCGGCCAATACGAGCAGCCAGCCAGGGCGCGCCCAGCGTCGTCAGCGCGGTAAGCCCATTGGCTCCCCCATCGATCAAGCCAAACAGAGCCGACGATGCATTCAAATGATGCACAAAGAAAAGATTGAAATAGGGGATGAAAAGACCCGCTCCCAACCCTGTAAATATGTAGACCAGCATCAGAAAAAAGAATGGACTACGCACGAATGCTTTGATCTGTACATGGGTGAGAGGACGAGGGCGGCGCACGAATGCATGAAAGCGCTCGCGTGTAATAAAGGGACGAGGGCGGCGCAAGCGCCCCCACCACTCTTCCCAACCTCTCCCGCCCCTACTTGCTCGCGTGGGGAAAACCGTTGTAGGGGCGGGGGATGTGGAGATGATGGGAGGGGGCGCTTGCGCCGCCCGCGTTCTCTGTGACCCATCCCCTCCTCCTCCCAGGCTGCTTTCTGGCGTATCAATGGGGGGAACTGCCCCAATGGGCAACGTTGATAACCCTCTATTATCACGGCGCGGTCGCGTATCGCGCAGCATGAAAAGGGGGATCAGGCTCGGCGCGGCAATGATACCCGCGAAAAGCAAAGCCAGTTGATAGGAGCGTGGATCGGGCTGGCTTGCCAGAAGGGGCGCTGCCCAGGCTGGCATGGGAGCCATGAGCCAGCGCCACGAACGAAACCAGATCGGCAGTGCGCCACCAAGCACCTCGCCTGCTACCAGTGTGATTAGCCCTAGCGAGATATTCATACTGAAGAGGTCTGGGCGCTCTTGAGGGTTGCTGTTGCGCGTTAAGAATGGGGCATTGATGACCAGGATAAAAGCAAAGGCTACACCCTCTACAAAGCCACTGACGAGCAGTGGCACGGGCTGGCGAAAGAGGAATTGCCCGATAGCCCCCAGCGCGATCAGCAGGTTCGACCAGAGCAGTATGGCCTTCCCGCTAAAGCGATCAATACAGAGACCGGCGGGGAAGATGGCGATACCCGCGCCAATCGTCACGGAGAACAGTACGAAGCCTACAAAATCCGCCTTGTAACCGAGCGAGTACAGGTAAAGGTTGTAGAGTACCAGCACGATACCGGCTGTCACTCCACTCAGGGCATTGTTAATCAGGTAGAGGCGCGCGTTGCGCTGGAAACGCCCCAGACGCCGCGCATACTCAAGCGCGGGACGCATCGCCAGTTGACCCGTCCCCTTTAGTCCTGGCGGCTACACGTTCCCTTTTAGCGCCATCGGTCATATCTGGCCCGGCAAGCTCTAGCGGCGCGGGCGCGGCTGGCAATTCAGGCGTATCCGCGCTCTCGCGCAGTGATTGCTCGCTTACGCCCATCGCAACTTCCGGGAGTACGTGCCGGTAAGGGCTTTTCCGGGTCAATCCTGGCAAGAAGAAAGCTTTGAGTACACCCTGCGTCTGAGCGGTGCGCGCGCGAAACTCGATGACCGCGCTGGCGACGCGATCCGCGCCCTGGTCAACCTTCTGCTCAACCGACTGGACGCCGCGCTGGACGCTTTCAATTTTTTCGGGAATGGCAATCGACTGAATAGAATGCACAGCCTTCACAAGCCCGTTGGCAGATTCTCCCACCGCAGCCTCTGGATTTTTGAGAGCTTCGTTCACGCTTTTTACGGTGGGACGCAGCTTTTTAATCAGCTCTGCTTTGTCTCCCACCCAGGCAAAGGCGAACATAAAGACTACGGCGAAAACCAGGCCGATGAGGATGTTGACGAACAGGTAGATCAACAGGATAATAGCGGCTATCTGTCCCGCTTGCGTCAGGGTATCGCCGATGACAGTCATCATTGCTATTCTCCTTCGGCGGCGGCTTTCATAAATTCCGTCTGCTCTTTGCGCCGCTTTTCATAGCGATGGCGCGAGCGTCCTTTGCCCATAAAGACCCGCGCTACCTGGCCGCTTGCCACCACGACCGAAGCCACACGCACAGCAGGCGCGACACCAAACGATGCCAGGTTAGCCGTACTGCCGATAGTAGAGGCCGTATTACCCGCGCTCTTCGCGGTCGCTTTAACCTCGCCGAGCGTGTCTTCCATCGATCCCTTGACGGAGTTCACTGTTTCCT
>JBOGTO010000676.1:0-2652 GCA_050695155.1 Ktedonobacteraceae bacterium
CGCTTCTGTATCCCAACAAAATCGTTCTCCATCCATCTTCCTTTTTGCGCCTTCTGACCTCATTTTTTCACCATTCGACGATTTTTTGTTGCGCTGGCTAAAAGTCCATGATACAGTTTCAACGAGGATTCTTTCAGGCGACGAACAATAAAGATTATGAAGCTTCAAATTTATGCAAGTTAGAACAAAGCGAGGAGTAATGCAATGGGACTGGTAGTAGAACACATCAATAAGTCGTTCGCGCAATTCCATGTTATTAAAGACCTGTCGATGGAGGTGAAGGAGGGGACCATCTTCGGCTTCCTGGGAGCAAACGGCGCGGGCAAGACGACCACCATGCGTATGATTCTGGACATTTTGCGCCCCGATAGCGGTCACATCACCTGGGGTGGCGAGGATGTGCGCGCGGTGCCGCGTCGCAACTGGGGCTATCTGCCTGAAGAGCGCGGATTATACCCGAAGATGAAAGTCGATGAGCAGTTGCTTTTCCTGGCGCGGCTGAATGGTCTGTCGAAGCAGGATGCCGGGAAAGAACTGGACGAATGGCTGGAGCGTTTCCAGATCGAGGCCAATCGCAAAAGGAAGATCGAAGAACTCTCCAAAGGCAACCAGCAGAAGGTGCAATTTCTCGCCACTGTATTGCACGACCCGGCGATTCTGGTGATGGATGAGCCGTTTAGCGGCCTCGACCCGGTCAACGCCAATGTGTTGAAGGAGGCATTTTTAGAGATGCATCGCCGGGGCAAGACTATCATCTTCTCCACGCACCAGTTAGAGCAGGTGGAGGAACTGTGCCAGGATATCGTGATTATCAATAAAGGGGAGGCCATCGTGCAGGGCAGCGTGCGGGAAGTCAAACGCCAGCACGGGCGCAATGTGGTGCGGCTCAAGCTCGAAAATGACCCGGAAGCAAGTTGGCTCGATACACTGGAGGGCGTGCAGGTCACGAAGCGGCGGCAGGATTATATCGAAATGCAGATACAGGCCGATCGCACCCCCAATTTCATCGTTGAGGCGGCGCTGCAACATGGCGGCATTATCAACCGTTTTGAGTTGGCCGAACCATCGCTGACCGACATCTTCATCGAACATGTAGGCAATATCGCTCTACCGGATGCGCCATCCGCGCTTTCAGCATAGGGAGAGAGGAATACAGCAATGCCAAAGAATACTACACTCACGCGAGAACAAGAACGTACAGAACAGGAACAAAGGGCTGTAGCGGTTCCTGAGGGCGGCGCGGCTACGCAGCATAGATGGCGCAATATTCGTCTGATTGTCGGGCGCGAATATAAAAATCGTGTCACTCAGCGCAGTTTTATCATCAGTAGCATCGTTATTCTGATACTGGTGGTGGCTGCCGCCTTTGTGCCGACCATCATTCAGCTTATCGCGTCGAACTCCAATTCGCAAACAAAAATAGTGGTGGTGAATAACGCTGGTCCAGTTGCGGGGTTGGATAACAATGCGCTGGCCTCGTCTATTGGCGCGACGCTGAACGGAACGGCCAATCAACCATCTGGTACCAGTAGTAGCGGGCAGAATACGTCGGGGAAATCTCAATTTGCCGTAACCGTTCAGACGACCAATTCGCTCAGCGATTTGCAAAATCAGGTCAAGAATGGCAAGTTGAATATTCTGCTGGTGCTGGATCGTCCCGCGAACCAGGAACTACACTTTACCTACTACACCAATACCAGCGCCACTTCAGGCGACAGCAACCTCCCGCCTATCCAGGCCCTGGCGCAGCAGCTTAATTCGCTCGATACGGCTCATCGTCTCGGTCTCACTCCGACTCAAACGAGCAGCCTGTTTACACCGCCGGGCTTCTCGGTTGTGAACACGGGGCAGAATCAGAATCGCCCGGTAAGCGAGATCGTCACCGGCTATATTCTGGCCTATGCCGGCAATATCCTGATCTACATGGCGGTGATGCTCTATGGCATAAGCGTGGCAATGGGAGTCGCGGAAGAGAAGGGCAGTCGCATCATGGAGATTCTGGTGAATGCGGCGACGCCGTTCCAGTTAATGGCAGGGAAGATCGTGGGTATAGGCGCGGCGGGTCTGACGCAGATGGCCTGCGTGGTGGCGGCAGGCATTGGCGCGCTCCTGCTGCAAGGTCCCATCCAGACCGCGCTTTTCGGAGCGGGTGGTGGAATACTCAACTTGCACATTACGGGCGTTTCCAGTTCGTTCTTGCTGCTGCTGCTGCTCTACTTCCTGCTGGGCTTTCTGCTGTACGCGACGCTCTTTGCCGCTCTGGGGGCATTGGTGAAACGGCAGGACGAGGTGCAGAACGCAGTTGTTCCCCTGACTTTCCTGTTGATAATCGGCTACGTCGTGAGCTTCTTCGGGGTCTATACCCCTGATGCGACCTGGATGAAAGTGATGTCGTATATTCCTTTCTGGACACCCACGATGATGCTGGTGCGTGTCGGGGTGAGTGAAGTGGCCGGCTGGGAGATTGCCCTGACGGTCGGGCTGATGCTGATTGCCATCGTGATCTGCGCCTGGATTGCCGCGCGCATCTATCGCTTCGGTGTCCTGATGTACGGGCAAAGGCCCGGCCTGGGACAACTGGCGAAACTGGTACGCATGAAATAGAGTCGATGCCAAAAATGCGGCAGGCAGGACAACCGCGCGGTTGTCCTG
>JBOGTO010000677.1:0-7104 GCA_050695155.1 Ktedonobacteraceae bacterium
CTACTCGCCTGCGGCGAGTAGCCCGCAGACTTCTTCTCTCACGTTTTATGAACCGCGACGCGGTGAGGATTCAGAAAAGTTTGCATAGCACATTAGCTACAACAGAAAGGAAGTACACCAATGCAAAAATGGATATGCAAAACATGCGGTACACAATTTGCGCCAACCGAGCAGCCGCCGGAGGGGTGTCCGATTTGCCTCGATGAACGACAATATGTGGGATACAACGGGCAACAATGGACAACACTTGCGCAGATGCAGCAGGATGGCTTTCGTAACGAATTTCGGGAGCATGAGCCGCACCTGACCGGCATTGCGACTACTCCTACGTTCGCTATTGGCGAACGCGCCCTGCTGGTGCAACACTCACGGGGCAATATATTGTGGGACTGCATGACCCTGCTTGATGATGAAACGGTGGCGGGAATCGAACGATTGGGCGGTCTCACGGGCATTGCCATCTCTCACCCGCACTACTATTCGACAATGGTTGAATGGGCAGATCGTTTTGATATTCCCATCTATCTACACGAGGCAGATCGTCAATGGGTTATGCGCCCGAGTGGGCGTATCCAGTTCTGGTCAGGCGAAACCCTCAACCTACCCAATGGCATGACTCTGATACGGCTCGGCGGCCATTTTCCCGGCGGCACCGTCCTGTACTGGCCGGAGGGAGCAGATGGTAAAGGCGCGTTGCTCTCAGGCGACATTATTACGGTAGTCGCTGATCGGCGCTGGGTCAGCTTCATGTACAGCTATCCCAATCTGATACCTCTTCCCGCTTCCGAAATACAGCGCATCAGAGACACCATCGCGCCATACCAGTTTGAGCGTTTGTATGGAGCATGGTTCGAGCGGGAAGTGAAGCATGACGCACATAATGCTGTAATGCGGTCTGCCGAGCGCTATATACGCGCGTTGGAGAGCGTTCACCAGTAGAGACGCTACTCAATAGCCGCCCATGCCCGTTCGTCAACGCTTATCCCTGGCAAAGCACCCCACAGGATGCGGCCCAGGATTTCGGTGGACTCTACCAGGCGCGGACCGGAACGATTAATATAGGCATTGCCGTCGATGGCATAGACGCGGCCATTTTTGACGGCTCGCAGTGATTGCCAGGAGGGATGTTGTTGCAAGAGCGGTATATCCTGCATGGTGCGTTCGAGCGTGAAGCCACAGGGCGCGAGTACCAGCGCGTCGGGGTCTGCCGCCAGCAACTCTTCCCAGGTGAGCCAGGGCGCGTGTTGGCCCATTTCACCAAAGACGTTTGCTCCACCGGCTATGTCTACCAGTTCAGGCGTCCAGTTTCCCGCGCCCATGAGAGGATCGAGCCATTCCAGTATGGCAACACGCGGCCTTGCTCCTTGATGTGCAGTAAGTTCGTGCAGGCGCGTTAAACGTCGTTGGTAGTCTCGCACAAGGAGTTCGGCCTGTTCGCCCCTGCCAAGTGCCTCGCCCACGCGCGTAATATCTTCCCACACATCAGCCAGGCGATAGGGAGCCAGCGAGACGATGCGGGGCTGCAATCCGGTCAATTGCTCAACAGCTTGCATCACATCGCGCTCGCTGACGGCGCATACCTCGCATTGTGTTTGGGTAAAGATTACATCTGGTCGAAGTTCCTGGAGCAGCGCGACATCAATCGCGTAGATGCTTAACGCTTTTATGGCGGCATCATGCGGCCCGGCCGTACTTTGCGCTAATTGCTTTATCTGTTCGTCGATACGCGCGCTGCTGGCTTCGGTATCGATTTGCACTCTACTTACTACAGGCAAAGAGAGTATTTCTGATGGATAGTCGCATTCATGCGAACGCGCTACCAGTTGATCGAGACACCCTAATGCAGCAACCATCTCTGTGGCGCTGGCTAATAAAGAAACGAGACGCACTTTCGCTCCTGTGATTGATCGAAACGCTTTTTATAGCGCTCATTGTACCATACTGCGATTTCAGGCAAATTTAGTCACTACCTCTCGAACATAGCGTGGCAATAGAAAAACTTGACAAACAAAGCTCAAGGCATGTATAGTATATTTAGTCGGCTAACCGGAGAGTAATGTGAACTACAAACCTGAATACGAGAGCATCAATTTCTTGCTTGGCATGATTTGTCGAGCCCAGCGTGGTAAAATGAGCGAGGCATTGACTGGCATTGGGTTATATGCCGGTCAGGAAATGTTTTTGTGGCAGCTTTGGCGGCAGGATGGATTGACGCAATCGCAGATAGTGGAGCGCATGTGCGTTCAACCACCGACGGTTTCTAAAATGCTGGATCGCATGGAAAAAACTGGCCTGGTGGAGCGCCGCCCCGATCCTGAGGACAATCGCATCTCACGAGTGTACCTGACAAAGCAGGGTCACAGTAGCCAGCGCGCCGTGCGCGACATTTGGACGAACGTAGAGCAGCGCATTACCGAGGGTTTGAGCGTTGAAGAACGGCTTCTGCTGCGCCGTTTGCTCCTGCAAGTTCATGAGAATTTGACCCAAAATCCATAATGGTCGAATACCTGTGTGAGGCTAATTCTAACAGGTTGTTGCCTCGTTTTTTTGCAATCTGAGTTAGTCGGCTAAGTAAGGAACCATCATAAACCATAATGAAACTTGAAGGCTGTTAAGAGAGAAAGATAAGGAACTATGCCAGATAACACCATGCGAACGGTTCATTTTTATGCCTACGGCGGCCCGGAACAGTTGGTCGTAGAGGACGTACCACGCCCTGAACCCCAGGCCGGTGAAGTACTCGTCCGCGTCTACGCGGCAGGTGTTAACCCCATTGATTGGAAAATCCGCAAGGGTATGTTCAAAAATTTCAGGCCAGTTCCCTTGCCTTTCACGCCGGGGAGTGAGCTTGCGGGAACCGTCGAACTACTCGGTCTGGGCGTCACGGCCTTTCAGAAGGGTCAGGCCGTCTATGGGCGAGGGGCAAGGGGAGCCTATGCCGAATATGCCGTGATCTCCGCCGACTCGCTGGCACAAAAACCTCATAACATCAGCTTTGACCAGGCTGCCTCAGTACCTATCGGCGCTCGCACTGCCTGGATGGCACTTTTCAACCTGGCCGATTTGCAAGCCGGACAACAGGTACTTGTTCATGGCGCGGCGGGCGGCGTAGGCAACTACGCAGTCCAGCTTGCGCACTGGAAAGGCGCGCATGTGATAGGCACAGCGTCCTTCAATAACCTGGAGTTTGTTCGTTCGCTAGGAGCTGAAACCGTTATCGATTACAACACAACACCCTTTGAGCATGTGGCCCACGATGTAGATGTAGTCATTGACACCATTGGCAGCGAGATACAGGATCGGTCCTGGTCGCTGATCAAACCGGGCGGCATTCTCGTGGCAATAGGTCATCCTCCAGCAGAGGACATGGCGGCGAAGTACGGAGTACGCACCGCCAGCACTGTTCTGGAACAACGTACCCCACTACGAATCTCGACTGAACCGCTCCTGGCGATTTCAGACTTAATCGAGTCTGGCCTGCTACTTCCTCAAGTAGGCAAAATCTTTCCTATAGAAGAGGCAGCACAGGCACAGATACTGAGCGAGACAGGTCATGGACGGGGTCGCATTGTTCTCCATATTGCTGGTGAAAGGAAGTAAAGCGATGGCTCAACATACAATATACAACGAGAAAAGGAGAGACTGACAATGAGTGTCTTTACTGACAGGGAGATTGAGTATTTACTCGGCCAACGCCTGGGGCGTTTAGCAACCGTTCGTCCTGACTGCAAACCGCAGATCGCACCCGTTGGCTTCCGCTACAATGCCGAACTTGATGCGATCGACATTGGCGGACGGTACCTGAGCCAGACCAGGAAGTTTCGCAATATCCTGGAAAACCCGCATGTATCTCTGGTGATTGATGATGTACTTCCACCCTGGCAGCCGCGCGGTGTGGAGATTCGAGGTATAGCGCAAACATTACCTGCAGGTGGAAATGCCCTCTTTGGCGCAAATTATGCAGTGGATGAGGCCATTATTCGGATTACCCCGGTTCAAATTATTGGTTGGGGCTTTGATCCCGAAGCCGGATGGTCACTGAATCGGCGGGTCGAGCACAAGTGATGCGCTCTTCATCAAAATGGGAGCTTCCAGTCGCCGCTATGAGGGAATAGTAACCGTTTGCTCTCTCAGAGATTTTGCTATAAATTACTGCGAATCTCCCATATTGTTCACTATATGCTTGACACATAGATGGTTGGATGAGTATTATCAAATTCCAATGCCAACCGTTTACCAGGAAAGTAATTATGGAACAAGAAGACACGTATACAAAACTTATCAGCTTACTCGATGCGCATGGGGCGCACTACCGGTTAATCGATCACGCGCCGGAGGGGCGTACTGAGATCGTTAGCCCTATGCGCGGCAATGCCCTGTCGCAGGCGGCAAAGTGCATCGTGTTGATGGTCAAGCAGGGCAAGAAGGTCACGAAATATATCCTCGCGGTTGTCCCCGGCGATGCGCGGGTAGACTTGAACGCGGTCAAGGCGCTGATGCATGGCACCTATGTCGCCTTCGCCTCGCCAGACATCGCGGAACGGCTCGCGGGCAGCGTAACAGGTACAGTGCTGCCGTTTTCATTCAACCCTGAGTTAGAACTGCTAGTTGATCCGTCGCTGCTTGAGAACGACGAACTCTACTTCAACGCGGCGCGGCTAGACCGCTCGATGGTCTTGAAAACCAGCGATTACTTTGAGATTGCCAGGCCGCGCCTCGGGAAGATCACTTAAAATCTAAGCTGAAGAGCGCATCGTTCTAACGCATCAAGTATGATGGAAATGTCCTCTTGCGCCGTTGACCAGTTGACAAACGCGGCGCGCATGGCTGGCTTTCCATCAAATAACGTCGGTGTGATGAGTACCTGTCCATCTTCTTTGAGCTTTTCCAGGAACTGGTCACGCTGCGCGATGCTGGCATCGCGCAAAGCAAAACACACGATGTTAAGCCGCACGGGCGTTAAAAGTTCAAAGCGTGTAGATTGTTCAATGCCTTGACCCATGCGTTGCGCCAGGGAACAGCTTCGCGCCACCAGTTCGCGGTAACCAGATTTGCCATAGGCCATCAGTGTCATCCACGCTGGCAGCGCGCGAAAACGCCGCGAATCTTCGGGCGTGCGGTGCGCCAGGTCTGGACCTGAACCCAGATAGGCGGCAGCAGCCTTAAACACCTCCTCTTGCAAACCAGCATGGCGCGTGAAGACGATACCGCAGTCATACGGCACATTGAGCCATTTGTGTCCGTCTGTGGTAATCGAATCCGCCGCTTGCAAACCGTTGAGCAAATGAGCGCGCGCAGGATCACAGGCAGCGAAGAGGCCAAACGCGCCATCAACATGCAGCCACGCTCCATAGGTTTTGCATATACGGGCAAGTGCCTCAATATCATCATAATCGCCCGTATTGACTTCGCCCGCGCTGGCTAGCACAATGGCAGGTTTGCCATCGAGAGCAGCCAGGCGCTGCGCAACAGCCTGCGGATCAACAATCGCGCTGGCCGGAAGACAGGGCAGGCGTTCGAGACTCCGCCGTCCCATACCGAGAATGGAGAGCGCCTTAGAAATACTGATATGCGGCGCGCCGCCGAGAACCGCAATGCGCGGCATTTCCCAAAGTCCGCGTTCGGAAACATCTATACCCGCTTGCCGCGCAACCCACTGGCGCGCCGTAGCCAGAGCCACCAGATTCGCCTGCGTCGCGCCACTGACGAATACGCCCTCAAACTGGTCGGCTAAGCCAAAAAGTTCTCTCAGTAAGCCTATGGTTTCTCGCTCAACCGTCGTAGCAATCGAATCGCCGTCGCTGCCTACGTTCTGATCGTAAGCCGAAGTAAGCCAATCCCCCGCCAGGGCTGCCGGAGTGCTGCCACCGGTCACAAAGCCCAGATAGCGAGGCCCCGGAGACCCTGAAATTTGCGCCTCGTATTTACCGCGAAACAGATCGAGAGCCGCCATCGCTCCCATACCTTCATCAGGTAATGCATCATGTGGCAATGGCTGCAAAGCAATACCTGCAGGCCATGTTGCAAGGCTCTCCAGAAATTGCAGGGACGCTGTTCGAGCAGCCTCTAAAATGCCTGGCATCTGTTCGTGGTCATGCTGAAAGTTCACCGGTATGCTCCTCAATGTATAAATCTGCCCAAAAGTTGAATCTCAACTATCAGTTTACCATGATAGCAGCCAGAACACATCATAGACAAATGATCCCCAAAAACCGCGCAAATACGCCCTTTGGCGAATGACGTAGCCTCTTCTCCGTGTTATGCTTGGATATGGAAAGCGCAGGTAAACACGTCAGGCTGACACAATGAAGAGGAACGCCATGAAGAAGAGCAATAAGCGACATCGTTGGAAGTGGCTATGGATGCCTCTCATAGCCACAGCTTTCGCTTTAATTGGTGCGGGATGTAGTAACTCTACCATCAACCCGGTTCCGCATACTACTTCTACATCTACGGTTGCTCCCGCTTCAGCAACGCCCACCAGCCAACCTTTTCCCAACGCGGCTCAAATAGATGCCTATCTTACGCATCTGAATGCAACCGGTGTACTGAGCGGGTCCGTGCTTGTCGCGCAAAATGGAATGTTGTTTGCGAAAGGATATGGCCTGGCGGATAAGGATGCGGGCATTGCCAATACGCCGCAGACTCGCTTTCGCATCGGCTCACTTACCAAGCAGTTTACGGCAATGGCAATACTGATCTTGCAGGAACGCGGAAAGCTGCATGTAACGGATCACCTGTGCCTCTACATTGCCGATTGCCCCACGGATTGGCAACCCATTACTATCGCGCACCTCTTGACGCATACTTCCGGCATTCCCGATTACACCGACCTCCCGGATTTCGCGCCGACATGGACGCAGCCCACCACGCCCGAAGAGTTGATCTCGCGCTTCAAAAACTTGCCCCTGGAATTTACGCCCGGCTCGCGCTTCCGCTACAGCAATTCGGGCTTTATCCTGCTAGGGTACATTATCGAGCGCGTAAGCGGAGAATCCTATGCCACGTTTTTGCAAGACAATATCTTCAGCCCGCTCAAGATGAAGAATAGCGGCTATGATGTCGCCTATCCAGCATTGCCGCAACACGCCACCGGCTACTACC
>JBOGTO010000678.1:0-7659 GCA_050695155.1 Ktedonobacteraceae bacterium
CATATTCACCTGATCGATTTCGGTATCGCGCGTCACTTCAAACCGGGTCAGGCCAACGATACCACTCATCTAGGCACGGTCGGCTATGCCGCGCCAGAGCAGTATGGCAAAGCGCAATCCACCACGCGCTCCGATATTTATAGTCTTGGCGCGACCCTGCACCAGCTTCTATCAGGCACCGACCCCGCGCAAACACCCTTTCGCTTCGCGCCTCTTGCGTCAGGCAACCACCCGTTGGCCGTCGAACTTGACGCGCTCGTCATGCAAATGGTGGAGCTGGATGAAAACAAAAGACCAGGCAACGTCAACATCATCAAACAGGAGTTGCAGCGCATCGCCGCGCAACAAACCTCGCAGCAGGTATACAGCCTGCCATCGACGACGGGCAGCACGCTGCAAGTAATGTCAATTCCCATCGGCACCACGCTGCGCGTCTATCACATGCACGCAGCCGACCAGTCCGCCAGGGTGCTTGCCGTAGCCTACTCGCCCGATGGACGCTACCTGGCATCAAGCGGCTGTGATCGCAAGGTGCATATATGGAATGCCAACAACATCAACGAGATCGTCACCTACGAACGACACGCGGAATGGGTGGACACGGTGGCATGGTCGCCCGACGGCAGGTATATCGCCTCGGCGGGCGCTGACATGACGGTGCATATCTGGGAGGCGCTGAGCGGGAAGTTGCTTTCCATCTATCGCGGTCACACCAACATCGTTACCTCCGTAGCATGGTCGCCCAATGGCGAATATATTGCTTCTGCGGGCTATGATAAAACGGTACAGGTCTGGCATGTCACCACATGCGACAAGATTTTTACCTATCGCGGCCATTCGGAAATGGTCAACGCCGTCGCATGGTCGCCCCAGGAGCCTCTCTCGGCAAATAAGCGCCGCTACATTCTCGCCTCCGCCAGCGACGATAAAACAGTTCAGATATGGGAAATCGCAAAGAAGCGCACCATATACACCTATCGCGGCCATAGCGGGTGGGTGAAAACGCTCGCGTGGTCGCCCAACGGCACACGCATAGTATCCGGCTCGTGGGATGATACCGTGCAGGTATGGGATACCATCACCGGCCACTACTCCTTCATCCACCGCGATCACACCTCATGGGTCAACAGCGTCGCCTGGTCTCCCATCAGCCCGCGCATAGCATCCGCCAGCAACGACCAGACCGTCCAGGTCTGGCACACCAGCCACGGACGCGAACTTTTCCCCGACAACAAAGTCGTCTTCACCTACAACGGCCATAGCGAATGGGTCAGAAGCGTAGCCTGGTCCCACGACGGCACCGTGCGAGTATGGCAGGCCATCTAGAGGCGTCCAGCAGGAAAGGATACGCACAGAAGAAAACCCATTGTTCATTCAAACGACGGATTTTCTGTATGCCACAATCAATCCCCAAAGACCGAGTGATACACCAGCTGCTTTACAATGAGGACAAAATCATCGTCAAATCCCAATGCCGCTAATTCAGACTCCAATTGCTGTAGCCTCGCAACCTGTGCGATGAAAGACAGGTGATAAGAGGACTGCCACTGGCAGAGTAGGCGATGAACCTGTTCAAAGACCTCAAACATATCGTCAACAATGGGGATGAGTTGCCGTGATCTGACTACAATCTGCTCTGGTGTTTCTGGCATGGTTCCCTCGCTCTTTCGCTCCTGCACAGGCATGTCCTCCTACCCACACGATGTGTGCAATTGTTCTCTTTGCTCTTACTTGCCGAATGGGTATGAATATAATGGTATCATTATGATAGTATCATTATGAACCCGCTTCTGTCAACACACCATTCCTGATACAATCAGGCGAAAAGCGGTGAGAGGACATGATACGTTTACGAGTGAAAGAAGTGGCACATGAGAAGGGGTTTAGCCAGGGAAGGCTGTCACGAGTGGCAAATATTGATGAGAACACGCTCAAGCGTATCTATCGTGACCCCTATGCCATCATTACGACAGAGACGTTAGATAAGCTAGCAAGAGCGCTGGGGGTGTCTTCCTCTGAACTGATTGAAGATGTTCCAAATGCATAAAGAGAGGAGACCTTTTTGCCACTTACCCGCCTCTTCATCGTCCGTCATGGCGAAACGCTGGCTAACCGCGAATATCGCTTTATTGGTTCGCGCGACGACTTGCTAAGCGAACATGGACAAATTCAGGCCGCGCAAGTGGCCGAAGCGTTGGCAGCGTTTCCCATTGCCGCTGTATATAGCAGCCCTATGCAGCGCACTTACGCTACAGCCATACCCATCGCCGCACGGCACACGCTTGATGCGCAGAAATTTGAGGCGTTGCGCGAAGGCAGTTTTGGCGTATGGGAGGGCATGAATCGCGCCGAAGTGCTGGCGCGTAGCCCCGAAGACGCCCAACATTTTTATGAGTGGGAGCGTGATGCGACCCTCGCACCCCCCGGCGGCGAAAGCATGGCAGAGCTACAACAGCGCGTCTGCTCCGGTGTAGAGCAACTTGCCCTGGCGCATCCCGATCGAAGCATCGTGCTTGTCTCACATGTTGGGCCAATCAAAGCCCTGATGTGCGCAGCCCTGGGCGTACCGATCACTTCATCGCCACGCATCTTTCTCGATCCAGCTACCATTTCTGTCGTGGACTGGCGCGATATGACACATGCGGTGGTGCGACTGGTCAATAGTCATGCGCATCTGGGCTGGCTGCAAGCCCGTTGGATGCATTGAACTGTGCGCTAATTCTACTAATGAATTTTGCCGAACGGGTGGGGTAATGGCGTAGCTTCGTCCTGATGAATATTCACAACCAAGATCGGTATTGACCTGTCATTCCTCGCAGGCGGTCGCCTGCGAGGAATGACAATGCCGAATTTGATCGTTGATATTCATTAGAGACGAGGACGCCCTTTCATTCCTGCATTCGGTCAGCACAATTCATCAAGTAGTACTATCGCCATCCATACGCAACCCGCAACCGACTCCATCGTACATACAAGTAGATGCTATAGCGGAATAGGCTTTGTTCCCACCCATCCGCCACTAACACACATCATTAAAAGAGTCAGGATAGATTGTTGTGGTTCGTTGCCTGAATCCACGTCCCGCCGGGGGACATGAGAATCCCGCTTCCGCGAAAAGCTGCCAGCGCTGCGATTACCTTGTACAGGGAGCGCATCTGGGCGACTACGAGGTCGTCTTCTTCCTGGGCGCGGGAACCTATGGGCATGTCTACAAGGTGCGCGAACCCGCGCCACTTAGCCGCATCTTGGCCCTGAAAGTGTTGCGCAACGACCAGTTCAACGAAAAGGCGCGCCAGAATTTTTTTGCCGAGGCGCGGCGCATCGCCAATATGCAGCACCTCAACATCTTGCCCGTCTACAACTTTGGGCAACTCGACGATGGGCGACCCTATATGGTGATGGAATTTGCGCCCCGGACTATCCTTGACCTGTTTCGCAAAGATGACGGCAGCCGGCGACTGGCCTATGCCGAAGAACTGGTGCCGTACCTGCAACAGGCGGCCTCCGCGCTCTACTATGTGCATGAAAAAGGGCTGATCCACCAGGACATCAAACCCGGCAATCTGCTGATTGGACGCAACGGGCAAATCTTGCTTTCAGATTTTGGTGCCACTTTCGATCTCGGTATGCAAACGCACGCCTCGCTGGGTGAAGTGACGGGAACCGCCTTCTACATGCCGCCGGAACAGTGGCAGGGCAACCCCCGGCGCGATTCCGACCAGTACGCGCTGGCGGTATGCTTCTACGAACTACTGGCCGGTCGCCCGCCCTTCGTCTACAAGCAAATCGAACAGATATGGAATGCCCATTTGAGGCTACAACCACCACCGCCGCAACATTGGAACCCGCGCATCCCCGTCGAGGTCAGCGCGGCGCTCATGCGCGCCCTGGCAAAAGACTATCACCAGCGTTATCGCAACGTGGTCGAGTTTTCCGAAAAATTCACCAGCGCCGTTGAGACGGCCCGCCAGCGTTACGTCTGCCAGCGTTGTAAAAGCCAGAACCGCACCGGAGCGCAGCGTTGCAGTACGTGCGGTGCCGATTACGATGATCGCCTCTGCCTGTATTGCGATACGCCCGTGCGCTTCGGCCAGCGCTGCTGCTCCAATTGTGGTCGCCTGACCATTCCGCCTTTGATGGTAGCGCATAGCCCGCTTTCGGGTGTCAGCGTGCGGCAGGATCGCTATATCGTCAAGCATGTACTCACACAAAGCGATGAAACGATGGTGACTACCATGCTTGCCATCGATACGCGCGCCTCTGAAAAGCGCGTCATCCTCAAACGCTGGGAATGCGCGGATCACCCCATCGAACGCCGCCGCAGAGAGATCGTCTATTACGAAAGGGCCACCGAACGCCTGGTAAAATTCCGTCATCCTCTTGTCCCTAATATCCTGGATCGTTTCGCGGAGGGTAAACACTACTACCTGGTAGAGGATTACATCGACGGCGAGAATATGCAGGACCTGCTGCAAAAGCTGCTCAAGCCATTATCCGAGCGCGAGGTTATTGGCTATATGAACAACATACTGAACATTTTGATTGCGATGGAACAACAGCAGTCGCCCCTGCGTCATTTCGATATTTCGCCCTCCAACATCATTATCGAAAGCGCGCGCGGGCGAGCCATGCTGGTCGGCTTCCAGATTGCGCCGCCCGTACCGGAACCGCGCCCAGGGCTGGCAAAGCATCTCACCACACGCAAAATCCTGCTCTCTCCCTACACACCCGTGCAGGACATGCCCTTTGACCATCGCACCTGTATCTACATGCTGGCCGCCAGTATGCACCAGGCCCTGACCAACTACGCGCCGCCGCACTATCCCGTCTTCCCCCCGGCGCGCGGGCGGATCAGGCGATTATTCCCAAACTGCTCCAGTACATGGGCAGTCCAGCCGGAGATGCGGCTACAGGCGAAAATGGGCGTATCCAGGTCAACAGGAACACCCATCATGTAGTAAACCGAAGCGGAGTAGAAGTCAACGTTGGCATTCAGGCCCTTGTGTTCTTTAATATAGCCCTCGATGATGCGCGACATATCGTACCAGCGTGAGTCGCCGGTGCGCTTGCCCAGTTCCTCCGACATCTTGCGCAGGTGGGTTGCGCGCGGGTCCTCGGTGCGATAAACGCGGTGGCCGAAGCCCATAATGCGCTCTTTGCGTTCCAGCGCGCTCGCAATATAGCTTTCCGCCTTATCCACGTCGCCGATTTTCATAAGCATTCGTATAACTTGCTCGTTCGCGCCTCCGTGCAGCGGGCCGGAGAGCGCGCCGATAGCCGAGGTGATAGCGGCGTACATACTCGCCAGCGTGGCAGCCGTGACACGCGCCGCGAACGTCGAAGCGTTCAACTCGTGATCGGCGTGCAGGATCAGCGCGGTATCAAGCACATGCGCGTTATACTCATCGGGCATTTCGCCGTTCAACATGTACAGGAAATTGGTTGCATGGTTTTCGCCTGCCAGCGGCTCAACAAGCTCTTTGCCATTGCGTATCCGATCCCATGCCGCCACAATGCTCGGAAAAACAGCGGTGAGATGGATCGAGCGGCGAACATTAGCTGCACGGGAGTTGTCACCCGCGTCGGGGTCAAAGGAGGAGAGTGCGGAAACACAGGTACGTAACACATCCATCGGCGTAGCGGTTTTGGGAAACAACCGCATCATGTGAATAATAGGAGCTGGAAGGGACCGATTGGCTTGTAGCTGATACGTCACCTCTTCTAACTGCGCCCTGGTGGGAAGAACGCCATGCCAGAGCAAATAGGCCGTCTCCTCAAATGAGGAGTAACGCGCTAAGTCATGAATATCGATACCATAGTACAAAAGCCTGCCTTGCTTGCCATCCAGGTCGCAAATACTGGAATGCGCTGCAACGATGTCTTCAAGTCCATCGGTGGTAGCCATAGAAGGTCTCCTCCAGGGGATACTCGCTTCGCTCTGGCGATGAGCAGGCTGGCGCATCCGGCATATTTAAGGGCGGGCGCTGCTGCTTCCACAGCGAATCAGACAACTTTCACCACAACAAATGATATGCGGTTCTGTAAAGTATTATAGTCATGCGATTCAAAACATGTCAATGCAAATTCTTAATAATGTGCGCAACGTAAAAGCCGGGGGGAGAGAGGCAAGGCGACCGCAAGGGTCGCCTCTACTATATGCTTCCCATTACCCAAAAGTTGACAGCATCAAGAGGAAGGAGGTAGACTCCGGCAAAAAGCCGCAGGAGGACAACGAGATGCAAGAGGGGTGGGCCCAGCAGGAAGTGGGACAAGCGCAATTGGGACATAGGGCGCGCACAAGGCGCTTGGTGCAGCTGGTGGAGGACTTGGCGGCGCACCCAGCCGAGAGTGTGCCGCAGGCGTGCGAAGAGTGGGCTGCCACCAAAGCCGCTTATCGTTTTTGGGATAATCAGCATGTGGAGGCAGCCGCGATCCGCCGGGCGCATAAGGAGCAGACGCTGACTCGCTGCCAGGGGCAGGAGTTGATCCTGGCGATCCAAGATACCACGGATGTGGATTACAGTACGCACGCCGCCACGACCGGACTAGGCCATTTGCAAGGCAAACGCACACAAGGGAAATTGCCCCAGGGACTCAAAGTGCCTTCGGTGTTGGCCCCCAGCGCCCAAGGGGTGCCATTGGGATTACTCTATCAGCAGGTATGGGTGCGGGAAGAAGAGACGCTTCCCGCGCCAGAGCAGAAGCACCGCCGTCACCAGAGCATCCAAGAGAAAGAGAGTGGACGCTGCCTGCTGGCTCCACAAGCCATCCAGGCGTCCTTTAAGCCAGAGCAACGGGTACTCACCATCGCCGATCGGGAAGCCGATCTCTACGATCTGTTTGCCCAACCACGCCCTGTCGGCCAGGAGTTGCTGATCCGGGCCAAACATGATCGTCGCTTGAAAACGCCGCCCAAGGCCGAGGCCGAGCACCTGTGGGAGCACATCCGACAGACCCCAGCCGCAGTGATCGTGGCCTTTGAGGTGCCGCGCTCCCATGAGCACCAAGCTCGTCGTACCACACTGGCGATCCACTTCGCGACGCTCACCATCGCGCCGCCGCGTCCCAAGAAGAACCACGCCGTGTGGAAACCGATCCCGTTACAGGTGGTGCTGGCTGAAGAGGGAGACCCTCCCGAGGGGGAGACGGCGGTGAGTTGGCTCCTGCTGACGACGATGCCAGTGAGCAGCGGTGAAGAGGCGGTGCAAGTCGTGCTCTGGTACAGCTTGCGTTGGCTGATCGAGCGCTATCACTACGTGCTCAAAAGCGGGTGTCGCATTGAGGAGTTGCAAGTGGAAACGCCGCAGCGCCTGGAACGGGCCTTAGCCACCTACTGCATCGTCGCCTGGCGCTTGTTGTGGCTCACTTATGAAGCGCGCGAGGCGCCAGAGGCCAGTTGTGAGGTGCTGTTGCAGAAGGATGAATGGCAGGCCTTGTATGCCACCAGGCATCAGACCCCCACGCCCCCAGAGCCGCCGCCGACCTTGCACGAGGCCGTCTCCTGGATTGCTCGCCTGGGCGGGTTCTTGGGGCGCAAGAGCGATGGCGAACCCGGCGTCAAGGGTATCTGGCGAGGCTTGCGTCGCTTGCATGACATTGCCGCCACTTGGCGGCTCTTGCATTCCCTGCAACCCCCAACCACTTTTGGGTAATGGGAAG
>JBOGTO010000679.1:0-19905 GCA_050695155.1 Ktedonobacteraceae bacterium
GGATTGAAACGATATCTACCAGTTCACTGAGAAGGGCAAACAGTTTAGGCTAAAGAGGCCGCTTCCCGCTTGAGGGATTGAAACTGCCAATAAATTGCCGTTCACCACATAGGTAATCGGCTAAAGAGGCCGCTTCCCGCTTGAGGGATTGAAACTTGCTCGTAGCCCGAAATATGCCCGTTGGGAGCCGGCTAAAGAGGCCGCTTCCCGCTTGAGGGATTGAAACGATTATAATTCATACCCAAAGTTGACATGTCAACTTTGGCTAAAGAGGCCGCTTCCCGCTTGAGGGATTGAAACCGTTCCTGGAATGCCTGGAGGTGTGCGTGAACACGCCGGCTAAAGAGGCCGCTTCCCGCTTGAGGGATTGAAACAATATCGCATCCGTTGCGAACGCTATGATACTATGCGGGCTAAAGAGGCCGCTTCCCGCTTGAGGGATTGAAACCGAAATGAGGGAACTATGCTCAGTATACTGACCGGAGGCTAAAGAGGCCGCTTCCCGCTTGAGGAAATCGCCAGTAATGCGTATAATCAATTTGAATGGTAGAACGCTCGTAGTTGAGAAGCGCCTAAAACGAGAGTAAGGTGGTTTTGTGGCAGTAACTGTTCTTTTGTGTTACGCTCATGAGGACGAGCGTATCATGGTACGTGACCTCAAGAAGCATTTAAGACCGTTAGAACGCAAGGAACTTATTGCGTTATGGGATTATGGTAATATCAGTCCCGGCACTGAGTGGGAGAAAGAGCTTAAGAAACATCTCGACGAAGCTCAGATTATCCTGCTCCTAATCAGTCCTTCATTTTTGGACTCTGATTATTGTTACAACGTGCAAATGCAGCAGGCCATCCAACGACATGAACGCAAAGAAGCGCGGGTTATTCCAGTAATCCTTCGTCCAGTTATCTGGGACATTCCACCGATTGATAAGCTTAGAGCGTTACCAGATGATGACAAGCCTATCTCAATATGGCGGAATCGGGATGAAGGATTTAAAAACGTATCTGATGGTATTAAGAAGGTAATAGAGCAATTGAAAACCCGTAGCTTGTCTGATCCGACAGTGGAGAGAAAGGCGATGATAGCAAATCTTGATCGACTGGTTGAAACTGTCAAATCGCAAATGCAGCCGCCGGGCCGCGCAACGGCAACAGCAGGTACACTTCAGGAGTTGAGTATTTATGTACCAACCGATGTTACGCTTGCTGATCTGGTAGTAGGATGGCAAACGCTCGCTCAAGCTTCTAAGCAGGGGGAAGAACCCGCGACGTTACAACGTCGCGTTACCTGTGGCGAACTGGCAAAGATGGCTACTCAATTCACCACCGACCAGGGAAACCTGGCGCAGGCAATCAAGACCTGGCGCATATGGCGAGACGTTTTTACTAATAGAACTGATAGAGGTGATCCTCGCAAAGCCACTATGGCAAACACCTTTGCGCGCGAATTAACAGAGCTGCAAGAAGCTGCGCATTAGAGATATTCTCAGGGCGGGGCAAGCCCAGCCCCTACCCTGTACGAAACGCAACACCAATCATTATGTTGGGACTCTAGCTGTTCTCCCCGGCTCCGATGTATGCGAGCATCGCTGCGCCCGTCTTGATGCCCATGAAGAACCGTTCGATTTCCAGGTTCTCGTTGGGGGCGTGGTTGGCTTCGTCGGCATTAGCGTAGGGGATGCCAAAAGTTGGGATGCCCAGCGTTTTCGTGAAAGCGTATTCGGGGAGGCTGCCGCCCATAGCCGGAACGAGCAGCGGTTCCGCGCCCTGTGCAGCGAGCATGGCCTGCCGGAGTGGTTCCGCATAGGCCGAGTCCAACGAGGTTTTGGAGGGGTCCATCCCTCCATGACTTATGATAGTGACCTCCGGGGCATGGCGCTGGATGTGGGCTTTGACTTTCGCCAGGATGTCTTCTACAGTCTGAGCCTCGACCAGGCGAATATCGCATTTAGCAACGGCTTCGTGCGGCAGCACGGTTTTGGAGCCAGGGCCACCATAACCTCCATGTATGCCATTGATGGTGAGGGTCGGCCAAGCCGACAGGCGTTCAAAGTAGTGGCGTTCCTGCGGTTCATCGAGGCGCTGTAGATCGAGCGAGCGTTTGACCTCCTCCACATCAAGCGGGAGGTTGGCGAGCGCCTGGCGTTCCAGTTCGTTCATTGGCTGCACATGCTCGTAGAAACCATCAATGGTGATCTCGCCCCGCTCGTTTTTCATGCTGGCGAGCAGGTGAACCAGCGTCCAGAGAGGATTGGGTACGATGCCGCCCCAGTTGCCAGAATGGAGATCACGATTAGCCCCCCGAGCGCGCAATTCGAGGTCAAGCACGCCGCGCACGCCGAAGCAAATAGTAGATTGCCCATTTTCGTGTACAGGTCCATCACTGATAATCACCAGATCGGCCTGCAATTCCTGACGGTGTTCTGCCACAAAGGCGGGCATATGCGGACTTCCCACCTCTTCCTCACCCTCGAGCAGCACCTTGACATTGCACGGCAACGTGCCATTGCAAGCCAGCAAGGTTTCCAGTGCCAGTATCTGAGCGAAATGCTGTCCTTTGTTGTCGCCCACACCCCGCGCGTAGAGTCGCCCATTGCGCACAGTTGGCTCAAAAGGTGGCGAAACCCATTCCTCCAGCGGATCGGGCGGTTGAACATCGTAATGCCCATAGAGAAGCACGGTAGGCAAATCAGGCCGGGCGGTATATTCACCAAAGACCATCGGCCAGCCGGCAGTAGGTATAATGCGCACTGCCAGGCCAATCTTGCGCATGATCCCCGCGATATAGTCCGCAACCACATCGATCCCTTCGCCATAAGCGCTGATACTCGGACGCCGCACATAATCAATCAGCCGCTCAAGAAATGTCTGGCGATGCGCGTCAACATAAGCGAAGACATCGCTGAGATGAGGGGTATGGTGAAATGACGATAGGCTCATGATGGTGGTGACTCCTCTATTATTTGGCTGTTACCCTCTGGCGGGCAATACAGGGACTTTGAACAATACGAACTTTGTATAGGGGCCATCACCTTCGTATGCGCGTAGGAAAAGGCGATCATTGCGAAGTTCTTTGCTGACCTTCATAGGACGCAGTTCGTCAACGGTTGTCTCGTCCTCAATCTTAGCTAACAGGCGCTTATCAGTATCTACAATGAGCGTATGATAAAGGTAGTGAATATCCTTGCGCTGCGCAACGAACATGGCAAGGGCAGCCATGCCTTTGCGACCACCGGAAAGGGCCAGTTCAATCCGGCAACCCGGATGACGTTTGCGGGCTTCATCAATGGCTGCTTCCAGTGTTTGTTTAAAGGCATTGCAGGCCACTGTCGAATCGATGTCGTCGAATCCGGGAACTGGCTTTGGAATGCAGCTTATCTCTTTTCCAATCCTTTTCCCTTCATCTTCAAACGCCTTCACCAGCAATTCAGCGCCAGCTTTGACCTTCGCCGGGTATACCAGAACAACTTCACAGATATTACTGCCCTGATGGGTAAGCAGCGTATAAAGCTGGGTAGCAACCATTGGTCTATCGCCAAGAGGGACGATCAAAACAGTTTCAGATGGTGTGTCTGTGAGGTTTTTCACTCTGTTCAAGACGTAATCTAGTGTGTCGTGCATATCGTCATCGCTAAATTGCAATGGGAGAAAGCCGCGACGATTTGATATTTCTTTCAAAGATGGATAGTTGTCCCCGTGTTTGTACACTAGCTCCGAGACGATGACTCTTTTTACTTCCTCATCCTTAGCGCCTTTAATATCCTTTGGAAGGGTATGAAAGACGGGACGTTCTACAGATGTGCCATGCTTGCGTTTGATCTTGAAATAATGAAAGGTCAACTCTGAAAGGTGCTGAGAATATTTGTCCTTTTCTTCCTCGCGCAGTTTGCGCTTATACGTATCTTTCGCGCCTCTACGCGCCCCTGTCGTTGAACGCAACCGATCAAAAACAAATCCAAACTCGCGCGCGTGCGTTCTATCGAACTTCCACATATTTTCAAATTGTTCTGCCGCGTGTCGTGTGAGCAAAACTTCGAGTTTCTGTCCTGTTCCTGAATCCTCTTCTTCATCCTCAACACGATCCAGAAAGTCTAGCGTTTCAGCCCACCAATCATTCAGCTCAGCCATGTCTGAAAGATTATACAGGCGTGCGCGGTATTCCTCGCTCACCTGCTGTTGTTCTCTGTAAGGAATCTCGACCAGCTTGAGCCGTTCTAACTGCTCATCAGTGAGCAACAAGCGGGCGCGGCGCTCATCATCATCTGGCAGATCGACGATATACTCGATGGATTTGAGGGGATCGCGGCGCGTTCCTTCTGCGGTGTCAATCACATGGTAAAGTCCTTTGACGCAGGGGAACATCGGGACGAGGATCGCCATGAGAGCCGACATGTTCTTGCGCCCGCCCGCGAGGGAGAGATAGACGTTATTGGCGCTTTTTTGCTCGATGTTGAGTAAGCGATAGAGGGTGCGAAAAAAGGTAAAGGAGTCTTTTTCATTAGCGACATCTTCAAACGGCAGAGGTTCGGGTATGACTGCGCATTTATCTCGCAGAGCGTCTTCAATAAGATCAAAGGCAGTTGAAATCAATGCTTTCTTTTCTTTGTCATCTGGATGTAACACGATTACCCTGTCAATTACCAGACCTTTTTCTTTTTTCAGCAGATCATACATAGCAGTAACGACGACGGGCGATTCTCCCAGGGTGGCGATTAGCACGTTTTCCATGCGCTTCATCCTTCTCTATGTAGAACGGCTACGGGACGTTTCTGGTGTCCTTAATGCGTTTTCCCCGGCTATCGGGCGTATCGAACCAGTCACGTTTACTGGGATAGTAGTACTCGACGCCGGGTTCAGGCGGCCAGAGCCAGATACGGCGCAAATCTTTCATAGCATCAGTCACGAGATGCTTTTGAGTGAAACTATCGATATGCTCGTAGAATATATTCCACATATCCCTGTCCTGCAAGGAGGTGATACCGCGTCCAGCAGCAGGTTGCATATAACGCGTGGCGTAATCGACCAGCGTGAGAGCGGTGGGCTGCAGGTAGATGGACCCCAGACCCAGAGGCTTGCCGTAGCCGATCTTGTGGCGCATCTTCTCTTCCAGCGCAATCGCCAGCAGGAGCGCGCTAAACTCATCCTCTTCCAATCCTGTGAAATCGACTCGGAAGTGAAAGCGCGTATCGTAATCGAGGGGCTGGATAAAGCGATTAGCGGGCCTGCCACTGAAGAGCCTCAGGCCAGGTTCGCTAAGCGGCTTCAGGTCGGGCGAGTGGTGAAAGTAGAATTTGCGCCCGGCGATATGCCTGTGTGTCTCGTCCAGGTAAAACGCTTCGTGGCGCGGCTTCGGTTCTACCAGCACGGCGGTATACATCGACTCGTATTTATAGATACTATCCGCGTAGACAACCGCGTCACCGATATTGACTTTGCCGAGAAAGACACCACCGGTGCGCTCCTTGAGCATACCAAAGGTGCGACAGGCGATGCAGAGTTGTGTATTGCTCTCGCAGTGCAGGAAGTTTTGCGGCACACCGCGGCGGTAATTCACGTCACCACGTTCATAGGTGCCATCAAAGAGCGTAAGGCAGCCATTGCCAAGTGTTTCGACGATGGTGCGCAGCATACCCTTGAGCGAGCTACCCGGAATGATGTACTCGCCGCGTTTGTTCTGCATGAACTGCGCGGGCTTTTTGGGATCGGCTGGTACGTTACGCGGGTCGGAGACGAAGATGGGCGTTTCAGCGAACACGTCTACATCTATATGACCGGAATATAGTTGCCGCGTCTCTTGCCCAATCAGTTGATGGTGCCAGATGGGTTTGCGGTGCTCCGGCGGCCTGTTCCAATCAATGCGCGCGAAATCATACGGGTTCATTTTCTTTACTCCGCGGGTCTGAGGCCCGAAAAACGAAACAACTTGACCCGGCCTGTGCTTTTATCGACATACTCCTGCACTGCCAGTTGCACGCGCTGCGCCTTCTGTGAATTACCGGATTTGAGGTCAGGATAGCGTAACAGGCGAGGAATACGCACTTCGGCATAGTATTCCTCTCCCGCCACTGCCTGAATGCCCATACGCTCACGATCATCTGCTTCAAGAAGCTGACCGAACAGGTAGTAATAGCGGGGATGGGAAGTCAAGTTTTGCAAGGCTCCTGTATTCTGTGTAAGTTCTGGATTGGCACGTAACGTATCCTGATATACCGCTTTCGTCCCCAGAAACACGACCTGTGTTTTACCGGAAACGCGCTCCCAGCGCAACTCAAAATCTCTGTCAAAGACGCGGCCAGAGGTGAAGTTTTTAAGCTCGGTCAAATCATCGATGCGGTTCAGGTTGATAAGTCGCAGCAAGTTCTGGCGTTCTTTGACCATGTGCTGTGGCATACTCTCCACCAGCACATAGGCCTGTGATGGAAATTTGAACGCGGCAACCAGCGCTGCAATATCCTCTACGGAGCCGGTATAGAGTATCTCCTCCATACGATTATACCTCCTCTGCTGCTAGCGTCTGCCAGCGGGAGCAAATTCCCTCGCCAGATCTTCCGTCCATGCCTGCATACGCGCAACGAATTGATCAATGGCGGCGTCGCGCAGCGCATTGAGCGCATCTGCCTGGAAAATACGGCGGCTGCGAATGCCGCGCCCGGTGCGCTCGACGGGCGAATTCAGGTCGAGATAATCGTCTTCCCAGGTACCATAGCTACCGTCATGCAGCCAGCGCCCCAGTCCCCAGAGCTGTTCCTGCGGCTCCTCACTCTGCCGGATGGTGCTGGTGACAAAGCCGCCCGGTCGCGCCTCGCTGCCCTGCATTTTGATTGCCGCCGTCACCTTGCCCAGGCCGCGCGAGCGACCCGAGCCGATGCGCACCAGCTCATCCTGCATATCCTGTAACACTACAAAGAGCATACCAAGCTGCCAGATTTCAAAGTTACGCAGGTGAATATCGGTCTCAAAGACCACGCCGCTGCTGACTACCTCTAATTCAAACTTGGCTCCATGACTGGCTCCCCCTGTCAGGCGGTCGATGCCGACGCCGTCGCGCTGCTCCTTGAGTTCGTTGGAGTCCGGGTCCAGGTAGGCGTCGCTGATGGCGAGGCGGCCAATGAAGCCAGTTGAGCCAAAGAGCCGGCAGGTAGGGCATGACGCGGCGTAGACGAGATCGGTGCGTTCCTCCAGGCGGCGGCGGTTCTCTTCGCTGCGCCGGGCATACTGGTTAAACATTCCGCCACAGGAGTCACGATAGAACTGCTGGCGCTGGCTCAAATCCGCCTGTTTATCTTCGTTGCCCTCAAAGGGGTAGCAGACGACGCGCGGCTTCAGGCTGCATACGATCTTCTCCAAGTGGCTACGAAAGACCCCTTTGAGCGAACTGCCGGGCAGAAAGACCTCTTGTTTACCGTTACGCCAGGTCAGCACGGGCGTCATATCCGGGCCGCTGACGCTGGCGTGGCCGGACTTGACGAGCAGCGGACCCGTCGTAGTGATTTGCAGTGTGCAAAACGCTTCGTTGACCAGTTTTTTTAACATCCAGCCGACTCCTTCCCTACACAAAGATACTGTTGATATACTCTTCAAGAAAAGCGGAACCATTGGTAACGACTTTTGAAAATGTTTTATCGATCAGATACGCACGCAAACGCTGCCTGCGCTCGTCCGCGCTCACCTCGTTCTCATCTACCCCTTCAACGTCTAATTCGAGCGCGGACACTTGCAGCTTTTCGAGTTCAGCCACGCCCAGGCCGCGCGAGCGCTTGCCACCGATCACACCGAAACCATGCACAAACTCGCTCAAACCGACACACATCAGTTGTAAGTCTTTTTTTGTGGCGTTCTCCAACACAATCTGTAGATCAAAGGTAGCGCTGGCGGGGACAACCTCGAAGTCGTATTTGAGGCGATCCCTGGCCTTTTCGCTGTCGCGGTCAATTGCCACGCCGTCACGAATTTGCAGAACACCGCTCCATTCCTCCTGTGGCATGTAGAGGTCATTCACATTCAGGCGCGCGGCTGCGAATGGCGAACCAAACAGGAGGCAGGTATCACACAGTTCCTCTATGGTCTCCTTCTGAATTTCCGCCACTTTATCCGGCTCATCGCGCCTCCTGCGGGCGATATCGCTCTGGCGGACAGTCGGGCATATGGCTTTGCGGTTGCCTCCTCTCGCCTTGATCTCGTCATCGCTCAGGTCGATAAGCGCGCAGGTAGAGAGACCAGGCAGGCCGGGAACGATTTTTTCAACAGTACTGCGCAGCGCGCCTTTGAAACTGGACCCTGGAATGTATGGCTTTTGTTCAGGGGTGAGAACAACGGGACTATCGCTGCTGCTCAGCGTTACCTTGCCCCCTCCTATATGTAACGCCGTGCGCATGACCAGTTGGCCGGTGAATAAGAAGCGGTTGCGCAGCGCGTAACGGTTCTGATTTACATCTATCTGTCTGCTAGTAGCCATAACGTTATCTCCTGTTCATCCTCTGTTTCATACGCTCTTCAGCCTTTAGCACCGCCAGCACGCCGTTTTCCGCGACCAGGTGTTGAATAAATTCGCGCGCCAGGCGGGCCATCAACTCATCTAATTCCAACCTTGCTTCGCTCACACTGCGTCCCTGTATATCGGGCATCATGTGAAATTCGTCTTTGAGCCGCTTCCTTTGCATGACCGATAAGACTTCTTCGAGCGCGGTATAAAAAGTCTTGATGTCGCGCTTCGATGGAGGCCAGTTGCGGTCGCGCTGGTGCAGTACGAAGCGATGCAGTTCATCGTAGCGCGTCGCCTCCGCGATACTCAACAGGCCCGCCACCTGGCTGGCCGGAAGGGGATCGCACTCCTGCTCCTGTACCAGTTTGCGCATGAAGGAAACCGCTTCTGGATAGAGAACCGTATCGCTCAGCAGGTATATTTTCTGTAGTTGCGTATTGGAGAGCATCGCGCCTATGCCTCCCTCTTTCTACCGCCGGGACTGGCGTTTCCCAGGCTGACCTGGTACTCGTACTCGACCACCATCTGGCGAATGAACTGGCGCATCAGCAGCAGGTAGATGCGCCTCCGTTCCTGTTTGTCTTCGTCGGTCGTATTCCCGATATTCAGGCGGTTAGGGCTGCATATATTTTCCAGTGTTTTTTGCAACTGGTTCTCCAGCTGATCTTTGAGTCTTTCTCCGAAGCCCGTGTGCGCATCCCTGTCCTCTGGAAATGGCTGCCGCCAGTATGAGAAGCGGGCTGTCTGTTTCTTAATAAAATCGAGGATATCGGTAGCCTTAAACGAGCTTTCGGCGATATTTTCCAGATTGGTCATTTGCGAACGATGCTGCGCTTTGAGCGCGTAGGCGGCGTGATCGCCGAGCCGGACAGCAGTGTTATAGAAATTCTCGGCCTGAATATTCACTTCGCGGATGATTTTCATTTCGGTATTCATCGCAACTCTCCCTCCAGGTGAAATGGGTCGGATATACGCAAGCGCCCAAAACCCTCGGCCCTGCGCTCGCCCGCGCCCTCTTCTTCAAGCTTGAAGAGCGCGTCGCAAAGCTGATCGTGCAACTCGACTGTCGAGGAGAACAGGAAAACGGAGCCGGTATCGATAGCGAATTCGTTCATCCTCGGTGTTCCCCACAACTCGTTCCAGCCGGTCACGCGCCGGGTGCTGGCTGACTGGTAGAGCAGATCAAACGTATCTGCTGGCAGACCTAGCAGCGCGGCCAGGGTTTGCTTATCAAAGGTTCCGGCATAGCGCAGCAAGGAATCGCGCAGGATGACGGGCGAATGCAGCGTCACAGCAAAGTAAAACGGTTTGAGCGCGAGGTCGTATTCTTTCGGGGGAAACCAATGCTGCGCAACTTGTCTGAGCTTGTCGTCAAACATTTTCAGATTGTCCCTGAAAGTCTCGATGTTGTGTTGTTCTGCTTGCAGGGGGTCAATGCTGAGATACACTTTGCCCATGCCGCGCGTGCGCCCGGTGCCGACGCGCACCAGCCCGGACAGGCCAACCTCTTCAACAAATGTTTGTAGCGGCGTCACCAGGGAATCGGGAAGCTTGAGCAGCCCCCAGAAGCGGGTATGCTCCTGAAAGACGCTACGATTGTAGAGTATGCCTTCCTGGACGGTGCCGGTATCGCGGTTGATGCCGGTATGCGTTTGCAGTCGCTTCTCCGCCTCGGCCTGCGCCAGTTTTTTGTCCCTGATGCGACGATAAAAGCCGTCGAGATGGTCCATTGGCCTGCCACAACCAGCATGTGTGCAATATTTATGCGCCTGCAAGGGGTTGAGCAAAGATGAAACTTCGATTGGCTGGCCTGCCTCTTGCGCTTTGCTGCCCAGTTCAAACGCCGCCCAGTCGAGCAGGGTGTCGCGCGCCCCGTGCCGCTCGTCCTTTTCGACATTCTCATCTGGCAGGGGAACGAAGCCAGAAAAACGCTTACAGGATTGGGCCGTCTTTGGCAGCGCGTAGACGGGAGCGTTGAGGGCCCTCAGCATCTCTTCTGAACCGAACGTGGCGGGGTAGAGATCGGGATAGTAAACCTGCCCGTTCAGAAACAGCCGCTCGAATTGCGGGCTGTCCTGCTGGTAGTAGAGCCGGTACACCGCGGCGAGACTACCTGCCAGGGCGGTTCCCGAAATGTAGTCGGCGCTCCCCGCTCCCGTCGGGGCGTGATCGGAGCGGATAGCCAGCGGTGAAATCGTCTCCAGGTTAAGAGAAAAGTATTGCATACACTATCCCTCCCTGCTATAGTTGGCAAGCTCGTCGAGTTGATTGAGCCAGGATTTCCAGGTAGCTTCCTGCACTGCGATTCCGTTGACCTGTATAGCCGTAATGGTACAGGCGCAGTGGCCTTTGCCGGTTGATTTGTTGCCGCCGATCCACTCCATCATCTGCAATCCGGCAAGCAAGAGCAGCAGGGAATAGGTGGGAGTTGCAGCCTGGGATGCGATAGCTGTGCATTCGAGCCAGCCGAGGATGGTCCCCTTGAAGAGGATATCGCTGACTCCGTATTCGCTAGTATAGAGCGCGCCGGGTATGGCGGTGCGCGTAGGCCGATCCAACCGTACCTGTGTAGATACGTTCACCTGCAAGCCCTTATATTTTCCTTTGCCCGTGTCCTTTTCTCCACTATTGTACTCTCTCAACTCGTCGTCGCCCTGGCGGGCATCATCAAAGGCGAGGGTGCCGGGCAGATTTTGCGAACCGAAAATGCGCGCGACCATCGAAGGCTTGCCGGTTCCCAGGCCCTGCAAAGCCGCTTTGGCATCATGAGGGCTGGCAATATCCTGCTGATCGAACAGGCGCGCAAGTTGCTCACAGCGCTCCCTCAAGACACCTTTTATAGTAGAGCCTGGCACATACAAGTATCCCCCATCGTCGCGCACAACGGTGCGGTCGATCAAGCCTTCGCGGATACCGGTACCACAGTGAAAGGGTGTCGCGAATGTGAGATTATATTCAATCTTCAAGCGATCATTTGGCATCTTCAACCTCTTCCTGCGCTACAAAGTCGTAGAGTTCGCAGAAATCATAGAGCGAACTTCGATACGTGTCCGGCCCATCGGCGAACCAGGGAAAAGTGACGCGCTGGAATAATGTACCTGGTTTCTCGACATCACGGTACTGCTGCTGGTAACGTTCTGCCAGTTCATACACTTGCCTCACCACCAGTTCGCGCTGATTGCCGCGCCAGTTGTTCAATACCGCCAACGCTTCACTTACCGATGTTGTCAGATTCATACGCAGCACAGCCTCGCGTAGCTGGTGTAGTTTGGTACGACCCAGACCCCTCTGTTTGCCCTGGCGAATCATATTCAATAATTCGGTCAATTCTTCAACGCTATAAGGCCGCAGGGTCGCGTAAAAATCAGGGTCTTTCTCATCTTCTGTTTTTTTACGAAGCGAGTCGTAGACCTTGTTGAAGTTGAGGCTATTACTGCCGGTGACGGTCATGAAGTTGATGACTGTATCACCATAAGCTGTTTTCGGCGGGTTTTTGGCGGCTGACGTTTTGGCGAATTTGAGTGTGCTTTGAGCCAGGTCTTGTAATAGACCGAAAGGATAGTTGACAGGGGCAAGGACAACACTGATAGAGATGGTACAATCTTTGCCGTTGGGACCTTTTCCTCTGGTCTGTTCAAAGAATGTCACTGCAATAGTACGGGCTACATCGAGAGCAATAGAGGAGGAAGTAACGATCATGATATCGTCGCCGCCTATTAGCAGGATATCAAAAGGAAACATTGGCGGTGTACGGGTATCAACAACCTTTAGATGTTTACTAATTGCATCGCTCATAGCCTCATACACTGCATCGTCGATACTCTCAGCCGTCTCACGTATCTTTGCCAGCGACTTAAATTCGCTCATCAATTGTCCCATAGCATTACCATCTGCATAAATCAAGGCAAGATAGTTTTTCCCACCTGCAATCCCGCGTAGTTCATTGAAATCGGGGGGTCGCTCTGTGCCACCTGGAATAGAATCGATGTAATCGTCTGAGAGAAATTTTATAACTTTTTCCCAGGTGAAAGGATGTGTTGCACTGAATTTTACTTCACCTGTGCCTTTACGCTCTTTGATGATATCATCGATCCCATCTTTCACCTTGCCATCTTCACGACGTTTTGCTATACAAACCTCGCAGTAACGTCTGTCTCGACTGATTTCATCTCTTGCTTCATCGTAGTCTTTCCTCTCAGCGTAGCGGGTGCCGCAGGCATCGCAGAGATATAAAAAGGGGTGAGAAGGAAGAGTACTGATGTCTGGTGGGATATTTTTCTTCTTTGCTAGCTTGTAACGTAGGAGTTCAAGGGTATCCCAGATGTCATCATTCCAGGCATCCTGAATATTACTAGGAATTTCCTCTACAGCGAAGGTGATGGATGCACCACCTACTGTCTCTCTATTATATGCTTGCTGTATGCGCTGACCGAATTTCTTAGCTACCTCTTTATCTCCATCTACCAGAAATAATCCTGCTCCCCCGTTGGTATAAACAGGGGTTGCGTGAAACTCTTTATCGTCAGCGATTTGTTGCATTATCCTACGGTTGAGGTTATCGAGTATCGAACTGGCTCCGCGAATTTCTTTCAGTTTGTCGGTGGCAAATACGTACTGTTTAATATGATCAGTATCTAATGCTACGAGTGATTGCTTCCCCACGAATGACTCACCTCCAGCTTCTAGCAGTTTGTGTTTGAGGTATAGCTCAAGCATCAGCAGTATAACACAATTGATGCAGATTGAACATCAGAAATGCCTATGAAATTTCCTCAGAGGTTGTTCTGAATTCAGAATCCAGGTGGCGATTTTTAGAATCTTTATTAGGGTACAAAAAAACACCCACGCCTTTATCGCTGTAGGTGTTTTTGCTACTTAACAAACCCTAACGGGATTAATAACAGCCCAGCCGCTGACTAAAAGCTGCTAAATAGCATTCCCATTAGCTCATTTCAATTCCGGGCGGATTTAACAGCTTGAAAGGACTGCTACAGAAACCATTATATCATAAAATTGCAATAGAAATGGACAAGCAGGCTCACAAAAATGCTCAAGTGGAGGACCTGAACAGAAGACGTTTGTGGCGTAGCCTATTTTCAGGCTCCCTCTTGAGCATGTTAGATCAATTTATTGGTATGAAGCTCATTTTCGGAAAACGAAATGATCAACCATTTTCCAAAAGTACCTGACTGCTGGAACGTCACCCACAATCCAACGTACATCTCCTTTTGAGAAGAGTTCATACAAGCTGAAGCTGTAGTATGCAAAAAACGCTATAGCAACACAGATCACTAGAAAGAACTGAATGTTGGCGTTTCTGCGGATGACAAATCGTTGAGTTTCCTCAGCAATTGCTTGTTTCCTCAAAGAAAGGTATCGCTCGACTTCCCTGAGTTTTCCAGTATTCCTACCCAGCGCATTAGAAGCAGGATCAGGAGCTATTTTGTTATTCTGATTCTGCTTAAAATGTGCTGGGTAGGAATGCTGGGTAGGAGCTAGTAGTTGTCTGGCTTTCGTTGCTTTCAATCGCCGTTTTGGCCTTTTTTTCATGTGTTCCTCCTTGAAAGGTTCAAATTTGGATAATTCGTACCTACTGACTTCTTGTAGCCTGGTCAATTAGCTAATCGGTTGTCACACCGAAGCAGTTCAAGCCGTTATTGGCGCAGTCATCAAGTTGCCAGGTTCTACAGTTCTTCAAGGCACCATGAGAAGATGCCTTTACAATAAAGTATACGATAAAAACAATCCAAAGTTAAGTGTAAGTAAAATAATGTATTGAATTTATACCTTGTTAAATTAATAAGGTTAAAAGCTAAAACGGTTAAAGCTTTTAGAGGTATTACCGTGTTATTTCATTGCATGGAGTCATATACGTACATTTTGAAGGCTAAAAATGATTTGTGTGGTTAAGCCATCGTTAATTCGAGCCATTCTGCTTCATCTGAATACGGAATATTGAAGTTAGTACCTATTCAAGGTTATACTAAGATGGGTTAATAGAATCACGATCCAAACTGGAGAAATAGCGAGGTGAAGTGTGATGTCAGAGCAACGAAAAGGGATTGAGCCACAAGAAAACAATGGGAAGAATCGAGAAAAGGTAACTATATACCTCAGTTCAGTTCATATCCGTAAGTTGGATCGCCTTGTCTACGAATACAATTGCAAAACCAAAGGTAAACGAGTCAATCGAAACGATGTTGTAAGATATTTGATAGATCATTGTACTGGCGAGTCATTGAAAGATTTATGAATAGGAATTGGCGCGACAAATACTATTGATATTGAAGGCATGAGAGCCGCTCTTTATCTTAAACAAATTTTCATGGTCTAAGCTTTTCGATAATATCAATATATTATGAATCTTATATCAATATTTGCCTCACTCTCCCCATCCCCATCGCCGTCTTATGCCCAACGCCGCAATAAAACGCCAGTTGCCCTAACAGCAGTATTTGCTGCCTCACCGTCAAAGGAGACTCTTCTGTAATGGGGTCGTCGGGGCCGCGCAGGAGGTATTTGCAGGTGCCGGTGAAGCCCTGTTCCCAGTGATGGGAGAGTTTTACGGCGTGGGGTTTGAGGTTGTAGTCGGCGATGATGATGCCTTCTTCCTGGATGTATTGTTCGATGGCTGATCTCTGTACGAGGTTAGCTAGTTCGGGCGGAGCCAGTTCGTTCCAGCGTTTGGCGAGGTAGGAGAATACGTAGTTAGGGAGTGGAAGACGGGCGCTGTAGTTGCCATACGCTCGATTTTTCGCATTGCCACGATTGAAAGCGGTAAGAGAGGCGAATTCGAGTTTCAAGGGTATGATGTTGGCTGGCTTTATGGCTCGCGCTGCATCTACCATATTGGCGAAAGAGGTGAAGCCAGTCCAGCCTGTCGGGTCGTTGTTTTCAAGCACAACTTCTTCGAGCAGCAGCGATTGTTTTCCCAGGCGCATGAAAGGCGGCTTGACCCCGGCTGTCGCGCTGGCGCGCGTGAAGTCCGTTAAGGCCCGGTGGAAGAGGGGAAAGAGTTCACCAAGCAGCAGGGTGACGCGGATGGTGTAGGTTTTTTCGGGCGAGAGGGGCCAGTGGACGTTACGGCGTTCTACTTCGAGCATCTTTTCTGGTGGGAGCGGAAATTGTAGGCTGGAGCAAGTAAACAGGCGGCGCTTATTACCTTCGTGAAGCCATGTGGCTACATCGGGCGCGGCGGTACCCAGCCATGAGAGCCATGCTGCGTGTACAAGTTCGCCAGAAAATGGCTGGAGGGTACCTTCTTGGAGAGGGCGCAATTTTAGGAGGAAGGCATAGAGTTTCGCGGGCGCGGTTGTTTCCAGCAATGTCGATGGTACTGAAGATGTCGAAGAGAGTGATAAACTATCCATAGCCATGTATCGTCCTTTCCTACGTTTGTAACAACTTCATCATTTTACCGTAAACTGCTACTTTATTCCACTATTCATGATAGAATGGCTATCGACGAGGATGGGCATTGGTATCATATCGCCCGGAGCGTGGGCGGGATCGCGCGATGCGATGACAACGGCTGATTTAAGCTCCGGTTGATGACAGGCAATCCAGGCCATGTCTGCTTGAGCGTAGAGGCGTACCAGAGCTGTCAGCAGCCAGTGGGGAATTTTGCCATCGATGATGACGCCTCTTCCGGCTGGCAGGGATGGGAATGTGAGTTGTTCGGCCTGTAGATGGTCGAGATAATCGGTGTTGATGCGAATGGAGAGTATGTGCGCGTCCTGGTATGCGCGCAATTGGATGGTTATTTCCTCGCTTGATGGCTGTGCGCCCATCTTTAAAGCTGGCGGGCTGAGCCAGCCGATGCGTGGATCAAACTGGTAAAATGGCTGTTGAGCGGTATAAGCAGCTAACATGGCGTATAACCAGCCGGGGCCGCGACCATAGATGGCGAGCGTCTTATTGCGCGGTAGCTCGCCGGAGAGGCGTTTGAGCATGGCGGGCGTCCATGCGCTGGCACGCGGGTCTAATTTGCGCAGCAGAGGGTCGAGGTTCACGGGAAATTCGGCTGGGGCCAGGGCGAGTTTGGCCTGTTCCAGTTCTGCCAGCGAATAAGAGGCGAAAAGGGATGTGATGCGTTCGACAAGCGCATCGAAGAGTGCGCCTTGCGCCGGAATACCGCGTTCCAGGTTCGCGAGTGTGCCTTTCAGGATAGGAGTTGTTGAAGCGACAGATGATATACTATCGCGTTGTGAGAAGCATTCGGCGATGGGCAATAAGCCGGTGCGCTTGACGAGCGTGTGCCAGAAAGCGGCGCTTTCTGGCCGGTCATGACGAAGGAGGAGCAAGGAATGAGTACAGGCTTGCAGGATACGCTGCTGCCACTCCTCAGGCTGACCACCGACATCGACCAGCAATGGGAGGTGGCGGCGTTCGAGGTCGCGGCAAATACCCTGTACGAAACCTTCTGTCCAGGCTTTTTTGATGCGCAGCAGGCGGATGGCCTCCGAATCAAGCACACGATGAATTTCTTGATACCAGTTGCCTTCGCCGTCCGGGCAGGCGCGTATGGCGTGATGCCGCACACCGCGTTCATGCAGAGTTCTGGTCAGACTGTAAAATAGGACGGATTTGCCCGCGTGAGGTGGTCCGCCGATGAGGATAGCCGGCAGCAAGGGTACCATCGCTACGCTCCAATCTTGATCGCTATCATATGCGCCAACTGCTATCATTAACTCTTCCCTTTTGATACAATGCAAGTGAAACGAAGGAGAGGTGATGCCATTGCCAGAGCCAAAATACATCCATACCCTGCTCGCTACGCTGGGCGGACAGCCGCAGGTGGTTACGTTCACCCTCGATCTGCTGCTGCGGCGCGACTTTCCCATCAGCGAAGTGATCGTCATTCATCCTCACGCTGCCCAGAAACGGCTGCAACAATCGCTGGAACAGCTCAACGCCGAGTTTATAGGCGATTGCTACCGCTTTAATGGAAAGTCGCTCACCTGCCATTTTCGTCTAAAAGTGCTGGAACTCGATGCTATGCCACTCGACGACATCTCGGATAGTACCGGCGCAAAGGGCGCACGCGAGACCATCTACCGCTTCATTCAGGAGCTTAAACGCCAGCCGCGCCATATTCACTTGTCGGTCACGGGTGGCCGCCGCCTGATGTCCCTTATGGCAATCTCTGCCGCGCAACTGAAGTTTGACCCGTTCGATCACATCTGGCATATCTACACACCAGAACTGCTGCGAGAGCAGGTAAAGGATGGTCAGCGTATGCATGTTCCGCCGGACGCCGGTGTGAAGCTGATCGAGGTGCCATTCATTCCATTGGGAGCTTATTTCGCTGGTATCGAACACCTTGCCGATTCTACCCAGGCCGTACAGCATCATATGGATACGCAGGAACGCAGGCGCTGCGAACGAGTCGAGCAGGCGCTGGGCCACAAGCGCCCGCTGGAAATCCTACAGGCCTTTGCTAAGGGCATGAATCCACAGGAAGTGGCCGATGCCTTTTCGATTACACTCAGCACAGTTAGTACGCACACATCAAAAATCTTTGCCGAATGCCGTATCGCCTGGGACCTGCTGGAAAGCTACAATCTCACGTATCATTTCCTGCGCGAGCATTTCGGAAGGTACTTCGGCTACGTTGAATAGAGTATACCCGCGCGGCTCAGCGAATACATCAGAGAGAGTTGTGATTTTTTTCGCAAGCAATTCTGATGCATTCTGATGATGATTGTGGTACGTTTCTCTCAACATCAACAACTCTTGCATCAAGGAGATGCACTATGCTGCTACTCAACTTCACCCACCCGCTCACTGACTGCCAGAACAGGCAAGTCGAGGCGATGGCAGGTGCTCCTATCGAGGAAGTGCGTCTTGCACGCGTGCAGATCAACCAGGAAGAAACGCTTGAACCCCAGATTGTGGCGCTTGTCAATAGCGTGGGCTTATCATCTGAGGAATGGCAAACGCGCCCGCTGTTGATCAATCCTCCCGGCTACGCGCCCGCAGCCTTCGTCCTGCTCACGGAGCTACACGGGCGTATAGGGCATTTCCCCGCGTTCGTGCGTCTACGTCCAATGTCCGGCCCTGTTCCTACCTATGAAGTCGCGGAACTACTCAACCTGCAAGCTGTGCGCGAGTCAGCGCGTAAGCGACGCTAGCGAACAGGCTAAGTTAGACTACCCCTTACGCCCATCGTCCTGTGATCGCGTGCTATAATTTGAGAGAAATACCATACCCATACATTACACTGAACACTCGACGAGGAGCTATACCATGACCACTTCCGAACAGACGCGCATCGAGCGGGATTCGATGGGCGAGATGCAGGTACCCATAGATGCGTATTATGGCGCGAGTACGCAGCGCGCCGTGTTGAATTTTCCGATTAGCGATTTGCGGTTCCCGCGCCAGTTTATTCGCGCGTTGGGACAGATTAAGCAGGCGGCTGCTCTGACCAATGAGGAGCTTGGCACGGTTGAGCGGCAGATCGCGGAAGCGATTGTGCGGGCGGCGCAGGAGGTGATTGATGGCAAGCTGGATAGTCACTTTGTGCTGGATATTTTTCAGACGGGTTCTGGCACCTCGACGAATATGAATGCGAACGAGGTGATTGCTAACCGCGCCAGTGAGTTGATGGGGGGTGAGCGCGGATCGCGCAAGGTGCATCCTAACGATCATGTCAATTTCGGGCAATCGTCCAACGACGTGATTCCGACGGCTATACATTTGTCAGCGCTGGTGAGTATCGAACACGATCTGATACCGGCGCTACAGGGGCTGCAAAGGGCGTTACAGCAGAAGGCCGATGAGTTCATGCCAGTTATCAAGACCGGGCGCACACATTTGCAAGACGCGACACCTATCCGGTTGGGGCAGGAGTTTCTGGGCTATGCCGGGCAGGTAGAGCGCGGCATCGCGCGGATGCGACACGCGCAGGGCGAGTTATCGGAGGTCGCGCTGGGTGGCACTGCCGTTGGCACGGGCGTCAATACTCATCCAGAGTTCGCAGGGCGCGTCTGCCAGCGTTTATCGGAGATGAACGGTGTCAATGTGCATGAGACAAGCAACCATTTCCAGGCGCAGAATACGCTGGATAATATCGTGGAAGCGAGCGGCGCGTTGAATACGCTGGCGGTCAGCTTGATGAAGATTGCGAACGATATTCGCTGGCTGGGATCGGGGCCGCGCGCCGGTATCGGCGAGATCGATGTGCCTGCTGTGCAGCCGGGCAGTTCGATTATGCCGGGCAAGGTCAACCCGGTGATTGCGGAGTCGGTATGCATGGTGTGCGCCCAGGTAATGGGCAACCATACGACAATTACTATCGCGGGGCAAGCGGGCAACTTCGAGATCAACGTGATGATGCCGGTCGCGGCTTACAACTTGCTGCAATCGATCAGTTTGCTGGCGGCTGCCGCGAGCAATTTTGCGGAACAGTGTATTAAGGG
>JBOGTO010000680.1:0-6676 GCA_050695155.1 Ktedonobacteraceae bacterium
TGTGCGCCCCACCCGCTCCCCCATGCAACCGGTTAGGGGTGGGGATGGGGGTGTCCGTGTAATGTAGGGATGCCCCTTGTGGGCGTCCGGGGGTGGGGAGGCTTGCCCTATTCGTCGGGCAGGCTCACAAAAACAGCGTTATCTTCCACTTTGACGGGATACGTTGCAATGTCCTGGCGCGCGGGGCCGCGCAGCACTTTGCCGGTGGTGATGTTGAATTGTGCGCCGTGCCAGGGGCAGGTCAGGATTTCGCCGTCGAGTTCGCCTTCGTTGAGGGGGCCGCTGATATGGGTGCAGTTGTCGGTGAAAGCGTAGATACAGCCCTCCACTTTTGCGAGACAGACCGGCTCGCCATCTACTTCAACCGCCATCAAATCGCCATCTTCAAGGTCATCTACTTGCGCCACTTTGAAAAAATCGGTCATGGTCTACTATACACCTCTACCTTGCACCGGCAGTAACGTACCCGTCACGCCGTCGCCGGCGGAAGAGACCAGGAAAATAGCGGCCTCGATGATCTGCTCTTTGCTAACCCATTTATTGTGCAATTCTTGCTCGCTCGGTTTCATAGATTCGAGGTTGGACTGGGTGACGATCAGGCCGGGGCCAAGCGAGTTGACACGGATACCAACGCTTTTCCCCTCTTTTGCAAGCGTGCGGGTGAGCGCGTCTACCCCCGCTTTGGCGCAATTATAGGCCAGCATATTCGCGCTGGCACCCATCACGCCACCGGCGGTGCTGAAATTGAGGATTTTGCCGCCGCCATTTTTTTGCATAATCGGCCAGACGGCGCGCGAACACAGAAAAGTGGAGCGCAGGTTGTTGTTCAACTCCGACTCCCAGGCGGCCAGCGATAATTCGTGCGATGGGCCATATTTGGTGAGGCCGCCCGCCAGGTTGACCAGGATGTCGATACGCCCATAGTGGCTAACCGTCTCCGCGATCAGCGCATTGACACCTTCTTCGGATGTTAGATCAGCCGGAATGCCGATGACCTGCGCGCCCCCTGCTCGCAACTCCTCCGCTCGCGCCTGAACACGTTCGGAACTGCGCGAAGCGATGGCAAGCTTTGCCCCTTCGCGCCCGAAGCCGGAGGCCAGCGCAAAACCTACTTGCCCGGCATGGCTGACACCAGTGATAATGGCGATTTGATCTTGCAAACGCATCTATTCTTCCTCCTCTTCTTCGCGGGGTTTTTCCAATCCTGCCAGCGCGAGACTGCGGTGCAGCACGCGCAGCGATAAAAAGGCGCATTTGGTACGCGCCGGACTAATGGGAATACCCAGCGCGTCAAGCACATCGTCCTTGCCCAATTGCACAACTTCCTCGACAGGCTTGCCCTCGATCATCTCTGATAGCATGGAAGCCGCCGCCTGGCTGATGGCGCAGCCGCGCCCCTGGAAGCGCACCTCTGTCACCTGATCTCCCTCGATCTGCAAATCTATAGCAAGCTGGTCGCCGCACAGGGGATTGGAGTCTTCGGCGTGCGCGTCGGGCCGCTCCAATTTGCCATAATTGCGCGGATTGCGATAGTGATCGAGAATATATTCACGATAGTCCATTGACATAGACAAAATCCTTACAAATTAAAAATCTCCAGAGCTTTATGCAACCCTTGCACCAGCGTATCAATATCACTCTCTATGGTATACACGTAGAAGCTGGCGCGCGCGGTTGCGGACAGGCCGAAACGCTCCATCAGCGGTTGGGCGCAGTGATGTCCGGCGCGAATAGCCACGCCCACTTCTTGATCGAGGATAGAGGCGAGATCGTGTGGGTGAATGTCGCCCAGCGTGAACGAGACGACGCCGCCGCGCTGCGAAGCGTCCGGTCCGTAGATGGTCAGGCCTGGCACCCGTCGCAATTGCTGCATAGCGTAGGTGGTCATGGTCTGCTCATGCTGGCGCGCGTTCTCCATGCCTATAGCGTTGAGGTAATCGACGGCTGCTCCCAGGCCGATGGCCTCGGCGATGGCGGGTGTGCCGGCCTCAAACTTCCAGGGCAGGTCGTTCCAGGTGGACTCGCGCAGCCCGACGGTACGAATCATGTCGCCGCCGCCCATGAATGGCGGCATGGCTTCTAACAGGTCGCGTTTGCCGTATAGCACGCCAATGCCCGTTGGTCCCAGCATCTTGTGCGAACTGAAACACAGGAAATCGACATCGAGCGCCTGCACATCGACAGGCATATGGGGAACGCTCTGCGCCGCGTCGAGCAGGGTGAGCGCGCCAACCGCGCGCGCCTGCGCGATCATCTCCTGAGCCGGGTTGATGCTGCCCAGCACATTCGACATATGGGTGAATGCAACCAGTTTCGGCTGCTGCTGCAACAATTGCTCGTACACGTCCAATCGCAGCAAACCATCATCTGTTAATGGCACAAATTCGAGACGCGCCCCCGTGCGCTGCGCCAGCAATTGCCAGGGAACCAGGTTGCTGTGATGCTCCATCTCTGTCAGCACGATCAGGTCGCCCGCTTTGATGTTGGCATTGCCCCAGCTATACGCTACCAGGTTGATGCTCTCCGTTGTGTTGCGCGTAAAAATGACCTGTTTGCTCTGGCGCGCATTGATGAAACGGGCAACTTTGACACGCGCCCTTTCCATTTTCGCCGTCGCCTCTTCGCTGATCTCGTAGACGCCGCGATGCACATTGGCATGGGTCGTCTCGTAGTAGGCGCTCATAGCCTCGATCACGGCCAGAGGTTTCTGCGAGCTGGCCGTGCTATCCAGGTACACCAGAGGCTTCCCATGCACCTGGCGCGACAGGATGGGAAAATCCTTGCGAATATCTTCCGCGCTGCGTGCCATAGATTGTCGCACCGTTGTCATATGCTGCCTCACAACAAGGATGAGGGCGACCGCAAGGGTCTCCACCCCACATCCTCTCTATCCCCCGCCCTTACAATGAACGTTCTACCTACCATCGTAGTCATTGTAAGGGCGGGGGCGGATGAAGGGATGGGTGGGGACCCTTGCGGTCGCCCTGAGCCATACCACATCCTCCGCATTACAGTATCACATTCCATAGCAACTTCCCTGTACAACCTTAATATTCCGCCAACTGGATTTCTTCTTCCTCTTTGGGGTCGGCGAGTGAGATGGCGTATTCGTCTACGCCTTCGACTTCCCAGTGTTCCTGGGCGTCGATCCACATATCGGCCTCGCTTTCGTAGCCCTTGTTCATGCGGCGCACGATGCTACGGCGCAGGCGCGCGCGCAGGTTCTCCAGCGGGATGCGCTGCAAGACTGGCTCGAAGAAGCCCTGTACGATGATACGCTCGGCCTCTTCGCGCGCGATGCCGCGCACCATCAGGTAGAAAAGCTGCTCTTCGTCGATTTTGCCGGTAGTCGCGCCGTGACTGGCGCTGACTTCGTTAGCTCCGATCTCCAGACCCGGAATCGACTCGGCGCGGCAGGAATCGCTCAACAGCAGTGTATGATCCGAGAGGAACGAGGCGGTTTGCTGCGCTTTGGGCCGCACGCGAATCATACCGTCGAACTCGACCCGCGATTCGTCGGTCAGCACGCCCTTAACCAGCGTTTCCGCGTTGGTCGCGGTTGCGGCGTGGTCCGACAGCGTGTTGAGCGAATAACGCTGGTCGTGGTCGGTGAAGAAGACGCCCACCAGTTCGCCCGCGCTGCCATTGCCAGCCAGACCAATGCCGATGTTAGAGAGCATGGCGTGGCTACCGAGATCGGCCAGCACCCAGGTGGTGCTGCCATCTTTTTCATGCACAGCGTTCTTATTGGTAATCGTCCACACGTTGGGGCCGAGGTCCTGCATATTGCTGAACTCGACATGCGCCGCGTTCTTGACATACACCTCGACCACGCTGCTGAACAGCGAAGGCTGCTCGCCTTCAAAGGACGAGTTGTGTTCCTCGACGTAGCGCACGCTGCTCATTTCTCCGGCGATAATCAGTGTATGCGCGAAGATGGCCGAAGCGGGCGCGCTGAGCCAGATTTGTGAGAGAATAGGGTCTTCGATGTCCACACCTTTTGGTATGTACAGGAAGACGCCACCGCTCCAGAAGGCTGCGTGCAGCGCGGTATACTTTGAGCTTTCCACAGGAATGCAGGTGGTCATAAAGTACTGCTGCACCAGTTCGGGATAGTCGCGCACGGCGCTGTCCAGGTCGGTCAAGATCACGCCTTTGCTTTTCAACTCTTCCGAGAGTTCTGTTCTCAGCACGGAGGCGTTATCCTGCACAAACAGGCCGGAACGCTGGTCCACCAGCGCTTCTTGCAGCGATTGCGCGATGGGCGCGGACAGCTTATCATCGGCACTGGCCGGGACATATGGTGTAAGTTGTTGGAACTTGAAGTTTGAGAATATGCGCAGCGTACCCAGGTCTCCACGCCGACCCAGTGGGAAAGGAGTCTGTTCGTAGCTATCCCAGGCTTGCAGGCGCTTCTGAAGCATCCACGCTGGTTCGCTCTTGAGGCGCGAAAGTTCCTCTACCGCGCCGCGCGAGAAACCTGCCGGAAAGTTATTAGCCATTGACCGTCACCCCATTTTCTTCGTCAGAAGGCTTGAGCCATTCGTACCCCTTCTCTTCAAGTTCAAAGGCCAGTTCGGGGCCGCCAGACTTGACGATACGCCCATCAAACATGACATGCACGTAGTCGGGGGTGATGTAGTTCAGCATACGCTGGTAGTGCGTAATCAGCAGGATGCCCAGGTTTGGCCCGCGCAGCGCATTGACGCTTTCGGAGACGATCTTGAGCGCGTCAATATCCAGGCCAGAGTCCGTCTCATCCATCAAGGCAACTTCTGGCTCGAGCAGAGCCATCTGGAGAATCTCGGCGCGTTTCTTTTCGCCGCCAGAGAAGCCATCGTTGATGGAACGGTTGATAAAGCTGTTGTCCACTTTGAGCAGGCGCATCTTCTCCTGCATCAATTTGCGAAATTCGCCGGGGGGAATGCTCTTGCGTTTGGCGATTTTGCCGGTGGGGTTCTCGCCCTCTTCCAGGGGCTTGTTGCCTTCGCGCACAGCTTCCAGCGAGCGGCGCAGGAAGTTTGCCACGCTCACGCCAGGAATAGACATGGGGTACTGAAAGGCCAGGAAAAGGCGCATCCGCGCGCGACGGTCGGGCGAATATTCCAGGATATTCTCGCCCTTGAACCAGATTTCGCCATCGGTCACTTCATATTTGGGATTGCCCATCACCACGTTCGCCAGTGTGCTTTTACCCGACCCGTTGGGTCCCATCAGCGCGTGTACTTCGCCCTTTTTTACCACGAGATCGACGCCGCGCAGTATGGGTTTGCCTTCAATATTGGCGTGAAGGTTCTTAATAATTAATTCTGACTCCATTACGAAAAGATATCCTCCTGTGTTATGCTTCTCCACCCTATCAGGGTGATGAAATCTTTTTTATTTATTCCGTGGCAGCGTGCGCCACGCGAATATTAGAAAGAGCGATAAATTGCGCGGGAGATGCCTGCTCCTGTTCTGGTTCGCCCGTCAACTCTGCCAGCGTCATGGCGTCGATAGTCTTCGCCACCGCGTCGCGCACTCTGGACCACAATTGCTGAATTTTGCAGGTGCCAAGCTTGCCGCAAATCTCGGTCATCTCGCCCTCGGTCGCGCAGATCATAGGCGCGATTGGCCCTTCCAGTACGCGCAAAACCTCGCCCATCGTGATCTGTTCGGGGTTGCGGCTCAATCGATAGCCGCCGTGCGCGCCGCGCGTACTCACCAGCAATGGCGGCTCCGCCTCGCGCAACAGTTTCGCCAGTTGTTCCAAATAGGCCAGCGGCAGCATCTCCGCCTGGGCAATATCGGTAAGCGAGCGGGGGCGTTCACCATAATGACGAGCCAGATCGACCATGATTCGCACGCCATATTCGCCCTTTGTAGACACTTGTAACCACATGGTCGACTCCTTCTCTTCTTTATTATCGCGAGATTTGTCCTGCAATATCCACGCGCAGCCAGATTATTCCGACTTATTCACTAGGATATATTCTAGCACACAACCAGGGCGGGGGCAAGACCCCACACTTCCAACACTCGTAGCATAAAAATGGAAGAGTCTGCCCTCATCTCTTCCATTTTTATGCTACTGTTTTCGTCCAACCACAATTTGTCGTGTGCCTTTGCCAAAAGGCTTCCAATCGTAGCCGCCGTAGATAGCGTCGATGCTGAAGCCCGTTGCCAGGAAAAGCAGTTGCAGTTCGCGGGGGAAGAAGATGTGCATGTCGAGTCGGGAGAGATAGCGTTCGTGGTCGCCGTTCTCAAAAAACTTCTCATGCGTCCACAGAATATGTTCTAATTGCTCGCTGGTATCATATTTGCGGCTGGTATAGAGCAGCATGGTAAACTCGTCAGGCACCTCGATCTCATCTTCCACGTACACATGCGAGGGATGGTTGAGCGCATCGCTGAGATAGTCAATGTCAGGCACGAAGACATCCACCACAAAGCGCCCGCCCGGCGCGAGATGGTCGTAGGTATTGCGAAAAGCCTCAAGCTGCTGCTCGATCTCGTACAGGTGCGCAATCGAATTGAAGGGCAGCAAAATCAAATCGAATGTTCCTTTATGCGCCAGTTCATAATCGCACATATCCCCTTCGTGCAAAGTAACGCGCTGTCGCACTGCTTCGTCTTCGCGCTCCAACTTGCGCCGGTATGCCGCCAGCATCTCAGGCGAGATGTCCAGCCCTTCAAG
>JBOGTO010000681.1:0-7960 GCA_050695155.1 Ktedonobacteraceae bacterium
GGTTTGAGTATAACATGTTTGAGAGGTATCGTCAAATGGATCGGCATGGAAGATGTTTACCGCTGCGGCGGCGGACTATTCCTCCCCTGGCTAAAGCCGAGGGGCTTCCTAGCCCGATCTCTGTGAAACGATAGCCGGCGAAGCCTTCCCCGTTTCTCAGTTACATGGAGGGACGGCGAAGGCTCCAGGGCAACGCCTGTTCAAGCTGTGCCGCCAGCCGCAAGAGGGTGGCTTCGTCGCCGTAGCGTCCCACCAGTTGCACGCCTATAGGCAGCCCCTCGCTCGATTGTCCCAGAGGCAGGCTTATGGCTGGCTGCCCCGTCATATTGAAGAGCGGAGTGAAAGGGATCAGCGCGAACAATTTGTTGAGCCAGCCCCTGGGATCAAGGCTCGCATCATTCTGGTTGACAGACCCCAACAGAGGAGGCGGGGTAGCGACAGTTGGCGTCACCAGCACATCATAGGAGCCGAAGAACTCGCCTACACCCCTGCTGATGGTCTTGCAGAGTCGCAACGCCCGCAGGAGATCCACCGCCGTGAGCCGGCGTCCATATTCAACGCTGGTTAGCGTCACCGCCTCTAACACGTCCGGGCCAACATCAATCCCACGGACGTGAGCAAGGCCAAGCGCGCTATCAGCGACTGATGCCGTCCAGATAGGGAGATTGGCATCGATGAAATATTCCCAATCTACCTGGGGGCTGGCTTCCTCCACATCGTGACCCATCGCGTCAAGTGTACGACAAACCATCGAGACGGTGTCTGCATACTCTTTGTCAACAGGCGCTCCTGACCATGTCCGCGTCGTCGTCGCTATACGTAATCGTCCTGGAGGAGCGCCAACTTCTTGAGCAAAGGGACGCTCAGGCGGGGCGGCGAAATATTTGTCTCCAACGCCCGGACCGCTCACAGCATCAAGCAAGGCGGCGGCATCTCGCACCGTCCGCGCCAGAGCGAAATCGATGCCAAATCCTGAGAGGCGTTCATCAGAATCTGGCCCAGGCGGGGTACGTCCCCGTGTTGGCTTGAGACCAACCAGCCCGCACCACGCAGCAGGAATGCGCAACGAGCCAGCTCCATCGGTGCCATGGGCCACCGGGACCGCTCGTGCTGCCACCAGAGCCGCAGACCCCCCGCTTGATCCTCCCGAACTACGAGAGAGGTTCCAGGGATTGTGCGTGGGTCCATTGGAGACAGGCTCGGTGGTCAGGTTGAAGCCAAACTCCGGGGTCGCAGTTCGCCCCAGCGTTCTCAGTCCCGCCTGCTTGAACCGTGTCATGAGATCGGTATCCTGGGGAAAGATGATCCCATCTCCGACCAGGCGTGTACCCATGCCCGTCTTGACTCCCGCCGCGTGAATCGAAAGGTCTTTGATAACGAAAGGAACTCCGGCAAAAGGGCCGGTGGCCGAGGAAGGCAGGGCTTCGTCAAACAGATCTCCGACGAGAGCGTTCAGTGCCGGATTCACTGCCAAAATTGCCTGACGAGCAAGGTCTTGCACCTCCTGAGCCGAAACCTGCCCGCTCTTTATCAGATGGGCGAGACCAACCGCATCGTACTCAATGTACTCTGAAAAGTGCATAATGCCTCCTGTCTTTGTAGGAACAGACGTATTCACGTCTGTGAAGCGACTCTACATGCAGAGACGACCTTTCAAAACGAGGGTTTCTGCATAGCACAAGGCCACTTTCATCTGAAGCTCTCCAGTAGATGTCCCCGCGCTGATCGACGGCACCTTGAAACAGCAACGTTTGCTTGTCAACTGCCCGCGAAGTGTCGGCGCGGAAGAACTCCGGCAGATCATTCAAAGCAGTTTCGCGTATTGGTGATAGCTCACCGATAACACAGAAAACAGGTAGACACAGGAATGTGATATTCTAAAAAAGCCATTGCCATAGGTTCATGTCCTGGTTGGGCAAAACGAGGCGACCATGACGGTCAACCTCACCATTGGCTAAATACCATCAGCTTCTCAACGGCAACTCTTCTTTCTGCGCCAGGACGTGAACGCAGAGCGGAGGATGCCCGGCATTTCCCCTCCGCTGCCCGTGAGCAGGAGCCACACGCTCAAGCGTCAATTTCGCAGGGGTCAACACATCGCTAATCGGAAAAGCCAGTGTCAGCACCCCATTGCCGTACGATGCATTGGCGCACTCTGCGTTGATGGACACCGGCAGCGCCAGTTTGCGATAGTAGGCCCCAACGCTCCATTCATCCAGCAATAGTTCCTTGACCTCCTTCAACATGCCACGCATCTCTCCCCGAAGTACCAGGTGTCCATCGTGGGTCACTTCCACCTGGATGTTCTCCGGCTCGAGTCCGGGCATAGGCGTGGTCACCATCAAACGCTCAGCAGTGCGATAGACCTTGACGAGGATATGCTGCTGCCTTCTCTGCTCTTGCATCTGCTTCACCTTTCGTTATTTTCCCTCGTGTCCCAAAACATCGTACCGCGATATACCACTACAGTCAAGTGTATCTCAAAAACCATCGACGAAGATCAAACGCGCATCATGAATCAATCACATTCCCGATGTGCCACACTCGCACATTGTACCTGGGCGGAGGCGCAAAGCCACCGAACGTCTGTGCGAGAAGCGCGGCGAAGGTGATAGGAGCGCCATCCTCCACAGGTAGGGGCCGATAGCCTGGCAATGCCATGCCAATCACGAGGGGCTTCCCGTCGTGTTGTTAGATGAAGTCGCCTCTTCCATCCCGATGAAATGGCGCAGACCAAGTACTGTGCGCCTGTACAGCCGACTATACCAGGTCTGTCCGCGCAGCGCTTTAATGAGTGCCAGATTGGCGATCAGAATGACCAGCGAGAAGGGAGGAACCAGGGCGTCCAGATCGATGCCCTCATCGGTCGGAGCGGCCCCAACGCCCGGAAGCAGTCCATGTCCCATCCAGAAGTGGAAGTTGACGCACAAAAATGCACCCAGCACCGCCATCCCTGCTCCCAGCGACAGGAAGCCGATTACGAGCCGGTGTTGGGCATCGCCTCTCATCCGGGGTTGCCCCAGCAGGAGAAGCGCGCTGGCGAGGAACACCACGCCAATGGTCATTTCTGTCCATTCGATGACGTAGCCCCAAAATATGCTATGGGGTGCGACGACGCTCTGAAGGAAAGAGACGTACCAGCCATTAGGATTGTCCTGGATGCCTGTATTCAATGTAGTGAGGAAGTTTTGAGGAAAGGTGCCAGCAAGCACCTTGTTGCTTCCCGAGACGATCCACTCCCAGCCAATAATTGCTTGTATCGCTGCTAATAAGTAACGAGTAGCCCGGTTCAGCATGATCATAATCCTTTCATAATATCTGTATTTTTCCGAATGTCTGTTGTCGCCGCGTACAAACGTGTGTGCAACTCTTTGTTCGAAGCATACATGCCTGGCATCACAATACTGTCACGAACAAGTATGGAGAGATCACGTTCTCGTCACAGGGAAGGAGAGAGGGAGTGTGAATCCGGGCAGGCTGCCTGCGTGGACAGTGGTGGCACCCTCAGGCGATTCGAAGCCTATACATCTTGTCACAGTACAGGAAAATCCGCGAAGCCATACAGCTTATATGTCAGGGAGCGATGCCACTCTGATATGCAACGGCTTTGCGCTCGCGTCGCCTTGTACGCGAATGCGATAATCGCCTGCTTGACCTGCGGACCAGCGGAAATAATTGATGTGATCGGCAGAACGGGAAGCCGAAACAGATTTGGAAAGATGTGTACTCAAATCGGCGTTAGAGTTTATTTGCTCGGCTGATAAAGCGATTTCTCTGAATATACCTTGCGTTTGGAGACTGGGGGGATGGCACGCGATCCATATTGACTTGCCCGGCTCGATAGTATATTGACCATTCTCCATTATGATAGATGGAATACTGACAATCTCAAGGCGCTGACGAAACGGAATAACATCGATTGAGCGATATTTAAACCAGTTCTGGATAGATTCCCATGAAATCGGCATATTCTCGCTGACAGTAAGACGCCAAAGTTGCCATCCAATCTGGGTATTTCCAATTTTTTCAGCCTGGCCGGGCCAATCCAGGTTGCATGGAAGCTTCGCCAGCCAGAGCAGTTCTCCTGAAAAAGAGACGGTGGTATCAGGCACGCGGCGTTGCCAGGCACCTGCCTGGGTCGCCCGCTCAAGAAAGATGTTTCCCTGCCAGTTGTTATTCAGCCCGGGTGTTTCGGGAGCCTGTTGTAATAGTTGTTTGCTATTGTCGCTCTTACTACTGAAAATCTGATAAGGATGAGAGAATGGATAGACGCGAAGCAGTCCATCAGCATAAAAGATCAATCGACGCGAAACAGGAGGCGCGCTTGTCTAAAGCCCATCACTTATCGACGGGTACGTTGGGCAGCGACGAGTTCCCGCGTGGCCGGAGCGACTTCGGAAGCGAAAAGCTCAATCGAAGGCTCATCGTCTGCAGCAAGGAGGAAGCCGGTGATGCCGTAGGTGAGGGTGATTTCCAGCAGGTCCTCAGCCCACTGCCGTGGTGGCCCATTGAGCAGAGAACGTCCAGACGGCACAAACTGCCCGGAAATGTTGAGCAACCGGCGGATGCTGGATGGATCACGTCCAACCGCAGCAGCGCCCTCATCGATGTGCGTATTCATGTCCTCAAGATCGGCTACTCCACCCTCCAGATAGGCGAGTGTGGGCAGCCACCCATCAGCCACCCGTCCCGTCATGTTCAGGATGCGCGGCTTGTAGGCGCCAACCCAGATGCCAATGTCGTGCGCAGGTCTGGGGCCTCGTTTCGCGCCGTTGACCTGGTAGTAGGTGCCGTTGACTCGCACTCCCCCGGGCTTGTCGGTAGCCCAGATCTCGCGTATGATCTGGATCGCTTCTTCCAACGCCTCGACGGACTGGCCCGCTGTCAAGCGCCGTCCGCCCATCGCTTCGATCGCGTCCCAGAATCCACCTGCCCCAATACCGAGTTCAACGCGACCGCCGGAGAGCAGGTCCAGGCTGGCCGCACTGCGAGCGAGTACAGCGGGTTGCCTCAAGGGCAGGTTGAGGACATTGCCGCTGACGTGGATCTGCTTCGTGCGGGAGGCAACGTACGAGAGCAGCGTCCAGGTATCATGAAACCTCGGCTGGTACGGGTGGTCCTGGAACGTCACCAGGTCGAGTCCCGCCCGCTCCGACACCATCGCCAGCTCAACGGCATGCTGAACAGGCTGGGCGCGCGGGGTAATGAAGGTGCCAAAGAGCAAATCGTGCCCGTAATCTGTCATATCCATCTCCTCATCGGTCAGTTCCCGGATATTCTCGCGATATTGAAGTTATCTCGGAACACGTCGTCGGGATCATAGCTGTTGAACGATAATTAAACTGGCTCTCCGTCAAATTAAGTGAGCCTGCTTGTTAGGAAATGCTGACTCAGTCTAGTAAGATGACCTCTCGCTTATCCAATAGGATGCTTCCCTGTCGATGCCGCCGTTCTGGATTGAAAGTTGAGGGGACATCAGGAAATAACATAATGAGGGAATCACCTTTGTCTTGACCTCAGAAAGTGCCTTCCCTTGCGAGAATCATCAAGTTATTTCCGTAAGTACCCTACGAGTCTGATTGGTCCGTATGCGAAATGGGCTTGCTTCTAGTCGTACTCTCATAGAGGGGATTGAGCCAGGCAAACAGACCAGTTCGCTGCGCACCTAACAATTCCCAGGCACGTAACAACGCGATGCCGTAGATGCCCAGGAGGAGTCCTCCTAGAGCGAAGACGAGATCACCACGAGTGGGAGAAATGAGCAGCTGGATGGCACTGATAAGTGTCTGGACATAGAGGTAGAGGCTGATCACGGTCAGCCACATCCTTCGCACCACATTTTGCCAGGAAGGCCATGGTCTGAGCATGAGCCACGCCTGGCTCAGACTATTCATCAACCCCAGCAGGCTCAGAATCAGAGCAATGATCCCGATATTCCAGTGAGGCAGCACAGCTCCCAGCGCAATAAAGAAGCCAGTAAACAGGGCTGAGAACGTACTACTCGCCATTGTACGCGACTCGACCGGAGCGCCTGAGTGTACTATCCGATGAGGGGCCAGTGAGACCGCCACGAAGAGCAAGCCAATCAGAGCGGCACCCGCGCCAGCAGCCGTCATAAAGAAAGGAAAGTATTCTGGAGGAACCATCGATTTTTCCACTTTCTTCAAAAAATCATTGTGTTGATCTGCGTATATCGTATCAAACGATGGTTCTGTTTGTATACCTCTTCTTAAAAAGATTCCCGCATAAAACGGCGCACCCCTCTCGGAAACCACTTCAGGAGCAGCATCATTTTATGCAAGCAGAACGCGGACACACAGCTGTATTTCAGACCCTCCGGTTCTTCTCAACTCGACCATCTGTGTTCTACGATGAGTTCCAACAGAAATGGTGCGTTAGTCCCCTGCCTTTGAGCGTTCCTTCACGGTCTGAAAAATCGGCCAGGCGATTTCGGTGCGCCATTGTGCCGCATCACTGGTAGTGCGCGCATCGACGAGGTAGTATTCTCGAACGGGACCAACAATGGCCAACGCATGCGTGGAAACGTATGCGCCAAGCGCTCCGTATGTAGCAGTAACGTTGGCGTGTGATCCACAATGCGTGGCAACCGCCAACTCAGCGGCTGGTACCACCAGCGGTGAAACCCGACCAACGATCTGCATCTCGCCAGAGACGGAGACAAACACGGTCGCCTCACCACGTTCGTATTGAAACAGGTCGCTCGCAAACAGGCCGCCGCTCGGACCGGACGGCTGTATTCCTTGCACGGCAACAGTGGCATACAATTCACCAAGAGCACCATGATACCACACCAGTAAATCACTCAGATCAACCACTTCCTGTATGCCTACCGCCTGCGTTGCTCGAACCGTTCGGTGTTCTACGGAGATCGGAGCGCGAGCGGGTTCCAGGAGATTGCGCAGCGACAGCACCGCCTGGCGAGTTTGCTCAAGCTCCCCCTCTAACCGACTCAGATGGGCGGTGATCAGCGCATTGCGTGTATCGAGATCCGGTGCCGCCAGGACCGCTTTCACCTCCTCGATGGGCATGCCCAGATCCCGGAACCGCTGGATAATTTGTACATGCGGGATTTGTTCCGCGCGATAGTGCCGATATCCTGTATGTGGGTCTACTTCCGCTGGTTCAAGCAGCCCAACCTGATGGTAGTAGCGCAGCGTTTTGATGCTCAGATGTGTGATCACGGAAAAGTCCCCAATGCTCAGTGCATCTTGCATAGGTGGCAATCCTCCCCAGGTGTTGGTGTGTTGTGTTCTAAAGAGGAGTATACACTCTCCCCTCACTGGAGAGTCAATGTAAAAAGTGCCTCTTGACTCTGCTCTCACAGGATGCCCGATACTTGCTTTAGAGCCTTCCACATGGATGTGCGCAAGAGAAAAAAGAAGAGAACCATGAAGGAGAACCTCACCATGACGACGTTACAAGAAAAGGACAGAGAAATCATCATTTCCATAGTGAAAGAAATGGCAGAATCTATGACCGGTGCGCAAAGCACACGGCATTGGGCAGCAGATGTGCTTTGGTTTGATATTCCTGCTTTTGCCTCGAAAGGTATTCCACCGGCATTGAACATGTTTGACAGGGTCTTTAGCAATTTCACTTCCTGCCAAGTTGAGATCCTTGAAATGGACATGATGTTGAACGGCAATATGGGTATCGTTTGTACAGTTCAAAAAGTTCATATCGTCCTCAAAAACGGTGCGACTAGACTTGTAGTGGCACGCCAAACGGACTGTTTTGAAAAACGGGATAATGAATGGCAATTAATTCATCAACATGCCTCCGTTCCAGCGGGCGGAGACTGGGATGGCAAAATTATAACAGCTTAGATTGCTACAAAAATACTTGTGGGATCGGCAAAGCAAAACCAAAGCGGCCACTGAATAAGGTTTGTTGCGCCAGCAGGTGAACTGATCATGTCGAACTACTTTACGGTTCGCGA
>JBOGTO010000682.1:0-2822 GCA_050695155.1 Ktedonobacteraceae bacterium
AAAAACCTACTGGTGAAAGAGGGGACCCTTGCGGTCGCCCTCGGACCATACTCATGTAATCGCCGCCTCACCCCCCACATCGATCTTCCCCGTCACCGCCGCCGAAATCAGCGCCGCGCTATACTCCTTTAACTTCTCAATGGCCTCGCCAATTTTGGCAATAAGCGCATCAATTTTGGCGGTCTCATCTTTAATATAGGAAAGGATTTCGATACGTTCGGTACTTGGCGGCATAACGACAGGAAGTTCTTTGAGGTTAGTTGCCGAAATCGATGCCAGATTCGTACTTTGCTTGGATTTCAGTATAAAATAATGCTTCGCATAGCTGGTAAGCGTAATCATACTTAACCAGTAAGGATCTATTCCAGCGTGAGGACGAACCGCAAATACATGGTTTTGGTGCAGACAAGGGCTGATCTCGCCATTCCAGACATACCCTCTAGCTAGTTTATCAAAATCCCCGCCTTCATTCATAAGAACATCGCCCGCATGTAAGGAAAAACGCTCTATCTCATCTAGCCCAACAGGAATTGTGGCTATATCTGAAAGATCAAGGTATCCATCTTGTACATTAGCTACTCGTAAATAAGGAAGTTCAACAGTATCTCTTTGACCTAAATCACGTCCCTTAGTTACTCCGTTAAGCACATCTGCCATAAACTTCAACCGTCTCACTTCCCAATGCTCCGGTATCTCCCCCAACCATTCCACGCCCGAATCCTTCATCTTCACAGCAGGATCAAGCCCCTTCGTCACTGCATGGCTGATGAGAGCGGCGCGTTTCTCCTGTAAGAGCTTGATAAGGCGTTCTTTTTTGGCTATCAGGGCGTTAATCTTGCTAGTTTCTTGGTCAAGGAAGGTTGTGATGGCGTGTTGTTCAGAAAGCGAAGGATAACCAAAGAATATTGCTGTTATTTGAGATGATGATAAGTGTTTCACCGTAGTGAACCATGTCAAGTCATTTATCATCTTTAAGGGGAGCCGAAGCAAATAATACATATATCGTATATTCACTGCCTTTTTAGATCGAATGCAGCAGAGCCGTTGATTGAGAAGCGCTTTACCTCCCTGCCACCAACATACATTAAAGTCTCCATCCATACCGATAAGAACATCCCCATCATATACAATTGTATCGTTTATTTTAGAACCAGAATAAAATGTTTGAGTTGTCCCCACTATCAAATCTCTGATTCTTATCAATGGTATGCCATTTGCCATACTAAAGAGTTCCGATTCAAAAGGATATCCATTTATTAGATTAACATGCTCTTTTAATCTCTTGACTTCCCAATGTTCCGGTATCTCCCCCAGCCATTCCACGCCCGAATGCTTGTAATTCGGATATGCTTTCCACTTTCCCATACTCTCCGGTATTTGGGGCTGCTCTACCTCTACGATTTCTGTCATCCGGCCACCTCGCGTAGCATTTCCAGGATGTCGCGTTCGATGGCTTTGATGTCGGCTTCGATGGCTGCCAGTGGGCGCGGCGGCTGGTACTGGTAGAAGTAGCGGTTGAAGTTGATTTCGTAGCCGACTTTGCCGACCTGGTTATCTTTGTGGTCGCGCATAGCGGTGTTCACCCAGGCATCGGGAACGTAAGGTTTGACTTCGCGCTCGAAATAGGTCTGGATGTTTTGATCGAGCGGGGCATTTTCGGTATCGCGTAGTTCGGAGTCGGGTTCGGGGTTGCCGTCTTTATCGAGGCATGGCGCGGCGCTTTCGTCGCGTTCGGCGAGCGCGATCAGGATGGCTTTGCGCATGGGCGGGGCAAGTTTGATCGATGCGCTTCTGGCGGCTTTGTCCAGTTCTTGCTCAAAAGTGGGACGCTGCTTGTATAAATGTGTGGGCAGCGTTGCCAGCATGGCGAGGATGGCTTCTTGCTGCTGAATGCCCGCAGCTTCCTCGACGGCTTTTTCTGCGGGCTTTTTCTTTTTGCTGGCGGTGAGGTCGCTGAAGACTTTCTGCTCTTTGAGTTTTGCGATACGGTCTGGGCTGGCCTGGAAGTTCAGTCGCAGGGGGCGTTCAATGGTGATCTTGCGATAGCCGAAGTCGCGCGTATCAAAAATTTTGCAATGTTCTTCTTCCGCGAAGGACAGGAAAAGTTCGATGATCTGTTTGATGTGCGGTGTTGAGATTTCGCGGCGCTTGTCGCCCAGGTTCTTGCGCATGGGTACCCAGAAGTCTGTGGCGTCAATGAGCTGTACCTTGCCGCGCCGCTTCTCCTCTTTGCGATTGGTCAGTACCCAGATATAGGTAGCGATGCCCGTGTTATAAAATAATTGCTCAGGTAAGGCTACAATGGCTTCAAGCCAGTCGTTCTCCAGTATCCAGCGACGAATCTCGCTTTCGCCGCTTGCGGCATCGCCTGTGAAGAGCGGCGAGCCGTTCATGACGATGGCGACGCGGCTGCCGCCCTGAGCCGGGTCCTGCATTCGCGCCAGCAGGTGTTGCAGGAAGAGCAACTGCCCATCGCTGATACGCGGCGTGCCTGCTCCGAAGCGGCCAGCGTAGCCACGCGCCGCCTCGGCCTCGACGGCTTTCTGGTCCATTTTCCATTCTTTGCCGTAGGGCGGATTGGTGAGCAGGTAATCAAAATGCTTATCCGCGTGCTGGTCATTGGAAAGCGTGCTGCCAAACTTGATATTTTCAGCGTCTCTGACATCTGGACTCTTCATATACAGGTCAGATTTGCACATGGCGAATGTTTCCGGGTTGACCTCCTGCCCGAACAAATGCACCTCGGCATGGCGGTTGACCTTCAGAATATGCTCCTTCGCTATGGTGAGCATCCCACCCGAACCGGCGCAGGGGTCATAGAC